>NZ_BAAAPZ010000027.1:0-1021 GCF_039531405.1 Brevibacterium salitolerans | reverse complement strand
CATGGGCTTGCCTGCCCGGTTGCCGGTGTTCCACCGTCAGCCCGGGGAACTGCCTGCTGGTGAGGACTGGCAGATGCTCGAATCACCCCAGCGCGCAGCGCTTGAGACCCGCGCTACCGTCGAGTCGATCGATGTGCAGGGAATCTCCCACAGCGTGCAGGCGACCGCCTACGCTCTCGACCGGTGTGAGGCCGCCCACCTGGTGGCGCTGGCAGAGACCACCCTGGCCGTCATCGCCGCCGAAGACGGACCTGACACGCTCGAGGTCCTCCTGCGTTCACATGGGGAGTTCTCTGCGCGTGAGCTCATCAGTCAGCATCTTCCCCGTACTGTGGTGCGGGCGGTGTTGGTGGATACAGATCTTACGAAGACGCAGGCTCACCGGCGGATCGTGGAGGCGGTGCTGGCGTATCTCGGGTTCTCCCGGTGTCTCGCTCTCGTTCTTGAAGGCCGACTCAGCATGGCGAAGCTCCGGGCGTTGCTGCGGGTGAGTACGCGGTTGCAGCTGCATGATGTGCGGTGGCTTGATCGTGACACCACCGGCCGGGTCACTGCGGACAACGGTCGCAATGCTGAAGATGTTTACGCTCCACCGGTGCACGGACAGGGTCAGGTGGAAGAAGAACAGGCGGTATCCGAGTCCGTCTCACCTGCTTGTGTGCGGGATCAGCATGCTCGGCTGCGGGGTCCTGCGTTGCTGGCTGCTCCGGTGGAGACGTTCACTGAGCATGTGCGTGCCCAAGCAGCACTCTGCGCCCCACCCGCCTCTGCGGTGAAGACCGTCCATGACACACGGCGGGTGTCGTATGAGCGGGCGGCCTCGGGGCGGGCGTTCCTCACCCTGGAAGGACCGATCACGGTACTGGAGCCGTATTATCAGCGCCTTCAGGCCACGGCACGGGCGATCCGTGCCGGGCGTTTCCAGGCACTCACCACCGACACCGACACTGGTGCTGGTGCTGCGTCCAGTCCGGTGTTCGGTTCTGTGTGTGCTGAGGGTGTTCTGCCGGAGGCGGTGGTT
>NZ_BAAAPZ010000026.1:0-784 GCF_039531405.1 Brevibacterium salitolerans | reverse complement strand
ACTCTGTTTCACTAGAGGCCATGAACCTCGAACCGACGCATCCTTTGACGCGCGTCCCGTTCCCTTTGAAGGGCAAGTCCGCTGTCGTGACCGGGGTCAGCCGCCGCGCGGGAATCGGGTACGCCATCGCATGCAGACTCGCCGCATACGGAGCCAACGTGTTTTGTCACCACTTCTCCCCACATGATGCCGAGCAGGAGTGGGGCAGCGACGACATCACCGCGGTACTCGAAGGCGTTCGATCACACGCCGTGGGCGATGCACGAGTTGCTGACTTCCACGCCGATCTGACCGAGCCAAACGCCGCCGAGCAGGTGATCGACGCAGCCGTGAGCGAGTTCGGCCATGTCGATGCATTGGTCTGCAATCAAGCGCTATCAGGATCCGACGGCCCCATCGGTGAGTTGAGTGCCGCAGATCTCGACCAACACTGGGCAGTCGACGCACGCGCTTCGATTCTGCTCGCCCAGTCCTTCGCTACACATCACGTCCCGGGGACGCCGGCGTCAATCGTCTTCCTCACATCGGGACAGGACCTCGGCCCGATGCCCGGCGAGGTCGCATATGCAGCGGCCAAGGCCGCGATTGCCGGAGTGACGACGACGATCGCCGATCAACTCGCCGACGACGGCATTCGGGTGAACACCATCAATCCAGGCCCCGTCGACACCGGGTATCTCACCGACGACATGTGGCAGTTCGTCAAGCCCATGTTCCCGTTCGGGCGATACGGACAACCGGACGACCCTGCGCGCCTTATCGCGTGGCTCGTAACCGACGAGGC
>NZ_BAAAPZ010000025.1:0-1828 GCF_039531405.1 Brevibacterium salitolerans | reverse complement strand
ATGTGCCCTTTGTGGGGTGTGTGTGGTGTTCTGTGTGATTTTGTTGTTGTTGTGTTTCTTGTGTTATCCGACTCGCATCACTTCATGGTTTGTGGGGTGTGTGTGAGTGTTCAAGAGCGCATGGTGGATGCCTTGGCATCAGGAGCCGATGAAGGACGCGGTAACCTGCGATAAGCCTCGGGGAGTTGGTAAACGAACGGTGATCCGAGGGTGTCCGAATGGGGAAACCCCGCGGCATGTCATGTGTCGTGACCCGCATCTGAATATATAGGGTGTGTGGGGGGAACGTGGGGAAGTGAAACATCTCAGTACCCACAGGAAGAGAAAATAATAATGATTCCGTGAGTAGTGGCGAGCGAAAGCGGAGGAGCCTAAACCGTGTGTGTGTAAGCGTGCCAGTGTTGCATGCGCGGTGTTGTGGGGCCACTCGTTCATTCTTGGCATGGGGTGAGCACGAATGTTACTGGTTGTAGTCGAATGCGTTGGGAAGCGTGACCGTAGAGGGTGAGAGTCCTGTAGACGAAACGGCTGGTATGCGTGTGTGGTGGTGCCCGAGTAGCACGGGACTCGTGTAATCTTGTGTGAATCTGCCAGGACCACCTGGTAAGGCTGAATACTTCCTGATGACCGATAGCGGATCAGTACCGTGAGGGAATGGTGAAAAGTACCCCGGGAGGGGAGTGAAATAGTACCTGAAACCATGCGCTTACAATCCGTCAGAGCCTCCTTGTTGGGGTGATGGCGTGCCTTTTGAAGAATGAGCCTGCGAGTTAGCGGCACGTGGCGAGATTAACCTTTTGGTGGGTAGTCGTAGCGAAAGCGAGTCCGAAGAGGGCGAGTGAGTCGCGTGTCCTAGACCCGAAGCGGAGTGATCTAGCCATGGGCAGGGTGAAGCGATGGTAAGACGTCGTGGAGGCCCGCACCCACTTCAGTTGAAAATGGAGGGGATGACCTGTGGTTAGGGGTGAAAGGCCAATCAAACTCTGTGATAGCTGGTTCTCCCCGAAATGCATTTAGGTGCAGCGTTGTGTGTTTCTTGCCGGAGGTAGAGCTACTGGATGGCCGATGGGCCCTACCGGGTTACTGACGTCAGCCAAACTCCGAATGCCGGTAAGTGTAAGCATGGCAGTGAGACTGCGGGGGATAAGCTTCGTAGTCGAGAGGGAAACAGCCCAGACCACCGACTAAGGCCCCTAAGCGTGTGCTCAGTGGAAAAGGATGTGGAGTTGCGAAGACAACCAGGAGGTTGGCTTAGAAGCAGCCATCCTTGAAAGAGTGCGTAATAGCTCACTGGTCAAGTGATTCCGCGCCGATAATGTAGCGGGGCTTAAGTACACCGCCGAAGTCGTGGCAATACCACGTATGCTGTAATGGTTGTGGTGTTGGGTAGGGGAGCGTCGTGTGGCCGGTGAAGCTGCGAAGTGATTCAGTGGTGGAGGCTATGCGAGTGAGAATGCAGGCATGAGTAGCGAATGAAGGGTGAGAAACCCTTCCGCCGGATGACCAAGGGTTCCAGGGCTAGGCTAATCCGCCCTGGGTAAGTCGGGACCTAAGGCGAGGCCGACAGGCGTAGTCGATGGACAACGGGTTGATATTCCCGTACCGGCGAAGGACCGTCAGTACTGAGGCGTGTGAGACTAACCAGTCCGCACCCGCGTGTGACCTTCGGGTTGTGTGTGTGGTGTGGGGTGGGACCTGAGCATGTAGTAGGTAAGCGTGTTAACGGGTGTGACGCAGGAAGGTAGCCGGGCCGCGCGATGGTTGTCGTGGTCTAAGGTGGTAGGACGAGTGGTAGGTAAATCCGCTGCTCATGTGTCTGAGAGCTGAT
>NZ_BAAAPZ010000024.1:0-854 GCF_039531405.1 Brevibacterium salitolerans | reverse complement strand
GATTCCCTCGCGGCGACGTCACCGCGCAACGCGGCGGCGTTGTCGATCTCGTCCACGGCCAGGCGAGACTTCATCCGCGAGTCGATCGAGCGGCCGACGATCTTGCCCGAGTAGACGTCCTTGATCGCGCAGCGGTAGAGCGTGCCCTCGCCCGTCTTATGCTCCGTGATGCCCCTGAGTCAGCGCCGGTTCGGCGCATCGACAGTGGACTCTTGCTGGACGAGATCGTCGTGGACAGGGCGGTCCGGGTTTCTTGCCCTTACAGCACGCCTTCTTCTCGCCGAACGTCTCGGACGTGATCCTCCACGCTGTCCGGTCCGACATCGACTCTCCTGCGTCACGGGCTTCGTCGGCGAGTTAAGGATGCCCGGCCTCGGGATCGTCGCGGTGGGCATCGAAAAGGCCGTTCGCGCGATACGCCTCGTCCAGCTCCGCATCGGTGATCGGGGTGCGCAGCCACCGATAGCAGGGCTGACGGACGAGCTTGAGAACCCGTTCCCCGCGCGCTTCGCTTTCAAGCGGGAGGTGTCCTCGCTGTCACCGTGACGGGGAGCCCGTCACCGGCGAGCTCTGTCACGAACGGGTAGAGCCTTTTCCGGCAGATGCGCCTGCGCCAGATACGCGGCCGCGCCTCGGAGGACCTCGTTCTCCTGCTCCCGGAGCCGGATCCGCTTGCTCGCCTCCCGCGACTGCGCGGTCTGCGCCGTGGTCGGCATCGCGTCGGTCGGAGCGGTTTCACCGCGATCGACGCGGGCGCGTTGGAGCCACATCTGCGGGTCATGGGGTGAACGCCGAAGTCCCTCGCGATCTGCTCGATCGTGACGCCAGGTTCACGGTTCTCCGCGACGCGCACC
>NZ_BAAAPZ010000023.1:0-1350 GCF_039531405.1 Brevibacterium salitolerans | reverse complement strand
AGTGGTGACACTTCCTCGCCCGTGATCGTCTGTCGGGGTTTGCCGCGGGGAACACCGTTGCTGACATAGGTCACACCCTGAGGCGGCCAGGAGTGTTCGGCGATGACCTCGCCGTGCTGGTCGGCGAAGACCACCCCGACCATGTCCCACACGACATGGATCGTCTCACCGACTCGGCGGCGGCTGATCAGGAACCGGACCCCTCGTAAGTAGACGGTGCCGTTGGACCGGACCGTCATCTCACGTTCTCCTTCGTCTGCGAACCGGATCGTGCCGCCATACCGGGGACGAGTCGCGAGATCCGTGCCTGCGGGCACGGCAACGAGCGTGTCGGCCTTCGCTGGTGGAGGTACCGGGGTCACGGGTGCGGGTTTCGGGCGCGGGGCCTCGGCAACGGGTGTGGCGTTCCAGGCCTGTTGCGGGGTGATGCGGCCGGGGAGGCCCTGGTGGGGGCGTTCGGTGTTGTAGATGACATCGAACCGGTCGACCTGTTCCTGCAGTTCGGCGAGGGTCGCTGCCAGGGGCTGTTTGTCGAGCCATCGGAACAGGGTCTGGTGGAAGCGCTCGTTCTTGCCCTGCGTGGTCGGTTTGTACGGCTTCCCGGTGATCGCCTCCACTCCCAGCGACGCGGCGTAGACGACGAGCTGGCCTTCCCAGCCACGGCGGACAGGGTTGAGCGCCAGCCCGTTATCAGTCAGCAGACGTTGGGGCACCCCATGGGCGGCGAGGGCCTTCTTGAACACGCTCAGCGCTGCCTTCGCGGTCTCACTCTCGGCGACATGGGAAGCGAGAGCGAGGCGGGAGTGGTCGTCTTCGAGTTGGAAGACCACGCACTTACGGCCAGCGGTTAAGACGTACTCGGTGGCATCGAGCTGCCAGCACGCGTTCGGAGCGGGATAGACGAATCGGCGATACGCCGCCCGTGGCTTCTTCTTCGGCTCCAGTCTTGCTACGCCCGTCTCGCGGAAGATCCGGGCCAGCGACGCTGTCGAGGGGGCGTTCAGGCCCATCGCCGTCATCTTGTCGTGGACGCTGATCGGTCCGTGGTCCAGCCCGGAGGCTTCCAACGCTGCCCGCACGTGAAGAGCCTGTTGCTTCGCCTCGTCCAGGATCCGCGTCGGGGAGGTGCGCGGGCGGCGTGTACGGGGTTCGAGGACCGCGGCCTGTCCCTCGTTGCGGGCACGGGCGAGGAGGACATAGAACGTCTTCCGTGACAGGCCATGCTCGGCGCAGAACGAGGTCACCGCTCCGCGTGGGGCGTCCTCGGGCCACTGCGAGATAGCGAGACGGACACGGGGATCAACAGGCTCGTTCTTCTTCACCCATCAATCCGAGCTCAGAAGTGTCACC
>NZ_BAAAPZ010000022.1:0-1300 GCF_039531405.1 Brevibacterium salitolerans | reverse complement strand
CGACGGGTAGCCGGCCTGAGAGGGCGACCGGCCACACTGGGACTGAGACACGGCCCAGACTCCTACGGGAGGCAGCAGTGGGGAATATTGCACAATGGGGGAAACCCTGATGCAGCGACGCCGCGTGAGGGATGACGGCCTTCGGGTTGTAAACCTCTTTCAGCAGGGAAGAAGCCCCTTTTGGGGTGACGGTACCTGCAGAAGAAGTACCGGCTAACTACGTGCCAGCAGCCGCGGTAATACGTAGGGTACAAGCGTTGTCCGGAATTATTGGGCGTAAAGAGCTCGTAGGCGGTTCGTCGCGTCTGCTGTGGAAACGCAAGGCTCAACCTTGCGCGTGCAGCGGGTACGGGCGTAACTAGAGTGCAGTAGGGGAGTCTGGAATTCCTGGTGTAGCGGTGAAATGCGCAGATATCAGGAGGAACACCGGTGGCGAAGGCGGGACTCTGGGCTGTTACTGACGCTGAGGAGCGAAAGCATGGGGAGCGAACAGGATTAGATACCCTGGTAGTCCATGCCGTAAACGTTGGGCACTAGGTGTGGGGCTCATTCCACGAGTTCCGTGCCGCAGCTAACGCATTAAGTGCCCCGCCTGGGGAGTACGGCCGCAAGGCTAAAACTCAAAGGAATTGACGGGGGCCCGCACAAGCGGCGGAGCATGCGGATTAATTCGATGCAACGCGAAGAACCTTACCAAGGCTTGACATACACCGGAATGTGCCAGAGATGGTTCAGCTCTTTTGAGCTGGTGTACAGGTGGTGCATGGTTGTCGTCAGCTCGTGTCGTGAGATGTTGGGTTAAGTCCCGCAACGAGCGCAACCCTCGTTCTATGTTGCCAGCACGTGATGGTGGGAACTCATAGGAGACTGCCGGGGTCAACTCGGAGGAAGGTGGGGATGACGTCAAATCATCATGCCCTTTATGTCTTGGGCTTCACGCATGCTACAATGGTCGGTACAAAGGGTGGCGATACCGTGAGGTGGAGCGAATCCCAGAAAGCCGGTCTCAGTTCGGATCGTAGTCTGCAACTCGACTACGTGAAGTCGGAGTCGCTAGTAATCGCAGATCAGCAACGCTGCGGTGAATACGTTCCCGGGCCTTGTACACACCGCCCGTCAAGTCACGAAAGTCGGTAACACCCGAAGCCGGTGGCCCAACCCTTGTGGGGGGAGCCGTCGAAGGTGGGACTGGTGATTGGGACTAAGTCGTAACAAGGTAGCCGTACCGGAAGGTGCGGCTGGATCACCTCCTTTCTAAGGAGCATCACGTAAAGCACATCATGGTCCTGCCCCCTGGGGT
>NZ_BAAAPZ010000021.1:0-5290 GCF_039531405.1 Brevibacterium salitolerans | reverse complement strand
ACCAAGAAACCCGGAACTGTCACCGAAGTCCTGATGCAGAACTGTCACCACTGTCCCGCGAGATGACACCTGCACGGCCGGTACGCAGACGTAACTTCCAGACGTGGGTGGGTGCGCGCGCATCTGCGCGGTTGTGCCGGGCGGTTGCGCAGTAGCCCGTGCACAGGCGTGTGACGCCCTGTGTCGTCGCGTGTCGGCGTGCGACGGGAGTGTCCGCGCGATCCTTCCCGCCGGGTACTTTCGTGACGAGGATCATGAGAATCGGCTGCAAGGCTCTGGCCGGCCGGTCGGCAACCCCACGCCAACGACGGGTGCCCCAGATGACGATCCGGCAGGCGGACGCACCGCCGTCTGCAAGTACGGCGCGCCGGCGATCCGCTCCCGGCGCCCCCCACCTCTCAGGGGGAGACATGACGGTCCATCGGCATCCCGGCGCCCAACCCGCAGCCCAGCACCCCACTGCACCGCCCACCGGAACTCAGCCCGCCGGCGCCCAGCCCGCTCCCACCCGCGCGCACCACGCCGGCACCGCCACCGCGCAGATCGCCACCGCGCAGATCCACGGCGGCGCGGCGACCCCTCCGGCGGCGCGGCCCGTGCAGCCGCCCCTCCACCTCTCCGCCGCCTACGAGTTCGACTCCCTCCGTGATGCCCGCGAGGCCTTCGCCCAACGGGAGCCCGCATTCACCTATGCCCGTACCGGCAGCCCCACCGTGGCGCTGCTGGAGAGGCGGCTCGCTGCTCTGGAGGGCGGCGTGGGGGCGGTCGCCACGGCCTCGGGCCAGGCGGCGCTCGCCCTCACGCTCCTGGCGCTCGCCGGCCGTGCGGGTCAGCATCCGCAGGCGCGTCCGGAGCCGGGCACCCCGGGCGGACACGTGGTCGCCTCCTCACGCATCTACGGGGGCACGGCGGACCTCCTCAACGACTCGCTCACCGAGGCCGGGATCGAGGTGACCTGGGTCGACCCGCACCGGCCCGCGCAGTGGGAGGCGGCCGTGACCCTGCGTACGCGTGCGTTCCTCGTCGAATCGATCGGCAATCCGCATGCGGATCTGCCGGACATCCCCGCCCTCGCGGAGGCCGCCCATCGTCACGGTGTGCCGCTCATCGTCGACAACACCCTGGCCACACCGCACCTGCTGCAGCCGGCGAGGCTGGGCGCGGACCTCGTGGTCCACTCCGTCACGAAGTACCTCACGGGCAACGGGACGGCGCTCGCCGGCGTCATCGTGGACACCGGGCGCTTCAGCCCCGGTGCGGAGCCGGGGAAGTGGCCGCAGCTCACCGTGCCGCTCGTGCGGTTCGGCGGTGTGCCGCTGGTGGAGCGGTACGGCGAGCACGGCGCGCTCCTCCACCTCATCCGCGCCAAGTTCCTCCACGACCTCGGCCCGTGCCTCTCGCCGTGGAGCGCGCAGCAGGCCCTCGACGGGATCGAGACCCTCGACATCCGCGTGGAGCGGCACTGTCGCACGGCGGAGGAGCTCGCCGCGCGCCTCCACGCCCATCCCGGTGCACGGGTGGTCCGTCATCCCAGCGTGCCCGGTTCGCCGGACGCGGCCCTCGCGCGCCGTGACTTCCCCCGCGGCGCCGGGGCGGTGCTGTCCTTCGAACTGGACGGCGACCTGCCGGCGGTGGAGCGCTTCGTGGACGCGCTGCAGGTGTTCAAGCTGGCGGCCAACATCGGCGATGCCCGCTCGATGGTCTCCCATCCCGCGTCGATGACACACTGTCGGCTCTGTCCGGAGCTGCGGGACGCAGGCGGGATCACGGAGCGCACCCTCCGCCTCTCCGTGGGGCGGGAGGATCCGGAGGATCTCTGGGCGGACCTCACCCAGGCGTTCGCCGCCGCAGGGCTGGCCGGGGCGGGGCCGGCAGAGGCGGAGCATGCCGCCGCAGGCCTGGGGGAGCCGCAGGCCGCGCCCGAGGCCGGGGCCGCCGAGGTGCCGGCCGCCCCTGCGCGTGCGGGGCGGGTGCGCGCTCCGGAAGCGCCGGTCCGCGAGACCGAGGCGGTGACGGCATGAGCACGCACGAGGCGACATGGACTGCGGCGGAGGCCCCGCCCCGCCTGCTGCGGAGGGGCTTCGCGACCTCCGCGGTGCACGCCGGGCAGGCCCCGGATCCGCATACGGGGGCGGTCATCCCGCCCATCTACCAGACCTCGACCTTCACCCAGCCCGCCGTCGACGCGCTCCGGGCCGGATACGAGTACTCCCGCGGCGGCAACCCCACCCGTAACGGGTTCGAGGCGCAGCTCGCGGCTCTGGAGTGCGGCAGCCACGCTTTCGCCTTCGCCTCCGGCATCGCCGCCGAGGACGCTCTGCTGCGCTCCGTGCTGCGGCCGGGGGACACCGTGGTGGCGGTGGCGCAGACCTATGGCGGCACCCACCGCCTGCTCACGCAGCTCTACGCACGCTGGGGAGTGACCACGCAGTTCATCGCCCCGGACGACCTGCCGGGGTTCGAAGCCGCAATCGCGGCACCGCAGGCGCGCCTCGTGTGGATCGAGACGCCCACCAATCCGCTCCTCACGGTGGTCGACATCGCCGCCTGGGCGGAGGCCGGGCATGCGTGCGGTGCGCTCGTCGTCGTGGACAACACCTTCGCCTCTCCGGCGCTGCAGACACCGCTGACGCTGGGCGCCGATGCCGTCGTGCACTCGACGACCAAGTATATCGGCGGCCACTCGGACGTGCTGGGCGGTGCCGTGGTGGTGGGCGATGCGCAGTGGGAGGGGCAGCCGCTGGCGGAGGCGGTCCGCTTCCAGCAGTTCGCCGGCGGTGCGGTCGCGGGCCCGCAGGACTCCTTCCTCGCCGCGCGCGGCCTCAAGACGCTGGGCATCCGCCTGCGGCAGCACTGCGAGAACGCCGCGGTCATCGCGGAGTGGCTCCAGCACAGGCCGGAGGTGGAGCAGGTGTTCTACCCGGGGCTGGAGGGCCACCCCGGGCACGAGGTCGCGAAGAGGCAGATGTCCGGGTTCGGCGGGATCGTGTCCTTCCGGGTGAAGGGCGGGCCCAGCTCGGCGCGGGGTGGTCCCGGAGCGGGTGCGGCAGTGCGACCGAGGCCGGTGAGCGACGGTCTCGCTGCCGGTGAAGCCGCCGCGCGCAGTGTCGCGGAGGGCACGGACCTCTTCGGCCTGTCCGTGAGCCTGGGCGGTGTGGAGTCGCTCGTCTGCCACCCCGCGACCATGACCCACGGCTCCGTCGCGGGCAGTCCCGAGGCACCGCCGCGGGACCTGGTGCGGCTGTCCGTGGGGATCGAGGACGTGGAGGACCTCGTGGACGATCTGGAGCGGGCTCTCACTCGTCGCCAACAGTGCGGCTGAGCTGATCCGGCCTCTTCCTCCCGCAATGGGGGCCTGCATAGAATGAAGGCCGCATACGCTTCCGTTCTGAGGCGACTGCCGTGAGGGTGGGGAGGGCGGTCGTCGCAGTCGGGGACCAGGACGCTGCGATCGACTGGTACGGGCGCGCATTGGGATTCGCTGTCCTCTTCGACGGAGAGGCATTCCCCGGGTTCCGCGCCACCCATGTGGGTCCTGGGGCCGCCGCTGAGCCCGGAGTGTGGCTGATGCCCCGCCTTCGGGATGGTGCCACGACTGATGACGGCGGGGCTGGCGGGCACGAGGAGGCGGAACCCCTCCTGGTGCTATTCAGCGACGATCTCGATGCGGACGCGGAGAGGCTTGTCCGCTCAGGTGCCCCGCCTCACCGTGGTCCAGAGGGTGCCCCGGGAAGCCGCTCGCTCCATGTGCGTGATCCCTGGGGCAACGTCATCGTCGTGGTCGAGACGCCGCGGGAGTAGCGACCGCGGGCTGTAGGCGAGCCCCCGCGGCCTGCCGGCCGTTCGCCGGCTGGACGCCGATTTGAAACTGCGGGCTCCTCCCATGAGACTGGCCTCACACTGAGCGATCGATCGAGGAGCGCGCATGCCCACCGCTGGTACCGAACCCACCCCGCTGCTGAGCGAGCCCGACGGCGCGGAGGTCGTGCGGACCCCGGCCGAGGCCGCAGCACTGGACATGCCCCCGCTGCTCGTCCTGGAGCCGGTGGAGCGATTTCTCGACGCGCACGGCCTCGGGGGCGGCCGGCTCGCATGGACGCGGATAGGCGACGGCCAGTCCAACATCACCTACCTCATGGAGCGCGGCGGGCGGCGGTTCGTGCTGCGCCGCGGACCGCGCCCGCCGATCGCCAAGTCCACGCACGACATGGTCCGTGAGGCCAGAGTGCAGCGCGGCGTGGCGAAGGTGGGCCTGCCGGTGCCGGAGATCCTCGCGGTGTGCGAGGACGAATCCGTGCTGGGCGTGCCCTTCTACGTCATGGACTTCCTCGAGGGCGAGATCGTGCTGCGGGAGACGCCTGCGGCACTGGACAGCCCTGAAGGCCGCAGAGCCGCCTCCGAGGCGCTGGTGGACACCCTGGTCAGCCTCCACGGCCTGGATCTGGAGAAGGCGGGGCTCACCGAGTTCGGCCGGCCGGAGGGGTACCTGGAGCGGCAGATCGCAACCTTCTCCCGGCTCGCGCCACTGGTCACGGAGCGCGAACTGCCACTGGTCGAGGAGCTCGCGGGCTGGCTGCGTGAGAACCTGCCGGCCACTCAGCGGCCGGCACTGGTGCACGGGGACTACCGGTTCGGCAACGTCATGTTCGCTCCCGAGGCCCCGGCCCGCATCACGGCCGTCCTCGACTGGGAGATGGCGACCCTGGGGGATCCGCTGGCCGACCTCGGATACCTGGTGGCGATGTACTCGGATCGGGAGGATTCCGGCCCGTCGGTCATGGACCTGAGCCCGGTCACGCGTGCTGAAGGGTACTTCACGAAGGGCGAGATCGTCGCGCGATACGCGGAGAAGTCCGGTCTGGACGTCAGCAGTCTGCCCTGGTACCAGGTGCTGGCGATGTGGAAGGCTTCCGTGTTCCTCGAGGACATGTACACGCGGTGGAATGCGGGAGAGCGTCCCGGTGACGACTTCGCACCCAAGCTGGAGACGCAGGTGCCTGCGCTGCTGGAAGCGGCCAGAGACCTCACACGGCGGTGACGTCCTCGGCGCTTCTTTCGCTCCTCGCTCGCAGGTGACGTCTGCGCAGCGGCCGTGACAGGCGGCCGCGGCACAGACGTCACGTACGTGTGGAGCGGGGGCGCGAGAGGCCGGGGCTTCTCGATTTGCGTGTGAGGGGTGGGGTGTGTAGGTTTGTGCCTCGCTGCCGGATGCGAATCAGGCGGTAGGGGAATTGTTTGTGGATACTGAATGCGTTGCCAGGCCTGTCCGGGTTTTGGGTGGGTGTGGTGT
>NZ_BAAAPZ010000020.1:0-49176 GCF_039531405.1 Brevibacterium salitolerans | reverse complement strand
GTGGAGGAGCGGACTCTTGATCAGCTCATGTTCGATCTCGCGGCACTGGCAGCACCGGCAACCTATGTCCCCCTCGACATTCACGCACCCGACTGCACACGCACTGCTACGTGTGCGGGAACGGAAGCTGTACGCGCTACCACGCCGGCCGGAGGTATCGGCGACTGCGCCGGTGGCGGTGAGGGGAGAGCCGCGACCGTTGCTTGCGCTGACGGCAGGCACTCTGCACTGGCCTCACCCTCCCTGCAGTCTTCACCGGAAGGGTCTCTGCCGCCGGTGGTGGAGAAACGCCGGATCCGGCTCACCAACCCTGCTGGTGGCCCACCGATAGAGACCTATGCTGTGGTGCATGTGCCACTCCAGGGTGATCGTGCCCGGCCCGGCACGATCACTGCTGCTCATGCGCTGGTGATCGCTGATTCCCGGAGACGACGCCTCCCACCCCCACCAGCAGTAACGACAACCACGGCACCAGCAGAAAGCGCAACAGCCGCGGTCAGACCCGATATTGACAGGTGAAAGCGCCCCAGAACCCACAACCACGGAGAGAACCCCACCCCCAGCCGCGGGGAGGAGTGTGCCTACACCTGGGTCTCCCGCGGGACAGCCCGTCGAGGCCGTGTTGCCGCCGCTTGTGCGGGTGCAGTGTCCGACTGAGGGTGAGTGGCTTTCCCAGCAGGCCACGGTCATGGTCACCGTGCCCGTCCTCCACCTCCTCACTTCACCCACCTCGACCGGAGAGGCCTCAACGGGAGAGGTCCCGGCCGGGGAGGTGCCTGCCGAACTCACTGGTCTCGCACCCATCCCTGCCGACGCTGCCCGTCAGATCGTCTCCACCCAGTCGGTGCTCTACCGGATCCTCACCGACCCCCTCACCGGCACCGTCCTGGATGAGACCGCACAGACCTACACCATCCCGGCCAACGTCCGCCGGACAGTGACGGCGAAGCACGAGCAGTGCGCGGCCCCCGGCTGCACACGGACCGCGCTGCGTTGCCAGGCTGATCACATCCTGCCCTTCAACCATCTCCTGCCCACCCAGGGTGGGCTCACAGTTCCGGAGAACCTGCAGCCGTTGTGTCAGCCGTGTCATCAGCTCAAGACCCAAGGCCTCTTGACCGTGAAGAAGGACGGCGGGGGTGTGAGCCGGTGGTCGGGGCCCTTGGGGCGCGAATCCGTGACTCTCGCCCCGCCCAGTCCTCATGAGGTGCAGGCAGCGGTACAGCTCCAGAGCCTGCTCCACGGGAGAACACACGACAGCGGCGCTGCGGACGAGAGCACGTCAGCGCGAAAGAGCAGTCCGTCAGTCGAGGCAAACGAGGCGGGTACGACCACGGCTGCTGGTGCGGCTGCTGGTGTGGCTGCGGGCACTGGGCTAGTCGGGATCACTGAACCGAGCCCCGGGAATCCGGGAGTAGCCGTAGTGCATGCAACAATGGGTGGGAGCGGTGCCGAGTCGCGCCGCACCGACGACACCGGTGCGCAGAGTGCCAGCACCCGGCCTGCGATCTGGAGACAGGACGAAGCACCCCCGTTCTGACACGATTCCCGCCTTCCGTTCCCAGCCCTCTTCTGCGTAGCCGCTTTCAAGCACCGCACCGCCCCGTGGCACCGCGTGAATCTGACCATGAACAGACCGAGGCCCGGCGGGATGTTTCCATCCCGCCGGGCCTCGGTCTGTGTCATACCTGGGACATGCGTCCCGTCAGCGGCTGAGGATCACTTCTCCAGCTGCTCGGAGTGGCTGCCGCCCTCGACCTCGTGGTGGTCGTGGTGGGCCGCATCCAGCTCGGCCTTCGTCACCGGGGTGACGCGGTCCTCGTAGAACGCCTTGGCCATGCGAGCGCGGATGCGCTCACCGCGGCTGATCTTGCCGTCCTTGCCGGGCTGCGCCGGGAGCGGCGCGGGAGCCTCGAACGCGGTCAGCTTCCACATCTCCTGCGGCGTGAGGGCCGTGTGGCGCTCCTGGAACTCACCGTGCGGAAGGCGGATGACCTGTCCGGACTCGTGCCCGTGGAGGACGAGCTCACGGTCCTTCCGCTGCAGGCTCATGCAGATCCGGCGCGTGAGGAAGAACGCGATGACCGGTCCGACGAAGAAGAGCACGCGGAAGATGTAGATCATGTCGTTGAGCGACATGTGGAAGAACACCGCCACGAGGTCGCCCGAGGCGCCGGCCCACATCACGCAGTACCAGACGATTGCGGCCACGCCGAACCCGGTGCGGGTGGGGGCGTTGCGCGGTCGGTCGAGGATGTGGTGCTCGCGCGTGTCCTTGGTCAGCCAGGACTCGAGGAACGGCCACAGAGCCATCGCACCGAAGAAGACGCCCATGATGACCACGGCGATGTTGATGTTGAGGCTGATCGGGTACCCGAAGATGTAGAACTCCATCCAGCCCGGCATGAGTCGGAGGATGCCGTCCGCCCAGCCGATGTACCAGTCGGGCTGGGTGCCCGCGGAGACGGGGGAGGGGTCGTAGGGACCGTAGTTCCAGATCGGGTTGATCGTGAACAGACCGGAGATCAGCGCCAGCAGACCGAAGATCATGAAGAAGAAGCCGCCGCCCTTTGCGGCGAAGGTGGGGAGCACGGGCTCGCCCACGACGTTCTTCTCCGTGTGTCCGGCACCGGGCCACTGCGTGTGCTTGTGGATGACCACGAACATGAGGTGGATGCCGATGAGCGCGATGAGCACCGCCGGCACGATCATGATGTGGAGCGTGTACAGCCGGGACACGATGTCGATGCCGGGGAACTCGCCTCCGAAGAGGAAGAACGAGATGTACGTGCCCACGAGCGGCAGTGACTTGAGGATGCCGTCGATGATGCGGAGGCCGTTGCCGGAGAGCAGGTCGTCCGGCAGCGAGTAGCCGGTGAAGCCGGCAGCCATGCCCATCGCCACGAGGGCGACGCCCACGAGCCAGTTGAGCTCACGCGGCTTGCGGAAGGCACCGGTGAAGAAGATGCGCAGCGCGTGGATGGACAGCGCGGCCATGAACAGCAGCGCCGCCCAGTGGTGCATCTGCCGGATGAAGAGTCCGCCGCGGATCTCGAACGAGATCTCGAGCGTCGACTGATAGGCCTCGGAGATCTCCATCCCGTAGAGCGGGGTGAAGGGGCCGTGGTAGACGACCTCGGCCATAGCCGGCTTGAACCAGAAGGTGAGGAACGTGCCGCTCAGGACGAGGACGATGAAGCTGTAGAGCGCGACCTCGCCGAGCATGAACGACCAGTGCGCGGGGAAGATCTTGCGGCCGAACTCGCGGACGGCAACGGAAGCCCCGGTGCGCTGCTCCGTCCATGCGGCGGTCTTGCCGATGGCGGTGGTGGGCTGCTGTGTCGCGAGGCTCATGCGCTGGTCTCCCTCGTGTTGATCTCCCAGAAGGTCGGACCCACAGGCTCGGTGAAGTCGGACTTCGCGACGAGGTATCCCTCGTCGTCCACCTCGATGGGCAGCTGGGGCAGCGGCCGCTTGGCGGGTCCGAAAATGACCTTGCAGTGGTTGGTGACGTCGAAGGTCGACTGGTGGCAGGGGCACAGCAGGTGGTGCGTCTGGTGCTCGTACAGCGCGACGGGGCAGCCGACGTGCGTGCAGATCTTCGAGTACGCGACGATGCCGTCGACGCCCCAGTCCTCGCGCTCCGGGTCCGTGTTGAGCTCACGCGGGTCGATCCGCATGAGGAGGACGGCGGCCTTCGCCTTCTCGTCGAGACCGTGGAAGGCGTCCGCGGCGTGCGGATCCTCCTGGACCAGGTTCTCCGGGATGACGTGGAACGCGGAGCCGATCGTGACCTCGGAGGCCTTGATGGGGTGCAGCTCCTCGGCGCTGGGGATCATGCCGATGTCCTTGCAGAGGCGGACGCCGGGGCCCCACAGGGTTTTGAAGAGCGCGTCACCGGGGAGCGGGCCCAGATCGCGGAACACGAGGATCGCAGGCAGCGGCGCGATTGCCACGGCCGCGATGAGCGTGTTGCGGAGGAGGGACCGGCGTGCGATGCCGGACTCGTTCTTCGCCTGGTCGATGATCTCCAGGGCGATCGCCTGGTCCTCCTCGGAGCCGGCGATGTCATGCCGGTCCTCGACGACCTCGACGTCCGTGATCAGGTTCTTCGCCCAGAGCACGATGCCGATGCCGATGCCGAACAGGGCCGCCGCTGCCCCGAGCCCGATCGCCGTGTTGTGGAGGCGGACCTGTGTGAGGGTCTCGCCCACGGGGAACAGGAAGTAGGCGACGATGAACCAGACGGTTCCGATCATCGAGAGGATGAACCACGCGGCGATCTGGCGCTCCGCTGTGCGCTCGGCAGCGGGATCGCTGTCAGTGATGCGGGGCTTGTGCTCGCCGAACCCCGGGTTCTGGAACCCGTTCAGCTCGTCGAGCTGCGCGCCGGTGCCGCCGCTGTGCTCTATCGAGGTCATTCGCTTCCTCGTCTATAACTCGTAACGGATGGTGAAGTCGTTGTGCTCACTTGGAGCGGGCAGTCAGCCAGACGGTGATGCCGATGACGGACGCGAGACCGAAGAACCAGATGAAGAGTCCCTCGGAGACGGGGCCCAGCGAACCGAGCTTGAAGCCACCCGGGGAGGTCTCCTCGGAGACCTCGCGGATGTAGGTGACGACGTCGCGCTTCTCCTCGGGGGAGAGGTTGGCGTCGTTGAACATGGGCATGTTCTGCGGGCCGGTCTGCATGGCCTCGTAGAGGTGCTTCTCGGAGACCTCGGAGAGGTTGGGGGCGTACTTGCCGCGCGTCAGCGCGCCGCCGGCGCCCACGACGTTGTGGCACATGGCGCAGTTGGTGCGGAAGAGCCCGCCGCCCGCCGCCGCGTCGCCCTCGGCCGTGTTGAGGTACTCCTCCTCCGGCACGGCCGGGCCGGGGCCCAGCGAGGCGACGAAGCCGGCCATCTGCGAGATCTCCTCGTCGGAGAACTGCGGCGCCTTGACCTGTGCCTGCGGGCCGTGCATCTGCAGCGGCATACGGCCGGTCCCCACCTGGAAGTCGACGGCTGCGGCGCCGACGCCGATGAGGCTGGGGCCGTTCTCCGTGCCCTCGGCATTGATGCCGTGGCAGGTGGCGCAGTTCGTCACGAAGAGCTTGTTGCCCTTCTCGATGTCAGCTGCGCTGTACTCGTCCGCCTTCGCGGTGGTGCTGCTGGAGAAGAGGGCGTAGGCGCCGCCCGTCAGGAGCAGGCCCACCAGGAGCAGTACGACGAGAGCCATCGGGTGGCGGCGGCGTGTGGCGAGAAGCTTCACTGTGAGGTCCTTTTCTGATGCGTCTTCGTTTGGCGTGTGACGAGCCGGGTCACTTGAGGATGTAGATGACCGCGAAGAGGCCCACCCACACCACGTCGACGAAGTGCCAGTAGTAGGACACGCAGGTCGCGAAGGTCGCCTCACGGTGTCCGAAGCGCTTGGCGCCGTAGGCACGTCCGATCACGAAGAGGAAGGCGATGAGGCCGCCGATCACGTGGAGGCCGTGGAAGCCCGTGGTCATGTAGAACACGGAGCCGTACCCGTTCGAGTTGATGGCGATGCCGTGGGAGACGAGGGTCGCGTACTCCATGATCTGGCCGGCGACGAACACCGAACCGAGCAGGAAGGTGAGGTAGAACCACTCGATCATGCCCCACGACTTCACGTTGAGCAGGCTGCCGGTGCGTGCCGGCTGGAACTTGTGCTCCGCCTTCCACACGCCGATCTGGCAGGTGAAGGACGAGGACACGAGGATGAGGGTGTTCACCAGCGCGTAGGGGATGTCGAGCTTCGCGGTCTCGGTCGCCCACTGGTCGGGTACGACCGACCGGATGGTGAAGTACATGGCAAAGAGCGCGGCAAAGAACATCAGCTCGCTTGCCAGCCAGACGATGAACCCCACGGTCGTCGAATCTGGCCGGTTCACCGAGGGATGAACTGGCGCTGAGGAGGATGCAGCTACGGTTGACACGCCCCCATTATTACCCGGTTTGCAGGGGGATTTCACCTTCCGCACAGGTAGCGCGGGCCTCTTCTTCTACAGCGTGTAGGAAGAACCCGCATGCTGACGCGGATCGCGAGCCTGTGAGATCTGTGAGAAAAGTTTCGCCGGGGCCCCGCACTCGGTGTGTCGCCCGCTTGTATAGGCTGGCGCAGTGCCTTTCGGCACACGCCAGATCACCGATCACGAGGGAGTGCTCCCGTGCCCGTCTCCTCCGCCGCCGACAACGGCCTCGTCCACTCTCCCGCCCACGGAACGGAGGGCGACGTCCTCGTGGGCGTCCGCGAATGGCCGGATCTGCTCGTGGGCCTCATGGCGGGCAGGCACATGGACGAGGCGACGGCGGCCTGGGCGATGGACGCCATCATGTCCGGCGAGGTGCCGGACGTGACGATGGCCGCGTTCCTCGTGGCGCACCACGGCAAGGGCGAGACGGTGGAGGAGATCTCCGGCCTCGTGCGGGCCATGCTGGACCACGCGGTCCCGCTGCCGGGCCTCTCCGACGCCGTCGACATCGTCGGCACCGGCGGCGACAGGGCGAAGACGGTCAACATCTCCTCGACCGCCTCCTTCGTCATCGCCGCGACCGGCCAGCGCCTCGTCAAGCACGGGAACAGGGCGACCTCCTCGGCCTCCGGGTCGGCGGACGTCCTCGAAGTCCTCGGTCTCACGCTCGACCTCACGCCGGAACAGTCCGTCGCCCTGGCCGACGAGGTGGGCATGGCCTTCGCCTTCGCCAACGTCTACCACCCGTCCATGCGCTTCATCGCCCCGGTGCGCAAGCAGATCGCCGTGCCCTCCGCGTTCAACATCCTCGGCCCGCTCACCAATCCGGCCCGCACCCGGGCCACGGCGGTGGGCGTCGCAGACCCCGCGATGGCGCCCCTCGTGGCCGGCGTGCTCGCCGCCCGGGGCGATTCCGCGCTGGTGTTCCGCTCCCGCGACGGCCTCGACGAGTTCTCCACGACCGCCCCCACGGACGTCTGGGAGGTGCGTGACGGCGCGGTGACGGAGCACACCGTGGACGCCCGGGACCTGGGCCTGGCGCGGGTGACCAAGGAGGATCTGCGGGGAGGGGACCCGGCCTACAACGCCTCCGTCATGCGCGCGACCCTGGCCGGCGAGCGCGGGCCGGTCCGCGAGGTGGTGCTGCTCAACGCCGCCGCGGCCCTCGTGGCGGCGGGCTCAGCGGCGGAGGCGCCGCTGGAGGAGCGGCTCACCGCCGCCCTGCGGCGCGCAGAGGCCGCACTGGACTCCGGCGCCGCGGCGGCGAAGCTGGACGCCATGATCGAGGCCTCGCGGCGTCTCACGGAGTCCTGACCGCTCCCGGCCTGGCTGCGGCGGGCCACTCCGCGCGAGCATGTGCGAAGCCCGCCGCCGGTTGCTCCCATGCCCGGGCGGCCGTGACCGCCCGGGTTCGTCCGGCGCCCAGCCATGCCAGCAGCAGATCGGTCTCCTCCTCCCACGTGTGGGGTGCCGTGCGCTCCCAAACCGGGACGTACTCCGCCGAGCTGCTGAGCGCGGCGGCTGTGCGGGGCACTCCCGCCGCCTGCGGGCTGGTGCCTGCGGCCGCGAGCCGGCCGTGCCGGATGACGGCGATGTCCCAGCCGCCCCCGTCCCGGGGTGAGGCGGCGGCGAGCTCCGGCACCGCACGCAGGCACGTGCGGGCCTCCTCGGCGGCAGCGGTGGCGAGCAGAGCCTCCACGGCGTCCCGGACCTCTGCGGCGGCCTCATAGCGCTGCTCGCCCGCGAGCGCGCCGATCCGTTCCCCGGCCGCGCGGAGGAAGCCGTGCGCGTCCCCGGTGAAGAGGCCGTGCAGCTCCGCGAGCGCCTCCGTGTAGGCCTGCGCGTCCGTCTGCCCCGCGCACGGGCCGTGACAGCGCCCGACCTGCGCCGCGGCGCACGGTGCGAAGGAGGCGGATCCGACGTGGGCGGTGCACGTCTTGAGCGGGAAGACCTGTTCGAGGAGGCGCTTCACCACCGTGGCCCGCTTCTGCGAGCGGAAGGGTCCCAGCACCGTCTCCGCCTCCTCGTGGGCCGGGGTGAGCGTCCGCACGACGGAGAGCCGCGCGAACGCCTCCCGGGTGAGCACGATCCAGTGGCGTCGCTGCGGCTGCCGCGACCGCCGGTTGTAGGGCGGGTCGAGCTCGCCGATGAGGCGGACCTCCCGCACCCGCGCCTCCAGCTCCGTAGCGCAGACCAGCGGACTCACCTCCTGGGCGGCGGTCACCATCTCCGTCATGCGGCCCCGCGTCTCCCCGGCGGTGAAGTAGGAGCGCACGCGCTGCCGGAGATCGCGGCTGGATCCGATGTAGAGCACCCGGCGGGAGCCGTCGAGGAACGTGTAGACGCCAGGCGCGTGCGGGAGCCCGTCCGCCAGGTGGGTCTTCCTCCTCCGCTTCGCCCAGCCGGCCGCGCGGACGGTGCCGAGGTCCTCGAGCGTCTCGATCCCGTGGGAGCCGCAGATCTCGAACAGGCCGTGGAGCACGTCCACGGTGGCGCGGGCATCTGCGAGCGCGCGGTGGTCCGGTGAGACGCGGGCGCGGAAGTGTGCCGCGAGGGTGCTGAGCTTGTGGTTGGGCACCTCCGAGCGGGGGAGCAGCCGCCGGGCGAGGGTGACGGTGTCCAGGACCTGCGGGGCGGGCCAGGGGTAGTCCAGGTGGGCGCAGGCGCGGCGCAGGAAGCCGATGTCGAACGGCGCGTTGTGCGCCACGAGCACGGCACCGGAGGCGAACTCCAGGAAGGCGGGGAGCACGGAGGTCAGCGGAGGGGCGTCCGCGACCATCGCATTCGTGATGCCCGTGAGCCTGCTGACGAAGGGGGTGATGGCCGTGCGCTCCGGCTTCACGAGCGTCTGGAACTCGCCCTGCACCTCGCCTCCGCGCACGCGGACGGCGCCCACCTCGGTGATGTCGTCCGCGCCGTTGGAGGCGCCGGTGGTCTCGAGGTCGACGACGACGAAGTCGACCGTGTGCAGGGGTGTGCCGAGGTCCGACAGCGAGAGCTGGCCGGTGCGGGTGTGCGTGTGGGTGCGGTCGAACGGCATGCGCTCATGGTGCCACGCGGCACGGACGCGGGAACCGGCTCAGACCTCCCCGCCGTCGGCCTCGGGGTTCCGCGACCCGGGGAGGCGGGTGAAGAGCACCGCGGCCGAGGCCAGGGTGACGGTGAGCAGCGCCAGCAGCGCCCAGCCCGGCAGGGGACGCAGGAAGACCGCACCGAGTAGCAGCGCGAGCAGGCCGCCCAGTGCGCCCACGAGCCCGAGCACCAGGGTGGGGGAGGCGGTGCGCCAGCCGACGGGCTCCGGCTCCGGGGGCGACCAGTCCTCGTCGTCGAGCACGTCCCGGATCTCCTCGGGGCTGACCTCGGGCACGGCCGCAGTCTGTCCGCGGAGCTCCGCGACGAAGGCCTGCCACTCCGCGTCCGCGATCCTCTCCGCCTCCGGGAGGGCCTCTGGGTCCTCGCGGTCGTCCCGGTCGTCCGGCTCGCGCTCCTCCCGGCCGCTCATGCCCCGCCTCCCGGCGCGCCGGAGGCGACGGCCTGCCCGAGTGCCCGCCGGATCCGGTCCGCGATGACGGGGGCGTCGTAGTCCACGGTGGCGACGTGCCTGCTGCGCCGCAGGGGCACCGTGGTCAGCGGTGCGGTGAGACGGCTGCGGAGGATGCGATGGCTCCGCGGGGAGACCACGGAGTCCGCGCCGGAGAGGCAGCAGGTGACCGGCGCGCGGATGGCCCACAGGCGGTCGCACAGGCCGGGGAGGGCCGCGTGGAAGCTCCGCAGTGCGGCCAGCGGCGTGCGGTCGCCTGCGTGCTCGCTCACTCCGGGCATGGCGATGTCGTCGCCGATCGCCGGGATGCTCGGCACCACCCGCCCGAGCACGGGCAGGAGCGGTGCGAGCGGGGAGTCGATGCGGAGCGCGGGGTTCACCAGCACGAGTGCGGCCGGATCGCGCTCGACCCCGAGCGCGCACGCCAGCGCTCCGCCCATCGAGAGCCCTGCGACCACAACGGCCGGATGTGCGGCGGCGAGGCGGTCGTACTCGGTGAGGGCGGCGCCGAGCCAGTCGTCCCAGCCCGTGCGCGCGAGCTCCTGCCAGGTCCCGCCGTGCCCGGGCAGCAGGGGGACGCTCACGGTGATCCCGGGGAGGCCCGGGCCGGGATCGCGCGCGAACTCGTCCGCGAGGGAGAGGAAGGCCCCGGGGGAGCCGGTGAAGCCGTGGAGCAGGAGCACCGCGGGCGCCTCGGCGGCACCCTCCCTCAGCCACGGCGAATGGGGATCCATCATGCCACCAGCTTCCCACACGCGGGCGCGGCCCGCTCGTGGGAAGCTGCTCGTTGTACTGTGAGAACGCGGTCCCGCCGTACGTCCGCGGGGGCCGCTGACGTTCGAACGGAAGGGACGGGCCGGCGGTGCTCTACTGGTTCCTCAAGCATGTGCTCGCAGGCCCCGTGCTCAGGGTCCTGTTCCGGCCGTGGGCACGCGGGGTGGACAACCTGCCCGAGGCCGGCCCCGCGATCGTGGTCGCGAACCACCTCTCCTTCATGGACTCCGTCTTCGTGCCGCTGGCGCTGCCCCGCCGGGTGGTCTATCTGGCGAAGGACGAGTACTTCCGGCGGCCCGGGCTGCGCGGCGCCCTCGTCCGGCGCTTCTTCCTCGCGACCGGGCAGCTCCCCATGGATCGCAGCGGGGGCGCCGGTGCCGAGGCCTCGCTCGGCATGGGCCGGAAGGTGCTCGAGGAGGGAGGCGTGCTCGGCATCTACCCCGAGGGCACGCGGAGCCCGGACGGCAGGCTGCACCGCGGCAGGACCGGGGCCGCCAGGCTGGCACTGGCCACGGGTGCGCCCGTGGTGCCGGTCGCGGTGGTCGGCACCGACAGGCTGCGGCCGGCCGGGGCGCTCCTCCCGCGGCTGCGGCGAGTGGGTGTAATCGTGGGGGAGCCCCTACACCTGGGCGGCCCGGACCCCACCGCGGCGCACGACCGGTTCGCCCTGCGGCGGACCACCGACGCCGTCATGGACGAGATCATGCGGCTGTCCGGACAGGAGTACGTCCCCTCCTACGCCGCCCACGCCAGGGCGCGCCTGCTGACCGCCGAGCGGCCGGGCGGATGAGGTGATGTTCGATTACTGCGGTAACGGCGACACGCCGAAATCGTTACCGGGAGGGTCCGTGCATGCGGTCGCCCCGGTGCGTAGCTTCTGTATGTGCCCGTTACCCCGGTGTGCCGCGCAGGCGGGTGTAGAATCGACTGCACCCAAGGCCTCGCTCACGCCCAGCTTCCCCCTGGGGTGTAAAGGAGGAGTCGGTGTGAACCGCTCTGAACAGGAACAGATGCAGGACCGCTCCCTGCTGCGATCGACGCAGGGACTGCTGTTCGACGACGACATCCCGGACCTCGACGACGAGGCCGGCTACCGCGGACCCACCGTGTGCAAGGTCGTCGGCATCACCTATCGCCAGCTCGACTACTGGGCTCGCACCGAGCTCGTGGTCCCCTCGATCCGTGCGGCGACCGGCTCCGGCTCACAGCGTCTCTACAGCTTCCGCGACGTGCTCGTCGTGAAGATCGTCAAGCGCCTGCTCGACGCGGGCGTCTCCCTCCAGCAGATCCGCGTGGCGGTGAGCCACCTGCAGGATCAGGGCGTGGAGGAGCTCTCCCAGATCACCCTCATGAGCGACGGCTCGAGCGTCTTCGCCTGCACGAACGCGGACGAGGTCATCGACCTGGTCCAGGGCGGACAGGGCGTCTTCGGCATCGCGGTGGGACACGTGTGGCGCGAGGTCCAGGGCACGCTCTCGGAGCTGCCGAGCGAGCGGCCCGCGGACGAGATCCCGCCGGCGGCCCTGGACGAGCTCGCGGCGCGCAGGGAGCGCAGCTCCCGCAACGCGGGCTGAGGCCCGCACACACAGCAGGAGGCCGGAACCGGGGGAGCGGTTCCGGCCTCCTGCTGTGTCTTCGTCGGGGAACGGCGTCGTCAGGGAGCCGTGGGGCTCGGCGGCGGGCTCTGCGGAGGCTGCGGGGGCTGCTCGCCGGCTCCGGCCGCGGCGGTCCCGCTCTCCCGGCGTTTGCGCATGGCCGAGGTCCGCAGGGCCCTGTCCAGGAGGGCGTCGAAGGCCCCCGCCAGCTCGCCTGCGACCTTTCCGGGCCAGGCGTGGATGGGGCGGGCCGAGCCCTGCGCCTGCTGGAGCACGGTGCGCTCCGGGATCGGTGGGCTGAGGACCAGGGGACCGAACATGTCGCGCATCTCCTCGATGCGGTACTCGTGCTCGCGGGACTTGGTGCGCACGCGGTTGGGCACGATGCCCAGCGGCTGGAGGTCCGGCGCCCCGCGCCGGCGCAGCTCCGCGATCGCCCGCAGCGCACGGTCCGCGGCGGCCACAGAGAACAGACCGGGCTCCGTCACGACGGCCACCCGCTGGCTCGCCATCCAGGCGGCACGGGTGAGGCCGTTCATGGAGGGCGGGCAGTCGATGATCACCACGCGGTAGTCGTCGGCGATCGCGGTGAGTGCCTCGCTGAGCCTGCGCAGGTAGCGCTCGGAGAGCGTCGGCCTGTCGAACTCCGCCGCGCGGGGGCTGCCCGGGATGACGTCGAGGGCGCCCTTGGCGTCCCCGGACCAGCCCGAGGGCACGATCGCCTGGGTGATGATCTTCGTCTTGGGCGCGGCCAGCACGTCTGCGACGTCGAGCGGCGTCGTCACCGGCACGTCAAGGCCCGTCGAGGCATCCGCCTGCGGGTCCATGTCGACGACGAGGGTGGGCAGGCCGCGGTTGTACGCGGCGGAGGCGAGGCCGAGCGCGACCGAAGTCTTCCCGACGCCTCCCTTGAGGCTGGAGACACTGATGACGAGCACGGCATCTACCGTAGCGGATGAGGAGGCCCATTCCGTGGACGAGGTGCGCTGTGTCTGCCTCCTACCGTGCCGTGACGACGGATCCGCCCGGTCCCGGGGTCACGAGGAGGCGGGTCGGCAGCGTCTGACGGAGCTCGCTCACGTGCGAGATGATGCCGATCGTCCGTCCGCCGCTGCGCAGGCCGTCCAGCACGGCCAGCACGTCCGCGAGCGCGTCGGGGTCCAGTGTGCCGAATCCCTCGTCGAGGAACAGCGTCTCCATCTCCGCGCCCGCACTCGAGGCGCGGACCGTGTCCGCAAGGCCGAGGGCCAGTGCGAGGGCGGCCATGAAGCTCTCACCGCCGGAGAGGGTGCGGGGATCGCGCGATTCGTCCGTGAAGGTGTCGACGACCCGCAGCCCCAGCCCGGCGCGCTTCTCCCGGGGCCCCTGGGCGAGTGCGTGCTCGAGGCGGTACCTGCCCGCGGTCATCGCCAGCAGCCGCTCCGAGGCCTGGGCCGCGACCTCGGCGAATGCGGCGGTGAGTGCGAACGACGACAGGGACATGCGCTGGGCGGCGTCCCGGCTGGTGCCCTGGACGAGCTCCGCGAGGTCGATGTCCGCGAGCCACTCCCGCAGCTGCGCCTCCTCGTCGCCGCGCGCGGCCTCCGCCTCCCGGAGCGAGGCCCGGGCCTGACCGGCGGCGGAACCGGCGATCGCGGCGAGGTTCCGGGCCTCCTCCGCTCGCTCCCGCCAGTCCTGTGCTGTCGAGGCCGCGGCGGCCGCCCGCGCGGCGAGCTCCTCGTCGCCGAGCGGGTCCTCGAGCGCGCGCCGCACCTGTGGCGACGCCGCGCGGTCCTGCAGCCGGGCGGCGTCCGTCTGTGCCTGTGTCACGTCCGCCTCCAGCCGGGAGAGCGGGAGAGCGGCGGCAGCGGCGAGATCCTCCTCGTCCGCGAAAGGCGAGTCCCCGAGCGCCTCAGCGAGGTCCCTCCGCCTGAGCGAGCGCTCCCGCTCCGCCGTTCGCGCGGACTCCTCCGCCTCCGTCCAGGCCCGGTGCAGGGCCTCCAGATCGTCGAGGACGCGCAGGAGCCGGGCGGCGGCCTCCGCGGTCCGCGGCATCTCCATCCCCAGGTCCGTGAGGCTCTCCGGCGTCTCCTCCGGGGCCTCCGAGGCCTGGTCCGCCCGCGCGCGGGCCTCCGCGGCCGCCGTGCGGGCGGAGGCGTGTGCGGCCTCCGTCCGCGTGTGGGCGGTGCGGAGGGCCTCGGCTCGGGCGGCGCACTCCTTCACCCGTGTCCGCAGGACGCGCCGCGCCTCGAGCAGCTCCTCCCGCCTCGACATCTCCGCCCGGACCTCGGCCCATTCGCGCTCCAGGGCGTCCGGATCGAGCGCGGAGGCCTTCTCCTGCCGGGCGGACAGTGCGGTCTCGGCCGCCTCGAAGCGGGTGCGAGCGGCGGCGAGGCGCTCCCGCGCGCCCCGCTCGGCGGCCTCGGCGGCCTCCTCCTGCTCCGCGGAGGGGGAGCGGGGCGGCAGCTGCGCCGGCGCCGGGTGCGCGCGGCTGCCGCAGACGGGGCACTCCTCGTCGTCGATGAGCGTCTGTGCGAGCCGGCCGGCCAGGCTGAGCCGGATCTCCCGGCGCAGGTGCACGAGCGCGGAGGCGGCCTCCTCGGCCTCCGCGGCGGCCGTCGCGTACTCCTGCTGCGCGACCTCCTTCTCCGCCGCGGCCTCAGCTGCCGCGCGGAGCGCCTCCCGCTGCCCGCGCAGCGTCTCCGTCCGCTCCGGGGCGGACTCGGTCGCCTCGATCCCGCTCTCGGCGTCCTCGAGCGCGCTGCGAGAGGCGGCGAGCTCCTCCTCCGCCGTCCGGAGGGCGGTCTGTGCCGCCGCATGCTCCGCCTGTGCCTGCTCCGCCGCGGCCTCCGCCCGCGCTGCGGCGGCGGAGAGCGCGGCGGTGCGCTCCATGCGTGTGTGGGCCTCCGTGAGGGCGGAGCGCGCACGGGTGAGAGCCTCGGCGGTGACGGACTCGGGAGAGCGGTCCTCCGGCAGCGCGTCCGCGAGCCTGCGGCGCGCCCGCTCGCGTTGCGCACCGGCGGTCTCCGCGAGGCGCCCGGCGCTGCGGGCCTCGTCTCGGAGGCGGAGCAGGGGCGCGGCTGCCCGGGCGCGCCGCAGCTGCTGCGCGGTCTCCCTCCGCGCATTCTCGCCCGCCTCCCACTCCCTGCGGGCGTCCTCGAGCTCCCGGAGGGCGGTGCGGTCCTCGGCACGCTGCCGCAGAGCCGCGGCGTCCTCGGAGGTCCGGTCCGCCAGCTCCTGCGCGAGTGCGGCGCTGTGGGCGCGGACCTCGCAGGCCTCCCGTGCGACGACGGCGGCCGTGCCGAGGTGGGCGAGCAGGTCCGTGAGCTCCGCGGCTCCCGCACGGGGGAGGGGCAGCTCCTCCCAGGAGGTGCGGGAGGCGCGCTCCATCTGGAACCGGCGTCTCTCCTCGGCGGTCTGGGTGTGGCGGCGGGCCTCGGTGGCGCGGGCGGCGAGGGCCTTCTCCACCTCCGCGAAGTGCTCGGTGGCGAAGAGACGGGTGAGGATCCCCTCCCGCTCGCCGGGGTCGGCGTGGAGGAAGGCCGCGAACTCGCCCTGGGGGAGCAGGATGAGCTTGGTGAACTGCTCACCGGTGAGGCCGAGGAGATCCTGCAGGAACGACTGCACCTCCTGCGCCGTGCGGCCGATCCCGTTCCACTCGCCGTCGACCCGTTCGCTCAGCGCCACCCTGTGGGCCTGCACGGTGGTCCCCGTGCCCCGCTTGCGGGGACGCGCGTACTGCGGCGAACGCTCGACCCGGAACCGCCTGCCGCGCACGGAGAACTCCAGCCGGACGCGGGTGGGCGTGTGCGGCGGCGCCAGCGCGGAGCGGAGCTCCCGGGCGGCTCCGCGGGCTCCGGGGACGGTGTTGTAGAGGGCGAAGCAGAGGGCGTCGAGGAGCGTGGTCTTCCCCGCTCCCGTGGGGCCGGCGATGAGGAAGATCCCGTCCTCTCCCGCGGCGTCGAAGTCGATGCGCTGCAGATCGGAGAAGGGGCCGAATCCCTCGATCTCGAGAATGTGGGGTCTCATCCGCGCCCCCGTGCGCCGGCCGCGGTCTCGGACTGGCTGAGGACGGTCACGAGCGCGGACTCGAAGCGCTCTACCGCGTGCGCCGGCGCCGCCGCGCCCCGCTGCGCGCGGTGGAACTCCTCGAAGACCTGCCGGTCCGTCCGGCGGGCAGCCGCGGCCGCGGTGAGGGCAGGGCGCGGCGCGGCCGGCTCGGACAGACCCTTCCACGTCATGCGGACGAATCCGGGGAAGGCCCGGCGCAGGCGCTCCAGCGCGCCCGGGACCCGCCGGGCGTCCGTGAGCTCCGCGCTCACCAGCGCGTCCTGGTGTCCGGCGGCCTCGCCCAGGACGGCTTCGAGCGGACCCGTGAGCGTGCGCAGCCGCACGAACTCCGGGATCGGGTGCTCCATGACGGCCGGCTCCCGGTCCGGGCCGGAGAACTCGACCTCCAGCACCCGTTTGGTCTGCCCGCTCTCGCCGAAGGAGAACGGCAGCGGGGAGCCCGAGTAGCGCACCCCGGGTGCGAGGTCCTGCGGACGGTGGACGTGGCCCAGCGCCGCGTAGTCGCAGTCCGCGAAGACGGCCAGCGGTGCCGCACCCACCCCGCCCACGGAGATGTCCCGCTCCGACTCGCTGGACACGGAGCCCGTGACGAAGGCGTGGGCGAGGACGACCCTGCGATCCGCGGGAAGGCCGGCGGCCTCGCGCTCCGCGTGCACGGCGCGGATCCGGTCCATGGCCGCGCCGAGCACCGCTGTGTGCGTGCGCGCAGGCGCGCCCATGCGCTCCCACACGAGCGCGGGCTCGAGATAGGGGATGCCGTGGACGGACACCCCCGGTGCGGGATCGTCCGGGGACAGCATGCGGCCGTCGTAGCCCAGCCGCACGGGGCGGTCGATGTCGCTCAGCCGGGTGCGCAGGTGGAGTCCGGCGGCCGACAGCTGACGACGCCCCACCCCGAGCCGGATGAAGGAGTCGTGGTTGCCGCTCGTGGCGATGAGCCGGGTGCCCGTCGCCAGCAGCTCAGCCGTCGCGCGGTCCCACAGGTCCAGGGCGTCCGGATGGGGGATCGCCCGGTCATACACGTCGCCGGAGACGAGGACGGCGTCGATCCCGCGCTCCGCCACCAGGGGGACGAGCCAGTCGAGGAAGCGGGCGTGCGCGTCACCCACGTCGAAGCCGTGGATGCGCCGGCCGAAGTGCCAGTCGGAGGTGTGGAGGATCCGCATGGCCGGAACCCTAGCGGAGGCCGCGGACACAGGGGCTCGGGCGGGAGCCGACACGGGCGTCCCCCGGTCTGTGGACCCCGGCACAGTGAGTGTCCCAGCCCACTTGTACAGTGGTCCTGTTCCGCTGAAGTGCGCCGTGCGACCGCGCGGCGACTGGAGAGAAACGAGTTCGAATGTTCCGAAAGGTGCTAGTCGCCAACCGCGGTGAGATCGCGGTCCGCGCATTCCGCGCAGCCTATGAGCTGGGTGCGGAGACCGTTGCGGTGTTCCCCTACGAGGACCGCAATTCCGAACATCGCCTGAAGGCGGACGAGGCCTACCAGATCGGCGCCGTCGGCCACCCGGTGCGTGCGTACCTCGACGTCGGCGAGATCATGCGGGTCGCCCGGGAGTCGGGAGCGGACGCGGTCTATCCCGGCTACGGCTTCCTGTCCGAGAACCCGGAGCTGGCCCGTGCCTGCGCCGAGGCCGGCATCACCTTCGTGGGCCCCCAGGCGGACGTCCTCGAGATGGCCGGCAACAAGGTCCAGGCCCTCGACGCCGCGCGCCGCGCCGGCGTCCCCACCCTCGCCTCCACCCGTCCGTCGGCGGACATCGACGAGCTGCTGGCCCAGGCCGCGGAGATGGAGTACCCGCTCTTCGTCAAGGCCGTCGCCGGCGGCGGCGGCCGCGGCATGCGCCGCGTGGACGACGCGGACGCGCTCGTCGAGGCGCTCAAGGCCGCGATGCGCGAGGCGGAGGGCGCGTTCGGCGATCCCACCGTCTTCATCGAGCAGGCCGTCCAGCGCCCGCGCCACATCGAGGTGCAGGTGCTCGCGGACAACGACTCGAATATGATCCACCTGTTCGAGCGCGACTGCTCCATCCAGCGCCGCCACCAGAAGGTCGTGGAGATCGCACCGGCCCCCAACCTGGATCCGGCCGTGGCCGAGGCCCTGCGCAGCGATGCGCTGCGCTTCGCGAAGGAGATCGGCTACCAGAACGCGGGCACCGTCGAGTTCCTGCTCGAGACGGACGGCCCCCGCGCCGGCAAGCACGCCTTCATCGAGATGAACCCGCGCATCCAGGTCGAGCACACCGTGACGGAGGAGATCACGGACGTGGACCTCGTCCAGTCCCAGCTCCTCATCGCCTCGGGCCTCTCGCTCGAGGAGGCCGGCCTCTCCCAGGAGGAGGTCCGGATCAAGGGCGCGGCGCTCCAGTGCCGCATTACGACCGAGGACCCGGCGAACTCGTTCCGCCCGGACACCGGCACCATCACCGCCTACCGCTCCGCGGGGGGCGCGGGCGTGCGCCTGGACGGCGGCACCGCCTACGCGGGGGCGGAGGTCTCCGCGCACTTCGACTCCATGCTGGTGAAGTGCACCACCCGCGGCCGCACCTTCGAGCAGGCGGTCGACCGCGCCCGCCGCGCCCTGGCGGAGTTCCGGATCCGCGGAGTGGCCTCGAACATCGGCTTCCTCAAGGCCGTCCTCGACGAGCCGCAGTTCCGCGCGGGAGACCTCGCCACCACCTTCATCGACGACCACCCGGCGCTGCTGGACGCGCGCTCCGGCGCGGACCGCGGCTCCAAGATCCTCGACTACCTCGCGGACGTGACGGTCAACCGGCCCCACGGCTCGGCGCCGCTGAGCATCGACCCCGCGGTCAAGCTGCCCTCGCTGAGCGGGGTGCCCGAGGCCCCGGCCGGCTCCCGGCAGAAGCTGCAGGAGCTCGGCCCGGAGGGCTGGGCGAAGGCCCTGCGCGCGCAGACGGCCCTCGCCGTCACGGACACGACGTTCCGCGACGCGCACCAGTCCCTGCTCGCCACGCGCGTGCGGACGCGGGATCTGCTCGCACCGGCGGAGCACATCTCCCGCCTCACCCCGGAGCTGCTGAGTGTGGAGGCCTGGGGCGGCGCCACCTACGACGTGGCGCTGCGCTTCCTGGGCGAGGACCCGTGGGAGCGGCTGGAGAAGCTGCGCGCCGCGATCCCCAACATCAACCTGCAGATGCTGCTGCGCGGCCGCAACACCGTGGGCTACACGCCGTACCCCACGCAGGTGACGGACGCATTCGTGGCGGAGGCGGCGGAGTCCGGCATCGACATCTTCCGCATCTTCGACGCTCTCAACGACGTCTCCCAGATGCGCCCGGCGATCGAGGCCGTCCGCGGGACCGGCAGCGCGGTCGCGGAGGTGGCCCTGTGCTACACCTCGGACCTCCTCAACCCGGCGGAGGAGCTCTACACCCTCGACTACTACCTCCGGCTTGCCGAGCAGATCGTCTCCGCCGGCGCCCACGTGCTGGCCATCAAGGACATGGCGGGCCTGCTGCGCCCGGCGGCCGCGGCCAAGCTCGTCACGGCGCTGCGCGAGAACTTCGACCTGCCCGTTCACGTCCACACCCATGACACTGCCGGCGGTCAGCTCGCCACGCTCATGGCGGCCTCGGCTGCGGGAGCTGACGCCGTGGACGCGGCGAGTGCGGCGATGTCCGGCACCACGAGCCAGCCCTCCCTGTCCGCACTCGTGGCGGCACTGGAGCACACGGACCGCGACACGGGGCTCAGCCTCTCCGCCGTCTCGGACCTCGAGCCGTACTGGGAGGCCGTTCGCAACGTCTACAAGCCCTTCGAGTCCGGTCTGCCGGGCCCCACGGGCCGCGTGTACCGTCACGAGATCCCGGGCGGGCAGCTCTCCAACCTCCGGCAGCAGGCCGTCGCGCTGGGCCTGGGGGAGAAGTTCGAGGAGATCGAGGCCATGTACGAGGCCGCGGACCGCCTCCTTGGCCACCTCGTGAAGGTCACGCCGTCGTCCAAGGTCGTGGGCGATCTGGCCCTGCATCTCGTGGCCGTGGGCGCGGATCCCGCGGAGTTCGAGGAGCACCCGGAGCGCTTCGACGTCCCGGACTCCGTCGTCGGCTTCCTCTCCGGTGACCTGGGCGACCCCCCGGGCGGCTGGCCGGAGCCGTTCCGCACCAAGGCACTGGCGGGCCGCACGCACAAGGCACCCGAGGCGGACCTCGATCCCGCGGACGCCGCGCTGCTGGAGAAGTCCGGCCGCGAGCGTCAGGAGACGCTCAACCGGCTCCTGTTCCCGCAGCCCACCAAGGAGTTCACGCGGATGCGGGAGTCCTACGGGGACCTCTCCGTCCTGGACACGCAGCTCTACCTCTACGGCATGGAGGAGGGCGAGGAGCACTCGGTGCAGATCGACAAGGGCAAGTCGCTGCTCCTGGGCATCCAGGCGGCAGGCCCGGCGGACGAGCGCGGCATGCGCACCATCATGTGCACGCTCAACGGGCAGCTGCGTCCCATCTCCGTGCGCGACCGGTCCGTCAAGGTCGACGTCGCCACCGCGGAGAAGGCGGATGCGGACAACCCCGGCCACGTGGCCAGCCCGTTCGCCGGCGTCGTCACCCTCCAGGTGGCCGTCGGCGATGCCGTCAAGGCCGGCCAGACCGTCGCGACGATCGAAGCGATGAAGATGGAAGCCTCCATCACCGCCCAGATCGACGGCACGGTCGCCCGGCTGGCGATCGGACCGGTGCAGCAGCTGGAGGGCGGCGACCTGGTCGCGGTCATCGATGCCTGAGAGGTCCATCCGCCGCTACGGCGATCCGGTGCTGCGCACCGTCTGCACGCCGGTCACGGAGTTCGACGCCGCGCTGGCCGCGCTCGTGGACGACCTCGCCGCCACCGCCGCCCCGGAGGGACGGGCGGCGGTGGCGGCGCCGCAGATCGGCGTGTCGCGCAGGATCTTCGCCTACCACCTGGACGGGCGGGTGGGCCACGTGGTCAACCCGGTCGTCGTGGAGACCGGGGGAGAGCTCCGGGACATCGACGAGGGCTGCCTGTCCGTCCCCGGCCTGTGGTTCCCCATGCCCCGGTGGGAGTACGCGGCGGTCACGGGTCAGGACGTGCGCGGCGAGGAGATTCGTGTCGAGGGTGAGGGCGTGTTCGCCCAGATGCTCCAGCACGAGACGGACCACCTCGACGGCACCGTGTACGTCGAGAAGCTGCCCAAGGAGCGGCGCCGGGAGGCGCTGCGGGCCATCCGCCAGGCCGACTGGTTCTGAGCGGCCTGAGGGAAGACGAGAGGGATACGCACATGATGATCGAACGCGCCGGAGTCGTGGGCTCCGGACTCATGGGATCCGGCATCGCCGAGGTCCTCGCCCGTGCCGGCCTCAGCGTGGTCGTGCGCGACATCAGCACGGAGGCCGTGGAGGCGGGCCGGACCCGCATCACGAAGAGCCTGGACCGCGGTGCCGAACGCGGCAAGATCACCGCCGAGGACCGTGACGCGGCGCTGTCGCGTCTCACCTTCACGACGGAGCTCGCTGACCTCGCGGACTGCCAGCTCGTCATCGAGGCGGCGAGCGAGAACGAGGAGATCAAGAAGGTGATCTTCGCGGAGCTCGACGCCATCGTGAAGGACGAGGAGGCGATCCTCGCCTCGAACACCTCGTCGATGCCGATCGTGCGCTTCGCACAGTCCACGAACCGGCCGGAGCGGGTGCTGGGCATCCACTTCTTCAATCCGGCGCCGGTGCAGCCGCTCGTGGAGCTCGTGGTCTCCGCACTCACCGATCCCGCCGTGGTGGACACGATCGAGGCGTTCGCGAAGGAGGTGCTGGGCAAGGTGACGATCCGGGCGCAGGACCGCCCGGGCTTCGTGGTCAACGCCCTGCTCATCCCCTTCCTGTTCTCCGCCATCCGCATGGTGGAGTCCGGGCAGGCGAGCAAGGAGGACGTGGACCTCGGCATGGTCAACGGCTGCGCGCATCCGATGGGGCCGATCGCGCTGGCGGACCGCGTGGGCCTGGACACCTGCCTCTTCGTGGGGCAGAGCATCTACGAGGAGACGGGCGATCCCGCCTCGAAGCCGCCGGTGCTCCTCTCCCGCATGGTGGATGCAGGCCTGCTGGGCGTGAAGTCCGGCCGGGGCTTCTACGACTACGCGAAGAAGTGAGCTGAACCGAGCGGAGCCGCCGGTGACGGCGGCTCACGAGCGGCCCGGGACATCGTGGATGCCCCGGGCCGCTGCTCATTTCCGCGGCCGGTACTCCGCGCCGGTGAGCGGAGCGACGGCGGACCAGCCCGTACCGTCCCCTGGTTCGTCCTTGAGTGCGGTCAGTCGTTCCTGAGCCCGGACCGCGTCCTCGGCCCGGGCGAGGAATGCGGCCTCCGCCTCGACGTTCAGTGCAGGTCGGGCCGACGAGACGCGGCGCACGTCGTCCGTGTCCTCCGCGGCGTCGTACTTGACCGCGAACCGCGATCCGAGCTCCGCCGCGACCCGGCGGGCCAGGCTCTGCGTCTGCTGCACGTCGCGCCGGGTGGGTGAGGCATAGCAGGCCTCCTCCCACTCCCGCAGATCCGCCACGAGCTGTTCCGAGAGGCCGGACTCGCCGTAGTCGACCGGCCCGTCCAGCCAGAGCACGGAGTCGGCGTAGTCGGGGAACATCCGGACGAGGTGGGTCCGCGCGTGATCGTCGTCCATGAAACCACGGTACCTCGGCGCGGCCGGGCGCCCTCCGCTCAGCGCCCGGGCGTCTCCTCAGCGAAGGCGCGCTGCGCCGCCGCCGCATAGGCCTCGCGGTCGAGGATCTTCTCGCGCGCTGCTACGATCACCGCGACGAGCGACTGCCCGGTGACATTGAGCGCCGTCCGGCCCATGTCGAGGATCGGGTCGATCGCCAGCAGCAGGCCCACACCCTCGAGGGGGAGGCCCAGCGTGGAGAGGGTGAGGGTGAGCATGACGGTCGCCCCCGTCATGCCGGCGGTGGCCGCAGAACCGAGCACGCACACCAGCACGATGAGCAGATAGTCCGTGAACGTGAGCTGCACGCCGTAGAAGTTCGCCACGAAGATCGCCGCGAGCGAAGGGTAGATCGCCGCGCAGCCGTCCATCTTGGTGGTCGCGCCCAGCGGCACTGCGAACGAGGCGTAGTGCGCCGGCACACCCATGCGCTCGGTCACCGTCTGCGTCATCGGCATGGTGCCCAGGGAGCTGCGGGAGACGAACCCCAGCGACGTCGCCGGCCACACGCCGCGGAGGAAGGAGCGGACTGAGAGCCCGGAGACGCGCAGGAGCACGGGGTAGACGACCAGCGCCACGACGAGCATGCCGATGTAGACGTCCGCCGTGAAGACGCCCAGCTGGCCGATGGCCGTCCAGCCGTAGCTCGCCACGGCATTGCCCAGGAGGCCCACCGTGCCGATGGGCGCGAGCCGGATGACCCACCACAGGAGCTTCTGGACGATCGCCAGTGCGGACGAGGTGAAGCGCAGGAACGGGTCCGCCTTCTCCCCGACGCTGAGCACGGCGATGCCCACGGCGATGGAGATGACGAGGATCTGCAGGGCGTTGAAGCTCAGGGCAAGGGTGCCGTCGTCGCCGGCCGAGCCCTCGAGCCCGATGAAGTTCGCGGGCACGAGCCCCACGAGGAAGTCCAGCCAGCCGCCCTGCGTCTGCGAGGCCTCTGCGGCCGAGGCGTCCACCCCGGTGCGCGAGCCGGGGCTGGTGAGGAGGCCCAGGGCGATCCCGATGACGACGGCGATGAGCGAGGTGAGCGCGAACCACAGCAGCGTCTTCCACGCGAGCCGGGCCGCGTTCGTCACCTGCCGCAGGTTCGCGATGGAGCTCACGATCGCGAGGAAGATGAGCGGGGGGACGAGCGCCTTGAGCAGCGTCACGAAGATCGAGCCGATCGTCTCCAGCGTGAGCGTGAGGCCGTTGGGCCCGGGCCCGCCGTCCTCGCCTGCACCGGGGACCTCGCCGAGCGAGGCGGCCACGAGGCCCAGCACCACGCCGAGCACGAGGCCCGCGAGGACCTGCCAGCCGAACGGGATCCGGGCGACGAGGGCGAAGGGGTTGCGGCTGCTGCGCTGTGCCGCTGCGGCGGAGGTCGACGAAGTCACCGGGCGAGCCTAGGCCGCAGGTGGTCCAGATTTCAACCAGATGACGCGGAAGTCACAGGGCGGCCGCGCAGGGCCTCAGACGCCCGAGGCCCGCGCTTCGAGAGTCGCCAGCCGCACGCAGGCGGCCACCACCTCTGCGGCTGTCTCGACCTCCTCCAGCGGCGGCATCGACGGGGCGACGCGGATGATCGCGTCATCCGGGTCCAGGCCGTACGGATGCGTGGCCCCCGCGGGAGTGAGCTTGACCCCGGCCTCCCCGGCGAGCTTGACGACGCGGGACGCGGTGCCGGGGGAGACGGCGAGGGTGATGAAGTAGCCGCCGCCGGGATTGGTCCAGGCGGCCAGGTCCTCGGGTCCCAGCACGCGGGAGAAGACCGCGTCCACCGCCGCGAACTTGGGGGCGAGCAGGGCGGCATGACGTCGCATGTGCGCGAGCACGCCCTCGCTGGAGCCGAAGAACCGTGCGTGGCGCAGCTGATTGACCTTGTCCGGTCCGATCGAACCGGCACCGGTGTGGGTGAGGAACCAGTCCGTCATGGCCGGCGAGGCGGCGAAGAAGGCCACGCCGGCACCGGCGTGGGTGATCTTGGAGGTGGAGGCGAAGGTGAGCACCCTGTCGGGGCGACCGGCCTCAGCGGCGAGGGCGAGGACGTCCACCGGCTCCGGGTGCGGCTCGCGCAGGTGGTGGAGGGCGTAGGCGTTGTCCCACATCACGGTGAAGTCCGGTGCGGCCGTCTCCAGTGCCAGCAGCGTACGCGCGCGTGCGGGTGAGATCGACACCCCCGTGGGGTTGGAGTGCACCGGCACGAGCCAGATGCCCTTGATGCTCGGATCCTCCGCGGTGAGTGCCGCCACCTGCTCCGGGTCCGGACCCTCGGCGTCCGCGGACACGGGCACCAGCTCGAACCCGAGAGCCTCCGCGAGGCCGAAGTGCCGGTCGTAGCCGGGGACCGGGCACAGGAACCGGGGAGGCGCGCCGGTGCGGACGGCCTCGGCGGCCCAGGGTGCGGGCGAGTCCGGCCGCCCGTGGAGCAGGGCGAACGTGAGCGCGTCCTTCATGAGCGTGAGCGAGGAGTTGCCCTGCGCGAGGAGCTGGTCCACGGGCGCCTGCAGCAGCGGGGCGAAGATCTCCCGCAGCTCGCGCAGGCCCGCGGCTCCGCCGTAGTTGCGGGTGTCCGTGCCGTCCGCCGCACGGAAGCTCTCACCGTCGACGCAGCTGAGCAGGCCGTCGGAGAGATCGAGCTGCGCGGCCGAGGGCTTGCCGCGGGTGATGTCGAGGGAGAGCCCGGCCGCGGCCAGGCGTTCGTACTCGGCGCTCGCGGCGGCCAGCTGTGAGGCGGGGTCTGCGGCGGCGTCGGAGGAGGGGGAGTGCGCGGCGGGGGAGGCGGATGCATCGCTTACGGACATGCGGCCATCTTAGTGAATGAACGCCTCGCCGGCGTGATCGGGGTCTCGATACCCTTGGGTCCCATGAAGCGCTACGCACCCCACACCGTCCGTGCCCAGATCGACTCCGTGCTGCAGGGTCTGGGGGCGGATCCCCGCACCCGTGAGATCTGCACGGAGGTCATGTACGACACGGATCTCATGGGGGTCGACTCCCACGGGATCTCCATGCTCCCCTACTATGCCGCGGAGGTCGCCAACGGGAACCTCGTCCCCGATGCCCAGCCGGTCGTCGCCCACGCCGCGGGCGCCGTCGCCCGGATCGACGGCATGCGCACCTTCGGCCACACCGGAGCGCACCTGGCGATGACGAAGGCGATCGAGGCGGCGCAGTCGTTCGGTGTGGGGATCGGCGTGGTCAATCGCTCCAACCACTACGGTGCGGCGGGCTATTACGCCCGCATGGCCGCGGACGCCGGCCTCATGGGCATCTCCCTGTGCTCCACCGCCAACGCCCTGCAGATCCCGCACGGCGCGCGGTTCCCGCTCATGGGCACCAATCCCATCGCCTTCGCCGCACCCGTGCCGGGTGAGAATCCCGTCCTCGTGGACATGGCCACCAGCGTCGTCCCTCTCAACAAGGTGAAGGTCTACGGCCTCAAGGGCGAGCCGTTGCCGTCCGAGTGGGTGGCGGACCCGGACGGCAACCCCGTCTACGACGCCGCGGAGGTCTACGAGCGGCTGGAGTTCGGCAAGGACGGGGGAGTGGGGCTGCTCCCGCTGGGCGGCGAGACGTTCTTCGGGGGCGGGCACAAGGGCTCTGCGCTGGCCACCATGGTCCAGATCCTCTCCGCCGCGCTCTCCGGCGCGGGCCAGCCCGGCAACGTGGACGGCTACCAGGACATCGGCTACTTCTTCCTTGCGATCGACCCGGCGTTCTTCGGGGCGCCCGCCGAGGCGGGCGAGTACGTGCGCGAGCTGCGGAACACCATCCGCGCCATGGAGCCCACGGACCCGCAGCGGCCGGTGCAGGCCACCGGCGACCGCGACTTCCTCACCCGCGAGGAGCGCTCGCGCGAGGGCATCCCGCTGGCGGACGCGCTCGTCGACGGCCTCCGCGAGCTCTGCGGGCGCGTGGGCGCGGAGTTCACCCTGGCCCCGCAGCAGTGACCGGGACCTCCACGGGAGGAGGGGACTGGGCGGGGACCGGGCAGCGAGCGCGCAGTCCGCGCCTCGACGCGCAGGCGCGGAGCAGAGGCACGGTCTTCGGCGGTGCGGCCGAGCTCTACCACCGGGTCCGGCCCCGCTATCCGGAGGCGGTCTACGAGTGGATCGGGGAGATCCTCGCCGAGGCCGGGCTCACCGGGCCCGGCCGCGCCGTCGACGTGGGCGCCGGGACCGGGCTGTTCGGCGCCGGTCTGCGCGCCCGGGGCTGGGAGGTGCTCGGGGTGGATCCGGATCCGGACCTCCTCACGCTGCACCCGGATCCGGCGGTGCTCGGCACGGCGGAGGATCTGCCCGTGGCGAGCGGGAGCGCCTCCCTCGTCACCGTCGCCCAGGCCTGGCACTGGATGGACCCCGAGGCGGCCTCGGCGGAGTTCAGGCGTGTGCTGAGCGCGCCCGGGGCGGCGGTCGTCGTGCTCAACCAGCTCGACGTGCGCACCGACTGGGTGCTCCGGCTCAGCAGGATCATGCACGCCGGTGACGTGTACCGGCCGGAATGGAGGCCAGAGCTCACGGGCATGGGTCCCGTCCGGACGGGGGAGTTCCGCTTCACCACGCCGGTGACGGTGGACGAGGTGGTGGCACTCGCGGCCACGCGCACCTACTGGCTGCGCAGCGACGAGCGGATCCGTGCGCGGGTCGAGGCCAACCTCCGGGAGTTCCTGGCCGGCGAGGGGCTGGAGCTCGCGGCGGCCTCGGGTGCGGTGGACGTGCGCGGGCAGACGGAAGGGGAGCCCGTGGTCTACGAGCTCCCCTATGTCTGCCTGGCCTACGCCGCGGCGATCACTCCGCCGGCTTCGTCTCCGCAGGCTTCTCCTCCGCGCGGGAGGTGAGGACCTCGGAGCCTCCGTGGGAGTGCGCCACTGCGATCTTGCGCGGCTTCGCCTCGTCGGCGACGGGGATCGTGAGGGTGAGGACGCCGTCCGAGTAGTCCGCCGTGATCTTGTCGACGGCCACCCGGTTGCCGAGGGTGAGCTGGCGGGCGAAGGTGCCCGTCGCGCGTTCCCTCGTGAGCCACTTGACGTCCGCGCCCGGAGCCGAGGCGGTGCGCTCGGCGCGCACCGTGAGCGTGCGGTCCTCGACGTCCACGTCGATGCTCGCCGGATCCACGCCGGCCATGTCGATGCGTGCGACGAACGTCTCGCCCTCGCGGTAGAGGTCCATCGGCAGGGCCAGGGAGTTGGGGGTGCGGGTCACGTCCGTGAAGAAGCGGTCGAGATCGCGCAGGGGGTTGAACGAAGCAGTTGCCATGGTGGAGGTCCTCCCTTTCCGTTCTCAGGTCCGCGATGAGGTCCTTGAGCGGCCTCACCGCGCTTACATTGAGCCTAACGCACTCAACCGGGTGCGCATTCCCTTGGAAGCTGGGACGTGGCTGAGCTTTCACTGCGCGGAAACCGGATCTAAGGCGCGCACATACGGACGTGCGTCCCGGATGGGCTGATGCATGAGAGGTCCCGTTCCTTCTCCAGCGTAGAAGCGCTTGTTCTGCTGGAATCCCATATGCTCGATCGCTTGTGCAAACGTGGGGGGGGGGGGGGGAGTGCGTAGGGGTGCGTGCGGGTGGAGGTGCCGAGGGAGGCGGGCTCTGCGAGCGTTCTTCACGGGGGGAGTCGCACCCGCAAGGGCCGGGAGTAGGCAGGTGTCGTTCTGCGGTCTCTGCGCTCCAACTGGAATCCTGACAATTGACCGAGTGTGTGATCTTGCTCTAATTTTGGGGGTGACCGATGGTCGCGACCGTGTCGGCGGATGCTTCTGCTCTCCCCCGGCCAGTAGCGGCACGCATAGTTGGGAGGGCGCTACTGATGAGTATGTTGATTCGCCTGGCGCGGGGACCGTGGAGGAGGCGAATAGGCAGACCGATCGCTGCCTTCGTCGCGCTCCTGCTGGTTGCCGCGATGCTGGTTGTCGTCGACAGAGGGGCGCAAGACGCGCAAGCGGTGCCAGTAGGTTCCGAATACCCGCAGTCCTGGCAGATCAGCGGCAACACTGCGCGCGGCACCACTGCCAGCGGCGTCGGCGTGACGATGACGTTGTCCGGCGCGGGCACATCGTACTGGGGCAACTCGGGCGGCGACCCGATCTTCACTGGCCCCCGCCCTTCATACATCCCGAATACGAGAACTGCGGCGCTGCGCTTCGGTTCGCAGAATTGCACGAACACTGCAGTCGATGGCTGTGGCGTGACCACCTACCGCTTTGACAGGCCGGTGAAGAACCCGATTCTGTATGTGACCGATTTCGGTGCAGCAGTCGGCGATGGCAACTCCCGTGCAACGAGCTTCAAGAACCACCCCATGACGGTCCAGAACGGGACGTTCGCCCTGGACTCTGCGAACTCGCAGTCTCCGCGGATGGAGATCAAGGGCAGCGGTTCCACCATCGGGCTCATCAACCCCAATAGCTATCGCGGCACGAGCATCGCGAATGCGACGAGCTGCGGCACGTTCGGCTGCGGCGCCTACCTCGTTGCGACCGACTCACCGACGATCACTGAGCTGACCTTCACCTTCGGCTACGAGGGCACAGGTACGAACCTCGACTACTGGGGCCAGATCCTCGGGGTGACGCCGGCGGAACCGGGCCTGGAGCTTGAGAAGAGCGCCTCGCCTACGGAGATCAGCGCGGCCGGTGAGGAGATCGCCTACTCCTTCGAGGTGACGAACACGGGGGAGACCGAGCTGACTGACCCGCAGATCAACGAGACACAGTTCTCCGGTACCGGCGACGCGCCGGAGATCACATGTCCGGCAGGGACGCTCGGAATCGGGGAGTCGGTGACCTGCACCGGTACCTACACCGCGACGCAGGCAGATGTCGACGCCGGTTCGATCACGAACACGGCGACGGCGACGGCGACCGCACCGGGCTCTGCGCCGGACCCGACCTCGAACGAGTCCAGCGCCGAGGTCACCGCTGCCGCGGATCCCTCGCTTGCGATGGAGAAAACGGTCGACGGCGAGTTCGCTGCAGGAGAGGAAGTGACATACTCCTTCGCGGTGACGAACACCGGCAACGTCACGCTGTCCCCGGTCGAGATCGAGGAGACCGAGTTCACCGGCAACGGGGATGTCCCGCAGGTGACCTGCCCTGCGGATGCCGACGCGCTCGCACCGGGCGATTCGGTGACGTGTACTGCGACGTATACGCTTACACAGGCTGATATCGACCAGGGCTCAGTCGAGAACACCGCACACGCGAACGGCGCGCCTCCGGGTGAGGGCGACCCCGTCCGCTCGGAGGACGACAGCGCGCAGATCCCCTTCGAACCGGTTCCGGCGCTCACGATCGAGAAGACCGCGAACCGGGACACCCTGGAGCTCGGCCGCCGCATCACCTACTCCTTCGCAGTGACGAACACCGGCAATGTCACGCTCAGCGATATTGTCATCAACGAGACTGAGTGGACCGGTGCCGGGGAGCTCTCGGAGGTCTCCTGCCCGGCCGGGGCAGGAGCGCTGGCACCCGGAGATGCGGTGACCTGTACCGCGACCTATACGGTGCAGCAGGCCGATATCGACCGCGGCTCCATTGCGAACACTGCGACCGCGCAGGGCGTGCCGCCGGGTGGGGACGATCCTGTCGTCTCGGACCCCGACGAAGCCGAGGTGACGGTTGACCCGGCCCCGGGCATCGCGATCACCAAATCCGCGGACACGACTGACCTCGAACTCGGCGATGAGATCGTCTACTCCTTCGTCGTCGAGAATACGGGAAATGTGACACTTCATGACATCGTCGTGAATGAGGGCGAGTTCACCGGTACGGGTGAGATGTCGGAGATCAGCTGCCCGGCGCTGCCGAACGGGCTGGCGCCTCTGACCTCAGTCACGTGCACGGCGACGTATACGGTGACACAGGAGGACGTCGACAGCGGCACTCTCGAGAACACGGCCAGCGTCACCGGCACTCCGCCCAGCGGTGAGCCGCCGACAGACGAATCGACGGTGCGAACCCCCAACGACCCTGATCCCGGTCTGTCCATCGAGAAGTCGACGGCGTCAGAGGATCTCGTCGAGGGCGAGGAGATCACCTACTGGTTCCGGGTGCAGAACACGGGCGATGTCACGCTCCGCGACATCTCCATCGACGACAGTGATTTCAGCGGTGCGGGCGAGCTCTCCGAACCGGTCTGCGAGGACGGCACCCCAGCTCTGGAGCCGGGAGCCGTGGTGTGGTGCTCAGCCACGTATACGGTCACCCAGGACGATGTGGACCGCGGTTCCATCCGTAACGTCGCGACGGCGACCGGCACCCCGCCGCAGCCGGACGATCCGGTGACGAGCGAGTCCAACGAGGTCCAGGTGCCTGCAGAACAGACCCCGGCCGTGGGCCTGGTCAAGACCGCGGCGCCGGACTCCTACGACGTGGGTGACGAGATCACCTACTCCTTCGCGATCACGAACACCGGCAACGTGTCGCTGTCGGACCTCGCGGTTACGGAGGGCGACTTCAGTGGCACGGGTGAGCTCTCGGAGATCGTGTGCCCTGCGGAGCCTACGACGATTGCCCCGGGCGAATCGGTGAACTGCACCGCGACCTATACGGCGACCGCCGAGGATGTGGATCGCGGTTCGCTCGAGAACACTGCGACCGCACAGGGCACGCCGCCCGAGGGGGAAGCGGTGACCTCCGACCCCTCGCAGGTGCGGGTGCCTGCGGAACAGAATCCGGGTCTCGAAGTGGTCAAGACCGCGGATTCGGACACTCTCGTCGCGGGCGAGACCATTACCTACTCGCTGATGGCGACGAACACCGGCAACGTCACGCTTACGGACGTGCGGGTCGAGGAGGGTGAGTTCTCCGGTGCCGGCGAGATGCCGGTCGTGACCTGTGCTGAAGACAGTGTCACGCTCGCGCCGGGTGAGTCGGTGACCTGTACCGCGAGTTACGAGGTGGTGCAGGCCGATGTGGACAGTGGCAGCCTGCGCAACACGGCGATTGGCACCGGCTCGCCCCCGGACGGTGGGACGGTGGAATCGCCTCCGGGCGAGAGCACCATCCCGGCGGATCCGCAGCCTGGCCTGGAGCTGGTGAAGAGCGTCGATACCGATGAGCTGATCGTGGGCGAGGACATCACCTACTCGTTCGAGGTCACGAACACCGGAAATGTGACGCTGCACGGCATCACCATCGACGAGACGGACTTCTCGGGCTCGGGCCCGGCCGTTGACATCTCCTGTCCGCCTGAGGCAGCAACGCTGGCCCCCGGTGACTCAGTGACCTGTTCTGCGGTGTACCGGGTGACGCAGGCTGACGTCGACAGCGGTTCACTGGAGAACACTGCGACTGCCCAGGGCACTCCGCCCGGGGGCGATTCGGTGGATTCGCCGCCCTCGGAGGTGATCATCACAGAGGATCCGCAGCCGGGCCTCGAGCTGGTGAAGTCCGCTGACGCGACGGAGCTGGTCGCAGGTGAGACCATCACGTACTCGTTCGTGCTGACGAACACGGGCAACGTGACTCTCACGGGCGTGCAGGTCGATGAGGAGTCGTTCAACGGCAGCGGTCAGCTTTCTGAGCTCGAATGCCCCGAGGGGGACTGGCTGCAGCCGGGCGAGCAGTCGATCTGCACTGCGACCTATGAGGTGACGCAGGCCGATGTGGATCGTGGCACGCTGGAGAACACGGCGACCGCGACGGGCACTCCACCCACGGGCGATCCGATCACGTCCGACCCGGGCATTGTCACCATCCCGCAGGACGCTGAGCCGGGTATCGAGATGATGAAGACCGCGACGCCTGCACAGGGTGGACAGGCCGGTGAGGAGATCACGTATTCCTTCGCTGTGACGAACACGGGTAATGTCACGCTGAGCGGTATCACTGTCAATGAGGGTGAGTTCACCGGTAGCGGAGAGCTGTCGGAGGTGGTGTGCCCGGACGAAGCTGCCTCGATCGTGCCAGGGCAGACGGTGACGTGCACGGCAACGTATGTGCTCACGCAGGCCGATGTGGACGCCGGCGGTGTGACGAACACTGCGACCGGCACGGGCACACCCCCTGAGGGAGGCTCTATCGAGTCTCCGCCCTCGGAGAACGAGTTGCCGATCGTTCCGCAGCCTGGGCTTGACATCGTGAAGTCCTCGGATGCTGACGCGCTCGTGGCCGGTGAGACGATCACGTACTCGTTCGTGGTGACCAACACAGGAAACACGACACTGACTGATGTTGCCGTTGCGGAGGGGGAGTTCACCGGCTCCGGTGAACTCTCTGCCGTGGAGTGCGGCGAGGCAGCTCTGTCGCTGGCTCCGGGTGAGCAGATCACCTGCACGGCCACCTATGAAGTGACGCAGGCTGATGTGGATCAGGGGGCGCTCGAGAACACGGCGACCGCGACCGGTAACCCGCCCGAGGGCGACACGATTGAGTCTCCGCCTTCGACCGATCGGATCCCGCGGGACGCGGAGCCAGGCCTCGAGCTGGTCAAGACCGCGGATCCGGAACAGGTGTCCGAGGCCGGTGAGGAGGTTGCGTACTCCTTCACGATCACGAACACGGGCAATGTCAGCGTGCACGATGTGGGAGTGGAGGAAGCCGAGTTCTCCGGTGCTGGTGTGCTCTCGGCAGTCACCTGCCCGGAGGAGGCCGGGATGCTGCTCCCGGGGCAGTCGGTCACGTGCACGGCTGCGTATACGGTAGTGGCCGCGGATCTGACCGGGGACACGCTCACCAATGTTGCAACTGCAACTGGCAACTCGCCGGGTGGGGACCCGATCAGCTCGCCACCCTCGCAGGCGGACGTGAAGACGGTCGAGCCTGAGCGGGAGCACCCGCGTCTGCCCAGGACGGGTGCGGAACTGGCGGGCCTGCTTGGACTCACGCTGGTGCTGCTGGCAGCTGGTAGCGGACTGATCTATATGAGCAGGCGCCGCAGCAACTGAGAATGAGAGCCTGCGGAAGCAGCAGTGCCGGGGCGAGGCGGTGGACATGACTTCATGGCGTCACCGCCCGTCCCAGTCCGAGAGCGGACAGCCCAGTTGCGAGCAGCAGCACAGAGCCGGCGACGGCGAAGGCTGCCGCATAGCCCGCACCGAGGACGGGGATGACGACCAGCGGGCCCAGCACCTGGCCGAGGCCGTAGGCCGCCGTGAGCTTCGCGGCCGACTGCGGCACCCCGAGCGCGGTGCCGATCCCGAGGGCGAGCATCGTGATCGGCACGAAGGTGCCGCCGAAGAGGAGCGCGGCGAGGACCGCCCAGCCCGGTGAGCCGGTGAGGGCCGGGATGAGGGCACCCGCGGTCTGGAGTGCGAGAGCGAGCGCGAGGGCCGCGCGCAGGCCGGTGCGTGCGGCGCAGAGCGACCAGAGGAACGGCGCGACCATGCCTGCCAGCCCCACGGCGAGCCAGACGATGCCGCCGGCCGCGAACCCGGCGACGCCGGCACCCTCTTCCGCGGGCCCCACCGCTGCGACGGCGTCGACGAGGAAGGTCCCGATGACGATGTAGCCGAGTCCCTCCGCGAAGTAGAGGCACATGAGGAGGACCCACGCGCGGCGCCGTGATGCGGGCGGGAGCGGCATCGCCGTCGCGGCCGGGGACTGCTGTGGCGGCTGCCTCTCCCGCACCGGCTGCTGTGCGGGGGAGAGGAGGAGAGGGAGCAGCAGCGCCGCGCTGAGGACGGCTGAGCCGATCCACAACCCCCGCCAGTCCGCTCCCGCGCCTGCGAGCAGCGTGCCGGCTCCCGTGAGCGCGATGCCCGCTCCCACGCCGCCGAACGCGAGTCCGCGGGACCGGGCGGCCTCGGCGGCGCTCGCGGTCGCAGCGGTGAGGGACGCGTGGAGTCTGCCCGTGCACGCGATGAAGAGGACCGCGCTCGAGAAGCCGGCGACGAGCCGCAGCGCGGACCAGGCGAGCGTGCTCGAGGCCCCGAGCATGAGCACCTCCGAGGCGACGAGCGCCAGGGCGTTGGCGGTCACGAAGAGCCGCGAGCGTGCCGCGTCCCGGCCGGAGAGCGCGAGGGCGCCCAGCAGGTAGCCCACGTAGTTGGCCGTGGCGACGAGCGCCCCGGTCTGCTCGGTCATGGAGGTCTGGGCGATCATCACCGGCAGGAGCGGGGTGAAGACGAACCGGCCCACGCCCATCGCCGCGGCCAGCCCGAGGCCGAGGGTGACCGGGTGTGCGGTCATCGGCCGGCGAGCTCCGCGAGGATGTCCGCGGCGGGGGCCTCCCGGCAGGCGGCGAAGCCGGTCCCGGCCCAGAGGTTGAGGTTCTCGGGATCGCCCGCGGCGTTCGCCTCGCCGCGGAGCCCGGCGGTGAGGAAGTGGAGCTGCGGGTAGAGGCGCGGGGCCGCCTCGCCGTGCCGGCGTGCGAAGTCGTTGGCCACGGTGCGGGCGGGGCGTCCGGAGAACGCCGCGGTGAGCATGGTCTCCCGGTCCCGGAGCTCCAGGAGCGCCGTCCTGTGCGTCTTCTTCGTCCCGGCCTCGGCGGCGGTGAGGAAGCGGGTGCCGACCTGCACCGCGGAGGCTCCGGCCGCGAGCAGCGCGCGGACGTCCGCCGCCGTCGCGACCCCGCCGCCGGCGAGGACGGGCTTGCGCGTGAGTCCGGCGGCCAGGCGGGTGAGCTCCGCGGCCGTGAGCCCCGGGTCCGGGGCGTCGGCATCCGCGATGTCCACGCCGGTGACGCTCGCGCGGTGGCCGCCCGCCTGGAAGCCCTGCACCCCCACGGCATCCGCGCCGCTGGCCGCAGCGGCGCGGATGCCCGCCTCGGAGGTGGCGTAGAGCACCACGGCCTTCCCGGCGGCGTGGAGGTCCCGGATCTCTGCGGAACTCGGATGGCCGAAGGTGAAGGAGACGGCGGCGGCGGGGGAGGAGGCGGCGACCTCGAGCTTCTGCGCATAGGAGTCGTCCGTGCCGAGAGGCGCGTCCGGCAGCAGCGTCTCCGGGTGCCCGGACTCCACCAGCCGCGTGCGATAGGCCTGAAGACGCGCCCGGGTCTCCGGAGTGTCCGGCGCAGGAGACGCGGCGAAGAGATTCACGCCGAACGGCCGGTCCGTGAGCTCCGCCGTGCGGCTGAGATCCGCGGCGAGCCGCTCCGCGCTGAGGTATCCGCCGGCGAGGAAGCCGAGCCCGCCGGCACTGCTCACCGCGGCGCAGAGCTCCGGTGTGGAGGGTCCGCCGGCCATGGGCGCCAGTACGAGTGGAACCTCGAAGTCGATCCCTGCGATCTGCGGCATGCGTCTGCTCCTCGTCCTCACCAGTTGCGGATGGCCTCAGCCTAGTCCGCAGGAGTGCTGCCGCCGGGACGAGGGGACGCCCGCAGATCTTTACTTAACATAATGTAGATTATCGGCGTTACCCCAGCTGTACGGGGAGCAGGCCGGAAGGGGTCTGTGCGGCGATGTCGTCGAGCGCCCAGGCGGCGTGGGGAAACCGGAACGCGAAGCCGCCTGCGAGCAGCTTCTCCGGCGCGACCCAGCGGCTCTTGAGGACGAGCTCCGCCTCGGTGCGGATGATCCGCGCGCCGGCCTCCAGCGACCACGCCGGCAGCGGCAGTCCCAGGCGCGTGCCGAGACCGCCGAATCGCGCCCGCGTGAGCGCCATGAACTCCCGGTTCGTCACCGGGTGCGGGCTCGCGAGATTCACCGGCCCACTGAGATCCGGGCGGTCGATGAGATGGCGTACGGCGCGGTGCACGTCCTCGATGTGGATCCAGGACAGCATCTGCCCGCCGTCGCCCTGCCTGCCGCCGAATCCCATCCGCGCGAGGTTCACCATGGGATTGAGCGCGCCGCCCGGGCCCATGACGATCGACGTCCGCAGGGCCACGCGCCGGATTCTCGCCTCGTCGACGGGTGCGTCGAAGAGCTCCTGCTCCCAGGCGCGTGCGACGGCGACGGAGAAGCCCGTGCCCAGCTCCCCCGCGGCCTCGGTCTGCGGGCGGTCTCTCGCGTCTCGGTAGATCGTGCCGGTGCTCGCATTCAGCCACACCGGCGGCGGTGAGGCGCAGGCGGCCAGGGCGAGCCCCAGTCTCTTCGTCGTCTCCGTCCGCGAGCGGAGGATCTCGTCCGCGGTGCGCTTGGTGTAGCGGCAGCTCACGGACCGGCCTGCGAGGTTGACGAGGGCGTCCGCCCCGTCCAGAACGGGCGTGAGGTCGTCGTCCCAGGCGGCATCGACCGCGGCGGCTCCCCGCCCGCGCGGCGACCGGCCGATGGTGCGGACGGTCCAGCCGTCCTCCGTGAAGCGCCTGTGCAGGTGACGTCCGATGTATCCGCTCGCCCCGGTGAGGACGAGTGTGCGCGGAGCGGTCATCGGCGTGCTCCTTCCGGCCGGGGGCTCTCCTCGAGCCGATCCATGAGGTCGAGTGCGTCGTCCGCGAGGCGCCCCGCACCGGGAAGCCGCAGCAGGGTCAGCAGGCGGCCGAGGAGCGGAGCGAGCCCGTCGACGAGGGTCCGCGTGCGCGCCTGCGACTCGCTCCGGTCGAGGACCCAGAAGAGTGTGACGCCCATGTGTGCGAGCCAGAGCAGATGCGGCAGCCTCTCCCCCAGTCGTCCGCCGGGCGTGCCCTTCGAGGCGGATGCGACCTCGCCCATGAGCCCCACGGCCGCCCCGCGCGGACGCTCGGAGGCCTGCGAGAACGGGCTGAGCCCCGAATCCGCCGGCAGCGCGCTGCGCAGCAGGACGCCGCCGAGGCCGTGGTGCGGCGTCATGACGTCGAGGCCCGCGTGAAGCGCCTCCGCGAGGTTCTCACTCAGTGCGGCGCCGGGGCGCAGGCGCGGCAGGGCGGCCTCCCTGTGCTCCTCCTGGATGCGGACGTAGAGCTCCTGGACGAAGGCGTCCTTGCCCTCGAAGTGGTAGTAGGCGTTTCCGGTAGCGACGCCCGCCTCCGCCGCGATCTGTCGCATGGTCGTCGCCTCGTAGCCCTGCTCGGCGAAGAGGCGCAGCGCGGTCTCGGCGAGCAGGGCGCGGGTGCGGTCGGACTTCCGGGTCATGCCGCCACCGTACACGTATTTGAACGTGTTCAAAAGGCCTTGGCGAGGCAGAGAGCGGCACCGGACCCGCGGATGGATCCGGTGCCGTTCTCTGCCGTTCCGGGTGACGGGCCTCAGCTGGCGCCGAGACGGGGCTTGCCGGAGTCTCCGGAGCCTTCGTCCTTCTTCCCGTCGTCCTTCTTGCCGCCGCCGTCGTCGGCCGCACCGTTCTCCTTGGTGAGCCCCGCCTTCTCGCCGCAGGTCGGCCAGGCGCCCGGGCCCTGCTCCTCGAGCGTGTTCTGGGCGACGCGGATCTGCTCGGTGCGGCTGGCCTCGTGCGGCATGCCCTCCCCGCCGAAGGCCTCCCACGTCTGCTGCGAGAACTGGAGTCCGCCGTAGTAGCCGTTGCCGGTGTTGATGTGCCAGTCGCCGCCGGACTCGCAGTCCGCGACGCGGTCCCAGACGGAGTCCGAGGCGGCCTGTGCAGGCGCGGCGCCGAGCATTCCCGCCGCCGCGACGGCGCCGGCGCCGCCCAGCAGCGCGAGCGAGCGGATGCCCTTCCTGAGGTGCTTCACGGTGTCGTCCTCCTCGATGCGCGGAGCATCATCGGGTGCGTGTGTCTCCTGCGGTGTTACCGCACAGTGGCCTGTTCGTTATCAAGCCGTTATGCACGCTAGCGAACACCGCCGCGGCTGCGAAAGCGGTTTCGCGGCCGCGGCGGTGTGCGTTCCCGGCGAAGTTCCTCCACGGGGACTGACCGGGCTCAGCTCTGCACGTACTCCGCGAGGTGGGCGCCCGTGAGGGTGGACTCCCCCGCCCGTGCCTGGGCGACGAGGTCCGCCGGGGTGCCCTCGAACACGACGGTGCCGCCGTCGTGGCCGGCCCCGGGCCCCACGTCGACGAGCCAGTCCGCGTGCGCCATGACGGCCTGGTGGTGCTCGATGGCGATGACGGTCCGGCCGCTGTCCACGAGCCTGTCCAGCATGGCGAGCATCGCCTCGACGTCCGCGAGGTGCAGGCCGGTGGTGGGTTCGTCGAGGACGTAGACCTCTCCCTCGCCGGCCATGTGCACGGCGAGCTTGAGCCGCTGGCGCTCTCCGCCGGAGAGCGTGGTGAGCGGCTGGCCGAGTGCGATGTAGCCCAGTCCCACGTCCACGAGGCGGCGCAGGATCCTCACCGCGGCCGGCACCTTCGCCTCGCCGGCGGAGAAGAACTCCAGCGCGGCGGCCGCCGGCATGAGCAGGACCTCGGAGATGTCCTTGCCGCCCAGCCGGTACTCGAGCACCTCGGCCTGGAACCGCCGTCCCTCGCAGACCTCGCACGGCACCGCGACCCCGGCCATGGTGGGCACGTCGGAGTAGATGACCCCGGCGCCCCTGCACGAGGGGCAGGCACCCTCGGAGTTGGGGCTGAAGAGCGCGGGCTTCACCCCGTTGGCCTTCGCGAAGGCCTTGCGCACGGGCTCGAGCAGGCCCGTGTAGGTTGCGGGATTGGACCGCCGCGACCCGCGGATGGCGCCCTGGTCGACGATCACCACGCCCTCCCGTCCGGCCAGGGAGCCGTGGATGAGCGAGCTCTTGCCGGAGCCTGCGACGCCCGTCACCACCGTGAGGGTGCCGGTGGGCAGATCCACGTCCACGTCGCGCAGGTTGTGGAGGTCCGCCCCGCGGATCTCCAGGACGCCGGTCCGCTCCCGCACGGCGGGCTTGAGGCGTGCGCGGTCGTGGAGATGGCGCCCTGTCGGGGTGTCCGCGCTCGCGAGCTCCTCGACGGTGCCGGTGAAGACGAGCTCTCCGCCCCGGGCGCCCGGCCCGGGGCCCAGATCCACCACGAGGTCGGCGATCGCGATGGTCTCCGGCTTGTGCTCGACGACGAGGACGGTGTTGCCCTTGTCCCGCAGCCGCAGCAGCAGCCGGTTCATCCGGTCGATGTCATGGGGGTGCAGGCCGGTGGTGGGCTCGTCGAACACGTAGGTGACGTCCGTGAGCGGTGAGCCCAGCTGCCGCACCATCTTGATCCGCTGCGCCTCTCCCCCGGACAGCGAGCCCGAGGAGCGGTCGAGCGAGAGATAGCCCAGTCCCAGGTCGACGAGGCCGTGCAGCAGCTCCCGCAGACCGTCGACGAGAGGCGCGAGCTCCGGCAGGGAGAGGCCGGCCACCCACTGTTCGAGGTCGCTGATCTGCATGGCGCAGGCGTCCGCGAGGGAGATGCCGTCCACGAGGGACGAGCGTGCAGTCGCGTTGAGCCGCGTGCCGTCGCACTCCGGGCAGCGCACATAGGTGAAGGCGCGGTCGACGAACTCGCGGATGTGCGGCTGCATGGACTCCCGGTCCTTGGACAGCATGGACTTCCGGGTCTTGGGGACCAGCCCCTCATAGGTGGAGTTGATGCCCCGGAACTTCACCTTCCGCGGTTCGCTGTGGAGGAAGTCGTGCAGCTGCTGCGGGGTGAAGTCGCGGATGGGGACGTCCGCCGGGACCAGACCGGACTCCGCGTAGTAGCGGACGGACCAGCCGCCGGGCTTGTACCCGGGGATCGTGATGGCGCCCTCGTCGAGGGAGAGGTTCTCGTCGTAGAACTGCGTGAGGTCCGCGTCGTGGACGACCCCCAGACCTTCGCACCGCACGCACATCCCTCCCTGGACGGTGAAGGAGCGGCGCTCCCTCTTCGTCGATCCGTCCGGCTGCTCGACGGTGAGCGCGCCCGCGCCGGAGGCGGAGGCGATGTTGAAGGAGAAGGCGTTGGCCGGGCCGATGTGCGGGGAGCCGGCCTTGGAGAACAGGATCCGCAGCATGGCGTTGGCGTCCGTGGCGGTGCCCACGGTGGAGCGGGGGTTGGAGCCCATGCGCTCCTGGTCCACGATGATCGCGGTGGTGAGGCCCTCGAGCCGGTCCACGTCCGGCCGCTGCGGCGAGGGCATGAAGCCCTGCAGGAAGGAGCTGTACGTCTCGTTGACGAGGCGGCGGGACTCCGCGGCGATGGTGTCGAACACCAGAGAGCTCTTGCCGGAACCGGAGAGGCCGGTGAACACCGTGAGCCGCCGTTTGGGCAGGTCGATGCTCACGTCGCGGAGGTTGTTCTCCCGCGCGCCCTGCACGCGGATGAGGGAGTGGGCGTCTGCGGGATGCGTCTGCGGGGAGGTCATGCGTGAGAGCCTATATGCGCTCATTCCCTCACGTGGGGGAACGCGGCGAAGAGCTTCTCGAAGCGGAGCCGCTGGGCGGCGGAGACGTCCGCCAGCGGTTCGAGGACGAGCCTGCGCCTGCCCGCGGGGCCCGTCCGGCTCCAGATCCCCACGAGGCGGCCCCGGCGGAACGCCCCGCGCTTGAACACGCCGTTGTTGCCCGGCACCAGCGCCGTGTGCTGCTCCTCGCTCATGAGGAAGAGCCGGTCGCCGTAGCCCAGGACCAGCTCGTCGAACCCCGGGAGCAGCAGCTCGCGCATGGCCTGCCGCTGCGTGCCGGAATCCGCATACTCCTCGAGCAGGCCCGGGCGGAACCAGAGGCGCTCCTCCCCCGGCAGCCCGGCCTCGGCCGGCAGCGCTGACTCCAGTTCGTCCTCGACGAGCGGCAGGGCCTCCCGGATCCGGGTGAGCGGCAGCTTGGTCCACCAGGCGAAGTCCCGCAGGGAGGCGGGCCCGTGGGAGAGCAGGTAGCGCCGCAGCAGCTCCGCCGTCGCCGCGGTCCGGTCACCGTCGAAGCGGTCTGCGAGCCCGGAGTGCGGCGGCAGCCAGCTGTCTGCGTGGACGACGGCGGTCTCCCCCTCGCGCCACGGTCCGTAGGCCGCCGTGCCCGTGGAGATGAGGTGGACGAGCAGGTGGTAGCCGCGGCCCCCGGCCGGGTCGATCCCCGCGCGCTCCCACGCGTCGAAGACCTCCGCACGCGGCACTCCCCTGCCGGAGCCCGCCGCCGAGGCCGGGCCCACGAGCGTCTCGAACACCTCCCGCGCGGTGCGGACGTGGGCGTCCTCGAGCCCCAGCCGCGGGCGCCGCCGCACCGCGGCGCGCACCGGTGCGGCGGCGCACAGCTCCGTCATCCAGCGCAGGTCCCGCGCAGGGGCGACGAACACGGTGCCGCGCATGGGATAGCCGCGGACCAGTGCCCCGGAGTCGAACGCATCCGTGACGGCGGCGATGCCGGCGTGGGAGCGCAGTGCGAGGGAGGCCAGCACGCCGGAGAGGTCCTGACCCTGCAGCGCGCCGAGCGAGGAGGCGACGGCGTGCGGGGCGACTGCGGGAGAAGAGGTGCCCTGCGGTGGGGTGAGGCCCTGGGCGAGGATCCGCAGACCGGCGAGGCGCCGGTCCGCGGTGAGGGAACGAGCCACGGACCGGGGGCTCAGGAGCGCAGCAGGCGACGGGCCCGGCGCGCGCCCACGCTCACACCGGCGCGTGCGGTGGCGAAGACGCGGTCGGTCCGCTCGCCGCGCCCGGGCACACGCTCACCGGCCGCCGTGAGGAGATCGGTGAGGCGCTCCTCCGTGCGGTCGACGGCCCCGCCCGGTGCCGCGGCACGGCGGGCGCCGGTGCGCGCGGACCGGGCCGCGGCCTCGGCGACGTGGACGGCCGTGCGGCCGGCGGTCGTGGCGGTCCGGGTGACTGTGTCCGCCGCTCTGCGCAGCCGGCGGCCCGTGGTCCACTCGACCTTCTCGAAGACGTCGTCCGGCTCGATGGGCTCGCGCATGCTCGTCATGCGGTCAGTCTAGCCTCCGGGGACGGAAGGGGGAATGCGCGATGCGGGTACACTGTTGTGTTCGGTGCAGACCTCCCCAACCTGAAGAGATGAGTGACAGATGAGCGAACGCAGCCTTCGCGGCACGCAGCTGGGCTCCCGCAGCCTCGAGTCCGAGCAGGGAGTCGAGCCGGCTCCGCGGCAGATGGTCGAGTACAGGTGCGAGGACGGCCACACGTTCACCGTCCCGTTCTCCGTCGAGGCGGACGTGCCCGCGCAGTGGGATTCCGGCACGCACGGCATCGGTGTGCGCGTGGACGGCGGCGAGGCCGAGGAGGAGGAGACCAAGCCGGTCCGCACCCACTGGGACATGCTCCTCGAGCGCCGCTCCTTCGAGGAGCTCCAGGTGCTCCTCGACGAGCGCCTCGAGTTCCGTCGCGCAGGCGGGGTCACGAAGGGCCACTGAGTCCGGTCGCCGGCGTCACAGACAGCTCCGCCCCGCACCAGCAGGTGCGGGGCGGAGCTGTCTCGCCCGTCAGCGACCGCTGTGCGCGGGAGTCCGGCGCCTGCCCAGGAGCTCCCTCACCTGCTGCAGGCGGCGCTGTGCGCCCCAGCGGGCCACCTGCGTGAGCGCCTCGGTGATGATGTCGCCGTCCATCTTCGAGCTCCCGAGCTCGCGTTCGATGAATGCGGTGGGCACCTCCGCGATCGTGAGTCCGGCGGCGAGCACGCGGCGCGTCATGTCGATCTGGAAGCAGTAGCCGGCCGACTGGACGCCGGTGAGGTCGAGGGCCTCGAGCGTCGTCCGCCGGAACGCCCGGAAGCCGGCGGTCGCATCCGCCACTCCCATCCCGATCGCGGCGTTGGCGTAGACGTTGGCCGCGCGGGAGAGGAGGTGCCGGCGCAGCGGCCAGTTGACGATGGCGCCGCCGGGCACCCACCGGGAGCCGATGGCCAGGTCCGCGCCGTCCTCGACGGCGCGGAGCAGCAGCGGGAGATCGCGGCCGCGATGGGAGCCGTCCGCGTCCATCTCGCAGATGATCTCCCAGTCCCCCTCCAGCGCCCACCGGAAGCCGGCGAGATAGGCCGCTCCGAGGCCGCCCTTCCGGGTGTTGTGGAGGACGTGGATGCGGGGGTCCTCCTCCGCGCGGCTGTCCGCGTACTCGCCGGTGCCGTCCGGTGAGCCGTCGTCCACGATGAGGACGTCCGCCCGGGGCGTCCACTCGAAGAGCCGGTCCAGCGTGTGCGGGAGTGACTCGATCTCGTTGTAGGTGGGGATCACGACAAGTGTTTTCATCGCCGCCACTCTAGCGGAGGAGCCTGCATGGCGTGGGGCAGCCGGCGACGGAGCCTTCGGGCCGCACAGGGCCGGCAGTATGCCGTTGTCAGCACTGTGCCAGTGCCATGCGTTGTCTAATGGCTCCGCCGCCGCGACCGGCCCCACGGATGAGGCGCGGGGACGAATCTACCGATATGCACGGGTGCGGGGCAACCGGTCGCGGTCCCCTGTATGCGGGACCGCGCCGCTCAGACCCGCACGCCGCGCACCCACACCCCGCGCGGGACCGGAAGGGGGCTCTCGCCGGAGAGATCCGGCAGGCCGGCCGTGCCGGAGCGGGGATCCGTGCTCCAGGCCGCGAGGCGGGCGTCCGCCACCTGCACCACGAGCTCGCCCGTCCGCCAGCGCACCGCTGTGGCCTCGGCCCCCGGTGCCAGCACGCCTCCCTCGAAGCTGCCGACGGCGCGGAAGCCGAACCGCGTGGCGGCGTTGAAGGCTGCTCGCGCGGAGATGCCGGCCTCGGTCCGGAACACGGCGGCGGCGAGGGTCTCCCAGGGCTGCGGCCGCCCCTGCGCGTCGACGGCGTCCAGAGCGAAGCTCAGCTGTGCCCCGGCGCTCATGAGCGGGGCGAGCGGCTGTGCGCGCGCTGCGGGATCGAGCGTGATCCCCACACCGGCGGCTGCCAGAGGGGCGATGTGACGCTCCTCGATCCCGCAGCGGACGAGCACGCGCCAGAGCCCGCGCTGGGCACGCGTGCGCGTCTGCGCGTCCGCGAGGGCGGCGAGCACGGCGTCGAGCTCCTCACCGGTGTCCGCGACGACGTAGAGGCTTGTCCCGTCCTCCGCCCCGAGCGCGCTCGTGAGCTCGGCCGCCCGCACGGCGCGGCGGGTCCCCGCGTCCGCGAAGGGATGGGCGAGGACGGAGAGAGCGGCGGGGGCGGCCTCGGCGAAGGCGCTCAGCGCCTCGGGCGTTCCCAGTGCGTGCACCGTCGTGATGCCGGCGGCCAGGAGCGCCTCGGGGTCCGCGGCCGGTCCGGACCCGTCGAGGAGGAGGCCGGCATGGACGAAGCCCGGCGTGAGGAAGTCCCCGTCGAGGTCGATCTGCTCGCCGGGCATGGTGCGGGCGGCCTCGTCCTCGCCCACCCAGGAGACGAGGGGGCCGGAGAAGGCGAGGGCGGTGGCGAAGGGGTCGACGCTGGAGTAGACGTCGCCGGAATGGAACACGGCAGTTGAATCGGTCATCGGAACAGTGTCCCACGCCCGGGATAGGCTCGGACCGTGACCTCTCCTCTCCTCGTGCTCGACACGCCGACGCTGTACTACCGGGCCTTCCATGCTCTGCCGGACACCCTCCGGTCCCCGCAGGGGCGTCCCGTCAACGCCGCCAAGGGCCTTCTCGACGTGCTCTGCCAGCTCGTCGACCAGTGGGGTTCGCGCCGGCTCGTCGCGGTGATGGACGCGGACTGGCGGCCGGACTTCCGCACGGCCCTGCTGCCCTCGTACAAGGCCCATCGCATCACCGACGACGCGCGGGGCACGGAGACGCCGCCGGACCTCGAGGCGCAGCTGCCGCTGATCTTCGACGCGCTCTCCGCCCTGAGCATCCCCATCGCGGAGGTGCCGGGCACGGAGGCGGACGACGTCATCGCCTCGATCGTCGCCCAGTGCCTCGACGAGGACATCGTCATCGTGAGCTCCGACCGCGACCTCCTGTCCCTCCTGCAGCCGCAGCGGCGCGTGCGCGTGCACCGTCCGCGCACCGGCGGCCGCTGGGAGACGACCGGCGCGGCAGAGCTGCCTGCGCTGTTCCAGGTGGGCACCGGCGCGGAGTACCGCGCGCTGGCGGCGCTGCGGGGAGATCCCTCGGACGGGATCCCGGGTGCCCCCGGGATCGGAGACAAGACGGCGGCCAGGCTCATCGCCGGCTGGGGAGGCCTCGAGGAGGTGCTCGCCGCGGCCGCCCGCGGTGAGAAGGATCACGGCCTCTCCCCCAAGCGCCGGGAGGCGCTCGTGGAGCACGCGGACGCCATCCGCGCCGGCCATGCCGTGATGGAGGGGCTGCTGGACCTCGAGGTCGCGGAGTTCGTGGCCGGGGCGGGGACGGCGCCGGATCGCGACCGGGCGCTGCGCCTGGGTGCCGAACAGGGCCTCGAGCGTTCGATCGCCCGAGCGCTGGCCGCTCTCACCGGTGAGACGGTGCAGGTGCGGAGCGCGCCCCCGGCGGCTGCTGCCGCACCGGCACCGGTGCCTGCGCCGAAGGCCGGCGCTCCCGGGTGGGCGCAGCGCTTCGTCGCCTTCGACCTCGAGACGACGGGCGTGGATCCGCACTCCGCACGCATCGTCTCGGCTTCCCTCGTCCCCTTCGAGGGCGGTGCCGAGCGGCCTTCCCGGAACTGGCTGGTGGATCCGGGCGTGGAGATACCGGAGGCCGCCCAGAGGGTCCACGGCATCAGCACGGAGCGGGTCAGGGCGGAGGGGACGCCGGCGGCCGAGGCCGTGCCGCAGCTCCTCGCCGCGGTCCGGTCCCTCCGGGAGTCCGGCACCCCGCTGGTCGGCCACAACATCGTCTACGACCTCACGGTGCTCGCGGCGGAGGCTGCCCGCATCGGTGTGCTCCCCTCCCCCGCGGCTTTCCTGGACCTCCTGCCGCCCGTGCTGGACACCCTCGTCCTCGACAAGCAGGCAGACAGGTTCCGCCGCGGGCCGCGCACTCTCGAAGCGCTCTGCGGGCACTACGGGATCAGCCTCGTCGATGCACACGACGCCTACGCCGATGCCCGCGCGGCGGGTCTCCTGGCGCTGGGGCTGGCGGCGGCCTCGGCGGAGCTCGCCGGCACCTCGGCGGAGGACCTCCACGCCCGCCAGATCGAGTGGAAGCGGACGCAGGCGGCCGGCCTCCAGGAGTGGCTGCGGCGCAAGCGCCCGGACGCGGTGGTCTCCGGGGGTTGGCCGCTGGAGCACGACCGCTGAGACGGCGACGGGCCGTGAGCGTGCACTCAGCTCCGCCTGCATAGACTGACGCCCATGGGACTTCTCACACGACTCCTCAATCGACCGGGCTCGCAGGCGGACAGGCGGGTGGGCCGCTTCCTCCGCTCCAGTGCGGAGCTGGAGACGCTCGGTGAGGAGTTCGCGGAGCTCACCGACGAGGAGCTCACGGCACGGGCCGGCGAGGTGTTCTCCTCCGGCAGTCCGGACGAGCAGCGCATCCGCTACGCGGCGCTGGCGCGGGAGGCGGCGGACAGAGCCCTGGGCGAACGCCCCTACGACACGCAGCTCACCGGCCTCGCGGGCCTCCTCGACGGCACCGTCGTGCAGATGCTCACCGGTGAGGGCAAGACGCTCGTGGGTGCGCTGGCCGCGGCCGGATATGCCCTGCAGGGACGCCGCGTGCACGTCGTGAGCGTGAATGACTACCTCGCCGTCCGGGACCGCGACTGGATGGCCCCGGTCTTCGAGCTGCTGGGAGTGGAGGCGGCGGCGATCTCCGGCGCCGCTCCGGACGCGCAGCGACGGGAGTCCTACCGGGCGGCCGTGGTCTACGGCTCGGTCTCGGAGATCGGCTTCGACGTCCTCCGGGACCGCTTCCGCCTGCCCGGTGAGGAGCTCCGGATCCCGGAGCGCGACGTCGTCATCGTCGACGAGGCGGACTCGGTGCTCATCGACGAGGCCCGGGTGCCGCTCGTGCTGGCGGGCTCGACCGAAAAGGAGGACGCCGACCGTGCCATTGCGCGGCTGGTGGCCGGGTTGGATCCGGAGGAGCACATCGAGGTGAGCGAGGACCGCCGTTCGGTCTCGCTCACCTCGGCCGGCATCGATCGGGTCGAGGAGGAGCTGGACGCGGACCTCTACGGTGCGGACACGGACCGGCTTGCGGCGGTGAACATCGCCCTCTACGCGCGCATGCTCGTCCACCGCGACGTCGACTACATCGTCGTGGACGGCGAGATCAAGCTCGTCGATGCCGCGCGCGGGCGGATCGCCCAGCTCCAGCGGTGGCCGGACGGACTGCAGGCCGCGGTGGAGGCGAAGGAGAGCCTGGAGACCTCGGTGAGCGGCGAGATCCTCGATCAGATGACGGTCGAGGAGCTCATCCACTCCTATGCGCGCGTGTGCGGCATGACCGGCACGGCGCTGGCCGTGGGCGATGACCTGCGAGAGTTCTACGACCTGGAGATCGTGCCGGTGGACCCGCACGAGCCGGTGATCCGCGTGGACGAGCCGGATCGCCTCTACACCTTCCAGGAGTCCAAGGAGCGGGCGATCGTCGAGGAGGTCGCCGCGGCGCACGCGGAACGGCGTCCGGTGCTCATCGGGACGCGCTCCGTCGCGGAGAGCGAGTCGCTGGCCGCGCGCCTGCGCGAGCGCGGGATCGAGTGCGAGGTGCTCAACGCGAAGGACGACAGCCGCGAGGCGGAGATCATCGCCCGCGCGGGCCGGGCGGATGCGGTGACCGTGTCCACGCAGATGGCCGGACGCGGCACGGACATCCGGCTGGGCGAGGAGAGCGACGACGGCGCGGCGGACGTCGCCGAGGCCGGGGGCCTGCTGGTGATCGGCGCCGGCCGCTACGAGTCCTCCCGTCTGGACGACCAGCTGCGCGGCCGTGCGGGGCGTCAGGGCGATCCGGGCACCTCGGTGTTCTTCACCAGCCTCGAGGACGATCTCATGACGCGCGTGCCCGAGGCCCAGCGGTTCGTGGAGGAGGGTGATGAGACCGGTCTCATCGCCTCCAAGCGCGCAGCTGCGCTGGTGGAGCACGCGCAGCGGATCGCCGAGGGTGAGAACACCGCGGTGCACCGTGACACGTGGCGCTTCAACGAGCTGATGGCCAAGCAGCGGCAGCTGGTGCTCACGCGCCGTGAGGAGATCCGCACGGGTGAGCGCGGACCGGAGGAGCTGCGCGAGATGCTGGGAGCCGAGCGGGTCTCGGAGATCGAGGAGGCCACCTCGGCAGACGTCCTGGACGCAGCGATCCGCGATGTGATGCTCTTCCGGATCGACGAGCGCTGGGTGGAGCACCTGGCGTTCCTCAATGACCTGCGCGAGGGCATCCATCTGCGGACGCTGGCGCGGGAGAAGCCGCACGAGGCGTTCAACACGGAGTCGATCGAGGCGTTCTCCACGTTCTGGGACGATGTGCTCGCCGCGGCCTGCGATGTGCTGGAGGAGGCGGAGTTCACGGAGGACGGCGTCGATCTGCCCGCACACGGTCTCAAGCGCCCGTCGTCCACGTGGACCTATCTCACGACGGAGAACGTGTTCGGCTCGGACATCGAGAACGTGGTGAAGCGGGTGCGCGCGCGTCGGTGAGGTGCACGTGTGTGGGCGCACGGTGCGAGTGCTGCTGGACGGGCCGTGTGATCATGTGACTCGGTAGGAGCGGGCCTGTCGGACTCTGTGGAGTTCGGCGGGCCCGCTCTGCTGTGCGCGGGCGGTCTCTGCTGTGCGCGGTGTCTGTGATCGTCGTCAGCAGTCTGTGTTCTCTCAGTCGAGGGCGAGGGCCTTTCACCTGTGGTGTCGGTGCTCTCAGGGCGTGGGCGGGAGTTGTGTCCGTGCCTCACGATAGATTCGAACCAGATGAATCTTTGAGGCTGGACACGCACAGTTGAGGAGGTGACGATGATGTCACCCCGGCCATTGCCCGCACTCCCGGCACACCCCGGCCGCCCCGCACTCCCGCCGCTGCTCGCCGGCACCGGGACAG
>NZ_BAAAPZ010000019.1:223482-295870 GCF_039531405.1 Brevibacterium salitolerans | reverse complement strand
AGGCTCTCATGTCATGTGCCCCCTGTTTGTGGGGGTGTGTGGTGTGGGGGCCTCCCCTCATTCACGGGGTCATCTGTGCTAGCCTCGGGAATCGTAGTCTGCGGGAGCCCGGTCACCGGGCTGAGAGGGCATCGATGCCGACCGCGTGAACCTGATGCGGATCATGCCGCCGAAGGGAAGGCACATCGTGGGGGATGTCATCGTGGTGGGAGCCGGCGTCGTCGGTCTCACCACCGCGTGGGAGCTGTGCTGCAGGGGCATCTCCGTCGTCGTCATCGATCCTGCGCCGGCAATGGGAGCCTCCCGTGCGGCCGCAGGCATGCTCGCCCCGGCGGGGGAGGTGAAGTTCCAGCAGGCCGCTCTCTATCCCCTGATGAAGGCCTCGGCCGCGGAGTATTCCGAGTTCGTCGGGCGGCTCGAAGCCGCTGTCGGAATCGCAGCCGGCTACCGCAGGAGCGAGACCCTCCTCGTCGCCGCGGACCGCGCGGACCTGGCCGAGCTGGAAGCCCTGCAGACGGTGCAGGAAGCGCAGTCCATGCCTGTCGAACGCATGAGCACACGGGCCGCACGCGCACTGGAGCCGGCGCTGAGCCCTCGCATCAGCGGAGCTGTGCGCGCGCCGGGGGACCACCAGATCGATCCGCGCCGCCTGGCGACCGCTCTGCAGGTCGGTGTGGAGGCATCCGGATCGACGTTCGTGCGCGACTCCGTGCGTTCGGTCTCGGTGGCGAGCCGGGGCGACCACTCTGTGCAGACGGCTTCCGGCGAGGCGATCTCCGCTCCGGCGGTGGTGCTGGCCGCCGGCCTCGGACTCGCGGACATCGCCGGTTGCTCGTCGAGTCTTCAGCTGCCTCTGCGGCCCGTGTACGGCGACATTCTCCGGACGCAGCTGCCTGCGGATGCACCACAGCTGCTCGAACGGACCGTGCGCGGGGTGGTGAACGGAGCGCCGGTGTATCTGGTCCCTCGTGAAGACGGGGAGATCGTGATCGGTGCGACCTCACGCGAGGATTTCCGTCCCGCGCCCTCAGCCGGGGGAGTATGGCGCCTGCTCGACGACGCCCGCCGCTTGGTTCCCGGCGTGGCCGATCTGGAGTTCGTCGAGGCTCTGGCTCGTGCGCGTCCGGGCACGCCCGACGACCTGCCGTATGTGGGTCAGGTGCGCGCGCCCAGCGGCGAACCGGTGCGCGGCCTCTTCGTGTCCACCGGGCACTTCCGTCATGGCGTCCTGCTGGCACCGCTCGCCGCGCGGCTCGTTTCGTCGCTCATCGCCGGGGACCTGCCGGCAACGGGCGCGGACGCATCCCATCTCGCGGCCATGGACCCCCATCGCCACAGCGCGGTCGACAGCAGCGGCGCGGTAGCCCGCTCGCGTCACGAGAGGAGCAGCAGATGAGCATCGAGGACCTCAGCGGAGGCAGCGAGCGTCCGGGTGACGTCGAAGTGCAGGTGAACGGGCGGGTCCGCCGGGTCGGTGACTGCAGCACCCTCGTGGACCTCGTCGCGGAGATCACGGGAAAGGCGCTCGCTGAGGATGGAAGTCCGGTGGACGGAAGCAGGCTGGGCATCGCGATAGCGGTGGACGGAGCCGTCGTACCGCGCAGCCGGTGGAGGAGCACGGCGGTCGCGACAGCCCAGGAGATCGAGATCGTCACAGCCATGCAGGGAGGATGAACGGTGAAGGACACGGGACGCATGGACGGCAGCCTCACCCGGGCACAGGGGACGTCGCAAGCGCGTGGCGGTGACCAGGGCGGAGGCGACGGCCCGCTCGAAGGAGATGCCCCGCTGACGATCGACGGCACCGAGCTGCGTTCGCGGCTGATCATGGGCACCGGCGGGATCAGCTCGCTGGAGATACTCGGTGACGCGCTCGACGCCTCGGGCACGGAGCTCACGACGGTGGCACTGCGGCGCTACGCACCGGAGAGCAGGGACACGCTCTTCGCCCTCCTCCAGGACCGCGGGATCCGGCTCCTCCCCAACACCGCAGGCTGTGCGACGGCCAGGGACGCGCTGCTGACCGCAGAGCTCGGGCGGGAAGCGCTGGAGACGGACTGGGTGAAGCTCGAGGTCATCGCGGACGAGGAGACGCTGCTGCCGGACGTCGTCGAACTGCTCGACGCCACCGAGCAGCTCGCCATGAAGGGCTTCACCGTGTTCGCCTACACCTCGGACGATCCGGCCGCGGCTCTCCGTCTCGAGGACGCGGGGGCTGCTGCGGTGATGCCGCTCGGAGCCCCGATCGGCACCGGCCTGGGCATCCTCAACCCCCACAACATCGAACTCATCGCCTCCCGGGCCGGCGTACCGGTGATCCTCGACGCGGGCGTGGGCACGGCCTCGGACGCGGCCCTGGCGATGGAGCTCGGCTGTGACGCGGTGCTGCTGGCCAGCGCCGTCACCCGCGCACAGGACCCCGTGCGGATGGCACACGCGATGCGTGCGGGAGTGGAGGCCGGACGTCTGGCACGCGGAGCCGGCAGGATTCCCGCCCGCAGACATGCCCTGGCGTCCTCCCCACACTCCGGCCGCATCGGCACGGATCCTGAGCAGAACATTCCCCGGGGCGACTGGGGAACGCCGTGAGCGGCGGCGAGGCGGGCGTGCAGCCCCTCGTCGAGCCGGCGGACGACCTCAGCCGGGAAGAGCTCGCCCGGTACGCGCGGCATCTCACCCTCGCTGAGATCGGCCCGCTGGGACAGCGGCGTCTCAAGGCCGCGCGCGTCCTGGTGGTGGGAGCGGGCGGACTCGGCTCTCCGGCCCTGCAGTACCTCGCGGCCGCGGGAGTGGGCACTCTGGGCATCGTCGACGACGACGCCGTGGACCTCGGCAACCTGCAGCGGCAGGTGATCCACCGCGCGGCGGACATCGGCCGGCCCAAGGCGGAGTCGGCAGCAGACGCGGTGCGCGCGCTCAACCCGCTCGTCGAGGTCCGCGCCCACAGGGTGCGCCTGACCGCGGAGAACGCGCTGGAGCTGGTGCGCGGCTACGACCTCGTGCTCGACGGCGCGGACAACTTCGCCACCCGCTACCTGGTCTCCGATGCGTGCGCGCTCGCGGGACTCCCCTGCGTCTGGGGCTCGATCCTCCGCTTCGAAGGACGGGTGAGCGTGTTCTGGGCCGGCCGCGGACCCACCTACAGGGACCTCCACCCGGAACCGCCGCCGGCAGGCGAGATCCCCAGCTGCGCGGAGGGCGGCGTGCTCGGGATGCTGCCGGGGATGATCGGCACCGTCATGGTCGCCGAGGCGGTCAAACTCCTCACGGGTACGGGCAGTCCGCTGGTGGGCCGGGTGCTCATGCTGGACGCCCTCACGATGCGCTGGCGAGAGCTGCGGCTCGACCCCGACCCGCTGGCGCCCGAGATCACCGAGGTGGCCGGGCTGCCGGCCGAGGCCTGCGGCCCCACGGGACCCACCGCGGCGGAGACGGTCAGCCCGCAGGAGCTCTCCGCACTGCTGGACCTCCGGGAGTCCGGCGGCGCGTCCTTCGGCCTCGTGGACGTGCGCGAGGAGTGGGAACGCGCGCTCGTCTCGATCCCCGGCGCGGTGGGCGTGGAGCTGGCGGCGATCGAGGCCCGCGGCACGGACGCGCTGCCGGAGGAGCTGCGCAGAAGTCCGCTGGTGCTCCACTGCAAGTCCGGTGCCAGATCCGCCCGTGCACTGGAGCTGCTGCGGCCGCACTGGAGGGACAGGGAGGAGACGCTGCGCCATCTCTCCGGCGGGGTGCTCGCCTGGATCGACGAGGTGGACCCGGCGCTGCCGCGGTACTGAACGCGCTGCGGGCGCAGCCGTGTGGGTACAGTCGGGGCATGAAGCTCACGTTCCTCACCGGTGCAGGCATCTCCACCGCCGCCGGCATCCCGGACTTCCGGGGGCCGCAGGGCGTCTGGACGAAGGATCCCGAGGCTGAACGCACCTCCACCCTCTCCTGGTACCTCGCGGACGCGCAGGTGCGGGCCCGTGCGTGGTCTCAGCGCGCGGCCGCCGCCGTGTGGGAACGCGAGCCCACGGCCGCCCACCGCGCCATCGCCGCGAGCGCGGAGCGGCACGACGTGCAGATCATCACGCAGAACGTGGACGGGCTCCATCAGGCGGCCGGATCCCCGCCCGAGTCCGTGCTCGAGGTGCACGGGAGCGCGCGCCGGTGGCGCTGCGAGGACTGCCGGGACTCCGGCTCCATCGAGGACGCGATGGCACGCGTGGCGGCGGGGGAGGCGGATCCGCCCTGCCCGCGCTGCGGCGGGATCATCCGGGCGACCACGATCCTCTTCGAGGAGATGCTGGACCCGGACGTCATCGACAGGGCGGTGACGGCGGCTCAGGAGTGCGACCTCCTCCTCGCGGTGGGCACCGGCCTCACGGTGCAGCCGGTCGCCGGCCTCGTGCCCCTGGCGCACGAGAGCGGGGCGGAGATCCGGATCGTCAATGCCGAACCCACGCCCTGCGACGGCTGGGCGAGCGCAGTGGTCCGCGGCGACCTGCAGGAGACCCTGCCCCCGCTGCTCGCCGGACTCTGACCGGGGTGGACCCCTGCGGTCTGCGAGAACTCCCGGACCCGCTCAGAACTCCTCGTAGACGGCGGGATCCTGGTCCTTGAGCCTGCCGTCGGCCCGGCCCAGCGCCGTGAGGGAGGCGACCTCGTCCGCGGTGAGGGAGACCTCGGCTGCGGCGAGGTTCTCCCGCTGGCGCTCGGCATTCTGGGATTTGGGCAGCGGCACCACCCCGCGTGCCGCATGCCAGGCCAGCACGGCCTGGGTCGCGGAGATCCCGTGCGCCGCGGCGACGTCCAGAACCACCGGATCGTCCAGTACGGAGTCGGGGCCCGCACCCGGCCTGCCGATCGGGCTCCACGCCTGGGTGACGATCCCCCTCTCCCGGTGGTAGGCGAGCTGCTCCTCCTGCGGGAAGCGCGGATGCAGCTCGATCTGATTCACCTCAGCCGCGACTCCGGTGGCCTCCTCGATCTGCTCGAGGTGTGCGGGGAGGAAGTTCGAGACGCCGATGTGGCGCACGAGGCCCGCCTCGCGTGCGTCGACGAGGGCCTGCCAGGCCTCGACGAACAGGCCCTGACGGGGGTTAGGCCAGTGGATGAGCATGAGGTCGATGTGTCCGAGGCCGGTGCGGAGGACGGATTCCTGGATCGCCTCGTCGGCCAGTGGCCGGGAGTGGTGCCGGCCGGCGAGCTTGGAGGTGAAGAGGATCTCCTCACGGCCGATCCCGGACTGCCGGACGCCCTCGGCGACAGCGGCCTCGTTCTCGTAGTTGAAGGCGGAGTCCAGGAGCCGGTAACCGGATTCCACCGCCTGTGCGACCGCTCGCGCGCCGTCGAGGCCGCGCAGGCGGTAGGTGCCGAAGCCGATGGGCGGGAGCGAGAGTGCTGCCGTCTGCGTCATGGAGTGGCGTCTCCTCACGTGTGTGCGACTGCTGTCCCGTCCACGGTACAAGCCGCCGGGCCACCCCGCACCCGGCACAGCGCCGGGCAGGCGGACAGGACGATGCCCGCCTGCCCGGCGCCCGGCCCTCAGGCCTCGCCGCGGATGAGGTCCGAGGCCTTCTCGCCGATCATCATCGTCGAGATGTTGGGGTTGACGGTGACGATCTCCGGCATGACGGAGGCATCGGCCACCCGCAGGCCCGTTACCCCCTTGACCCGCAGCTGCGGGTCGAGCGGCGCCTCGGGGTCGTCGGCGGCACCCATCCGGACCGAGCCCGCAGGGTGGTAGACGGTGTTGTGCGTCTTGAGGACGTACTCGCCGATCTGCTCGTCCGTGACCGCGTCGACGCCGGGGGAGAGCTCACGGCCGGCCCACTCCTCCATCGCGGGCTGTGCGACGATCTTCCGCGCGAGCTTGATCCCCTCGACGGCGACGCGCAGGTCGTGGCCCTCCTCGTCCGTGAAGTACCGGGGATCCACCTTGGGCTTGTCCCGGTAGTCGCAGGAGCGCAGCCGGACGGTGCCGCGCGACTTCGCCCGGGTGACGTTGGGGGTGAGGCAGAACTCCTCGTCGGCACTGGGGTAGCCGTGGCGCAGCGTGTGCATGTCGAAGGGCACGGAGCCGTAGTGCATCATGAGGTCCGGGCGGTCCAGGCCGTCCACCGTGGAGTGGAAGATGCCGATCTCCCACCACTGGGTGGAGGTGCGCGGCATGGGCTTCTTCGACTCCCAGCGGATGACGGCCTCGGGGTGGTCCTGGAGGTTGGAGCCCACCCCGGGGGAGTCGACGCGGACCTCCACGCCCACTTCGCGCAGGTGCTCCGCCGGTCCGATCCCGGAGAGCATGAGGAGCTTGGGGGAGTCGATCGCCCCGGCGGAGACGATGATCTCCCTGGCGGCGGCGATGCGCGCCTGGCGCCCGTGGTTGTCCGCGACGACGTGGACGGCGACGGCCCGGTTCTCCGCGTCCAGCTCGACCTTCGTCACGCGCGTGTCCGTGAGGACCGTGAGGTTCTCCCGGTCCAGCACGGGGTGGAGGTAGGACACCGAGGCCGAGGCGCGGGTCCCGTCCTGCTTCCGGTTGATCTGGAAGAAGCTCGCCCCGTTCACCACCGTCGTGCCCGTGTTGAAGCGGGCCCGCGGGATGCCGGCCTGCTCACAGGCGTCGAGGAGGTTCACACCCGACTTGTCCTCGGGCGGGACATTCATGAGCTCCACGGGACCGTCCGTGCCGTGGAGGCCGTCCGTGTCCTCGTTGCTCTCCAGCCGGGTGTAGAGCGGCAGCGTGTGCTCCGAGCCCCACCCGGTGCAGCCGTACGTGTGCTCCCAGGCGTCGAGATCCTCGGACGGTGCCCAGAAGGCGATGCAGGAGTTGTGCGAGGAGCAGCCGCCCAGCACCTTGGCCCTCGCATGGCGCATGAAGGAGTTCCCCCGCTCCTGCGGTTCGATGGGGTAGTCCCAGTCGTAGCCGGACTCCAGGAGCGCGGGCCAGTCCTCGAGGTTGAGGACGGCGGGGTCGTCGACGTCCGAGGGGCCCGCCTCCAGGAGCCCCACCGTCACGGTGGGGTCCTCGCTCAGGCGTGCGGCCAGCGGCGCTCCCGCGCTGCCGCCGCCCACGACGATGTAGTCGAAGGTGTGGAGTGTCTCCATGTGTCTTAGCCTTTCCGTGCGGTGAGGATCCAGTGGGCGGGGCCGCGTGCGGGACGGGCCGTCGCAGTCCCGTGCCGCCTCAGTCCTCTGCGAACCAGCCGGTCACGGCCGGTTCCGTGTTCTGGTAGATGTGCTTGGCCTCGAGGTACTCGCCCAGTCCGGTGGGGCCCAGTTCCCGGCCGAATCCGGACTGCTTGAATCCGCCCCACTCCGCCTGCGGCAGGTAGGGGTGGAAGTCGTTGATCCAGATGGTGCCGTGCCGCAGCCGCCGCGCGACCCGCTGGCCCTTGCCCGCGTCCTGCGTCCACACGGCCCCGGCGAGGCCGTAGATCGTGTCGTTGGCCGTCTCGACGGCCTCGTCCTCGCCGGCGAAGGTCTCCACCGTGACAACGGGTCCGAAGGCCTCGTCACGGACGACGGACATGCCCCGCTCCACCTGGTCCAGCACGGTGGGCATGTAGTAGAAGCCCTTCTCCAGCTCACCGGTGCCCCAGGTGCCGCCGCAGCGCAGTCGTGCGCCCTCGTCGATCCCGGCCTGCACGTAGGCCGTGACCTTGTCGCGGTGCGCGGCGGAGATGAGGGGGCCCGTCTGCGCACGCTCGTCGTAGGGACCGCCCACGCGGATCTTCTCCGCACGGCGCACCAGTTCGTCGACGAACCGCTCGGCGATGGACTCCTCGACGAGGAGCCGGGCGCCGGCGGAGCAGACCTGGCCGGAATGGACGAAGGCGGCGTTGAGGGCGTTGTCCAGGGCCGCGTCGAAGTCCGCATCCGCGAAGACGACGTTGGGGTTCTTCCCGCCCAGCTCGAGGGCGACCTTCTTGACGGTGGCGGCCGCATTGGCCATGAGCAGCCGTCCGGTCTGCAGGCCGCCGGTGAAGGACACGAGGTCCACGTCCGGGTGGGTGGACAGCGGCCCACCGGCGGTCGCACCGGCGCCGAGGACGAGGTTGCCCACGCCTGCCGGCAGCCCCAGCTCGTCGAGGACGGACATGATGAGGATCGCGGTGTGCGGGCTCAGCTCCGAGGGCTTGAGCACGAACGTGTTCCCGGCCGCCAGTGCGGGGGCGATCTTCCAGGCCGCCTGGAGCAGAGGGTAGTTCCACGGGGCGATGAGCGCGCAGACGCCCACCGGCTCGTAGTCGATCCGGCTGCGCACCGCGGGGTCGCCCGGATCCACGACGCGACCGGAGTGGGAGTCCGCGATCTTGCCGAAGTAGTCGAAGCAGTTGGCGATGTCGTCCATGTCCGTGCGGGACTCGTCGATGCGCTTGCCGGTGTCCGCGGTCTCCGCCTTCGCGAACTCCTCCTTCCGCTCGCGCAGGCGCCGTGCGACCGCCAGCAGCAGGTCGCCGCGCTGAGCGGCGGGCACGGAGCTCCAGACGCCTGCGTCGAAGGCGCGGCGTGCGGCCTCGATGGCGGCGACGGTGTCCGCCTCGGTCGCCTCGTCGACAACGGCGACGAGCTCGCCGTCGGCCGGGCATCGGATCTCGCGGGTGCCTCCCGCCTGTGCGGAAGTCCACTGACCGTCGATGTACAGGGTGGTGGGCATGGGTCCTCTCCTCTGTGGGTCACGGGGGCTGTGCTCTCGTGAGCGTGGTCGGGATCGTCGTGTGCGGCCGGGGCCGGGCGGGGGAGCCGCCCGCCCTCAGCTCTCTCGGGTGAAGTCCTCCTGCCAGTCCGGGTTCTCCGCGGGGGCGTCCTCGACCGCGAGCGTGCCCGCGTCCTCGGCGGCGATCCGCAGGAACTCGATGTGCGACTCGTAGCGGGTGATGACGTCCGTGATGATCTGGTCGCGGGAGTAGTCGTAGACGTCATATCCCATGGACCCGGAGCCGGTGAAGACCTCGAGCCGGAAGGTCCGCTGCGTCGCCGCACCTGCGTACCCTCCCACGCCGGGGGCGTTGCGCGGAACCGGGTGCACCTGGTACGTGAAGGGGCGCTCCCCGTCGAAGACGGCGCAGAGCTCCACGTAGTCGACCTTCATGCCGGCGACGGGCTCGCGGATCACGCTGGCCTCGACGCCGTTCGCCTGGAGTTCCCCGCAGACGTCCTGCAGCGCGGGCTCCACGACAGAGGTCTGGAAGCGCTGCGACTGCGCGGCAGTGGGATGGGCCATGGTCCGCTTGAGCCGCTGCTTCCAGCTCAGGGTGCTGCCTCCCGAGGCCAGATTGGCCGGCAGCGCCGCGTAGTAGCCCTGGATCTGGTGTCTCTCCACGCGCAGCGCCTTGTAGAGCGAGAGCATCACCAGATAGAGGACGATGCTGAAGGGCAGGCCGATGATGACGGCCGCGCCTTGCAGTGTGGGCACTCCGCCCACCAGGAGCATCCCCGCGGTGAGGGCGCCGGTGGCGATCGACCAGAACACGCGGACGGGCTTGGGGCCGTCGTACTTCGAGTCCCTGATCGTCGAGGTGAAGTTGGAGAGCACGAGTGCGCCGGAATCCGCGCTGGTCACGTAGAACAGCAGACCCACGACGGTGGCGAGACCCACGAGGAACGGTGCTCCCGGGAACATCCCGAGCAGATCGTAGAAGCCGCTCTCCGGGGCTGCGATGGTCGCCTCCGCGAACTCCGTGTTGCCGCTGCGCACCACGTCCAGGGCGCTGTTCCCGAACACCGACATGAACAGGATAATGAAGATGAGCGGGATGATGAGCACACCGGTGACGAACTGGCGGATCGACCGCCCGCGGGAGATCCGGGCCAGGAAGAGGCTCACGAAGGGCGCCCAGGCGATCCACCACGCCCAGAAGAAGATGGTCCAGGCGCTCATCCACTCGTCGGGCTGCTCCCAGGCGAAGGTGTCGAGCGTCATCGAGGGGAAGCGCGAGATGAAGTCGCCGATGTTCATGATGAGCGCGTCGAGGAGGAAACGGGTCTTGCCCGTCACCGCGATCCACACGAGCATGACGATCGCCAGGACGACGTTGAGCTCGGAGAGCCTGCGGATGCCCTTCTCCACGCCGGAGACGGTGGAGATGGTGGCGAGGACGACGGCGAGGACGATGAGACCGATCTGCATGGCCTCGTTCTGGGGCAGGCCGAACATCACGTGGAGGCCGTAGTTGAGCTGCACCACGCCGATCCCCAGCGTCGTCGCGATGCCGAACACCGCGCCGAGGACGGCGGCGACGTCGACCGCGTCACCGGCGCCGCCCTTGATCCAGCGGCCCAGCAGGGGCTGCAGGAGGCTGCGGATGGACAGGGGCATGTTGCGACGGAACGCGAAGTACGCGAACGCCAGTCCCATGAGCGCGTACATCGCCCAGCCGGTGATGCCGTAGTGGAAGAGCGTCCAGACGAGTGCCTGCCGTGCGGCCTCGACCGTTCCTCCCTCTCCCGCGGGAGGCTGCATGTACTGCGCCACCGGTTCGGAGACGGAGAAGAACATGAGGTCGATGCCGATGCCGGCCGCGAACAGCATGGACGTCCACGTGAACAGGTTGTAGGTGGGCCGTGAGTGGTCCGGGCCGAGCCTCAGGCGGCCGATGCTCGAGGCCGCGACGACGATGACGAACACGATCATGAGGGTGGCGGTGAGGATGTAGTACCACCCGAGGTTGGCCGAGACCCAGGACACCGTCGAGGAGATGACGGAGTCCGCGTTCCCGGGGAGGAAGATCGCCCACAGGGCGACGGCGAGGATGAAGACGCCGGAGGCGATGAGCACCCGCCAGTTGATCTTCACGGCCGGTTCGTCGTCCGCACCGGCAGAGGTTCTCTGAGCCTCGGATGAGCTCATCACAGCAGTCCTTCACAGATGAATCGTTCGGTCGGCGTGCCGTCGGAATGCCCGCGGGGCAGCCGCTTCGCGATCGACAGTAACAAAAGAGCTTGGCGCAGTGGAATCTGTGCGGCTGCAGAGTCTGCGGTTGCGAGGTGCGCGGGCGCATGTGGGTGACCACCTGCTGCTGCGGGCCGAGCCCCAGAATGCGGCGGATCCGCGCCTTTCCCCATAGGTGCCGCCACGAGTTCTGCGTGTGCAGATCACTGGCGAAATCAGGCCATGAATCTGCACCTCACTAGTGAACTTATCGTCACATCGGCAGCACCGATCGGCGCGGCGGCAGATGTGCTCCGAAGCGAGGCGGGAGGAGGTGTGCGGCCGGGGGCGGCGGAGGGGAGTGGGGAAGGGCACGCTCGCAGGGACAGGCGGCAGGATGATCCGGCCGATTCGCGCCTATAGACTGGCTGATCGGACCCCGGCGGCTGCCGGGCGCCGCCCCTCTGCGCAGGACTGGATTGAAGGACAGATCCCGGACGCATGGCCGGTGAGAGCGAACTTCAATAGAGACGACCGAGGACGGCGATGGCTGAGGAACACGGGCACAGGTCAGGACGACACGGAGACGGCCGCGGACGCGGTGCTGGCGGACAGGGTCGCGGCGGACAGAACCGCGGCGGACAGGGCGGGCGAGGCGGACGTCCCGGCGGCTCCCGCGACGGACGCCGTGATGATCGGGGTGGTCGTGGATTCTCCGGTGGAGGCCGCGACGAGCGCCGTGAGGAGCGCGGGCAGGGCCGCCGGTGGGAGGACCGCGGTGGTCAGCGGGATGACCGTCGTGGGGGCCGGCGTGATGATCGTCGCGGGGACTCTCGTCGTGATGACCGGGGTGGGCGCAGCTTCGATCGTGACCGCCGCCCCCGTCGCGAGGATGACCGCAGCGGTCGTGGGTTCTCCGGCGGAGGCCGGGAGGATCGCCGCGGTGACTCGCGTCGTGATGAGCGGGGTGGGCGCAGCTTCGAGCGCCGTGAGGAGCGCGGGCAGGGCCGCCGCTGGGAGGACCGCGGTGGTCAGCGGGATGACCGTCGTGGGGGCCAGCGTGACGATCGTCGCGGGGACTCTCGCCGGGAGGACCGCCGCCGTGACATCCGGGGCGGCCGTGGCCGTGACGGCCGCGACCGCCGCAGGGAGACCCGCCCCCGCGCGCCGCAGATCCCCGAGGGCATCACCGGCCGCGAGCTGCCCGGCGAGTTCCGGGCGGAGCTGCGGACCCTCACCAAGGATGCCGCGGAGGCGGTGGCCAAGCACCTCGCCGCTGCGAGCGCTCTGCTCACGGAGGATCCGGAGCTCGCCCACGCCCACGCCCAGGCGGCGGTGCAGCGAGGGTCCCGCGTGGGCGCCGTCCGCGAGGCGGCCGGGATCATCGCCTACCAGCTCGATCTCTATGCCGAGGCCGCCCGGGAGCTGCGCACGCACCGCCGCATCACCGGGTCGAACGACAATCTTCCGCTGATCGCGGACTCCGAGCGCGGCCGCGGGAGGCCCGAGAAGGCCCTCGAGCTGTTCGCGGAGGCGAAGGAGGAGGAGCTGGGCTCCGATCTCTACACCGAGCTGCTGATGGTGGCCGCGGGCGCCCACATCGACAAGGGCGAGGTCGAGCGGGCCAGGCGGCTGCTGGAGACGAGGCCGTTCAACGGCAATGCCAACGGCACTCTGGTGCGCCTCCTCTCCGTCTACTCCGACGTCATCCGGCTCCAGGGCGATGCCGACCTCGCCGACCGCTACGAGGAGCTCGCCCGTCGCACGGCGAAGGCCACCGGCACGCTGTTCGGGGATGAGGAGATCGACCCGAACGAGGGTGTCGAGATCATCACCCTCGAGGAGGTCGAGCTGCCGGAGGAGGGCGCTGACGAGCCGGACTCCGCCGCCGATGCGGACGCGGATGCAGACGCAGGCACGGAACAGGACGCTGAGCGCGGCACCGAGGCGAGCGGGGCAGAGGCGGAAGCCTCCGCCGAGGCCGAAGGGCTCGCCGTCTCCGAGGCGTCCGTCGAAGCGGGCGGCACCGGGGAGTTCGCCGCCGTGGACGCCGGGTTCGACGCGGAGATCGTCGACGAGCTCGACGAGATCCTCGCTGCGGCGGAGACGGACGCGGATGCGGACGACACGGACGCCGAGCACCCCGAGGAGGGTGCCGCGGAGACGGACCCGCGCGAATGACGACCGGGCTCGACAGCGAGTTCGACGCGGTCCTCCTCGACCTCGACGGCTGCGTCTACGCCGGAGCCGAGCCGATCCCCGGCGCCGCCGAGGCGCTGCGCGGGCTCGCCGCCGCGGGCATCCCCTACGGCTTCCTCACGAACAACGCCTCCCGCACGCGGGAGGCGACGGCGGAGCACATCCGCGGGTTCGGGGTGGATGCGGAGCCGGCCCAGGTGCTCACCTCCGGGATGGTCGCGGCCCGCGGCATCGCGGCGGCCGTGCCGGCCGGTTCGCGTGTGCTCGTGGCCGGTGCGCCGGCTCTCGTCGCCGCGATCGAGTCGGAGGGCCTCGTCCCGGTGGAGACGGCGGCGCAGGACCCTGTCGCAGTGGTGCAGGGATTCTCCAAGGACCTCACCTGGCACACGCTCGCCGAGGCCTGCGTCGCCGTCCGCGCGGGCGCCCGGTGGTGGGCGACGAACCTCGATCCCACCCTGCCGACGGAACGCGGGGCGATGCCCGCCAACGGCGCCTACGTGCGGATGGTCGCAGACGCCACGGGAGCGCGGCCGCGGGTGGCGGGCAAGCCCGCTGCCGCCATGATGGAGGCCGGAGCGGCCATGCTGGGTGCGGCGAAACCGCTCATGGTGGGCGATCGCCTCGACACGGACATCGCCGGGGCGCGGGCGGCCGGCTTCCCGTCCGCGCTCGTGCTCACCGGAGTGGACACCGAGGAGGCCGCGCGCACCGCCCCTGCGGAGCGCCGGCCGGACATGGTCCTCGACTCCCTCACCGCCCTCGTGCCCGGCGGTGAGGACGGCGGAATGAGGGGCCTCGGATGACTGAGCCTGATGGAGCGCAGGCGGCGGACAGCGGTCAGGTGACGGATCCGGGCGGGGTCCCCGCACCCGGTGCAGGTGCCCCCACTCCCGGCGGCGGTGTGCCCGTGCGCGCCTGGGAGCGGCGGCTCGAGGGGCTGGACGCCCTCGCGGAGGCCGCCGCGGGGGAGGGCGCGGAGGCGGACGAGGCCGCGGAACGTCTCACCTCCGGCGTCGAGTCCCTGCTGACCGAGCTCGAGTCCTCCCTCGAGGAGCTCTGAGCCGCATGGCCCCTTCTGCGGACGATCCCGCCCCGGCGGTGTCCGAGGCCTGTGCCCCGGCAGCGGGGCGCCTCGATGTGGCACTCGTCGAGGCAGGGCTCGCGAGTTCGCGCAACCGCGCCGCACGGGAGATCCGCGCCGGTCGCGTGCAGGTGGACGGCCGCGGGGCCCTGCGGGCCGCGGAGCGTGTGGCGGCCGGAGCACGGCTCCGCCTCGAGGCCCCGGACCCGTGGGTGGCGCGGAGCGCTCACAAACTGCTGGGTGCGCTCGCGGACTCGGGCCTCCGGTCCGCGCCGGACGGCGCGGTGTGCCTGGACGCCGGTGCCTCCACCGGCGGGTTCACCCAGGTCCTGCTGTCCCACGGCGCCGCGGCGGTGCATGCCGCGGACGTGGGGCACGGACAGCTCGTGCCCCGCCTGGCGCAGGATCCCCGGGTGCGCGATCTGCCGGGCACCAACGTCCGCGAGCTCACCCCGGCGCAGCTGGCTGCACCTGCGCCCTTCCACGCGGACGGCACCGTGGACCTCGTCGTCGCGGACCTCTCCTTCATCTCCCTCACCCTCGTCCTCGACGGGCTGCTGGCGGTCTGCCGGCCCGGCGCCCTGCTCGGCCTCATGGTCAAGCCCCAGTTCGAGCTCGGCCGCTCCGCGCTGGACAAGCACGGCGTGGTCGCGGATCCCGCGGACCGCGTCCGGGCGGTGCTCGGGGTCGTCCGGGCGCTCGGCGCGGCCGGAGCCCAGCCGCTCGCCGTCTCGCCCTCCCGCCTGCCCGGTCCGGCGGGCAACAGGGAGGTGTTCGTGTGGGCGCGCGCCCGCACCGGACCGGCCGCGGCGACGCCTGCGACCACGCGATCGGCTAGCGTGGAGCCGGAACCGGGACGTTCGTTCGTTTTGGCGTCCGATCCCCGGGCGGCCGTCGCCGCGGCGGTGGAGGGACGCGCATAAGGTGGGCCGGGAGAGGGAAACCGTCAGCGAGGGAGAGGGAAGCCGCGTGAGCAGACAGATGTTGGTCGTCCTCCATCCCCACCGGGAGCGGGCCCGGGCGGCCGCCGTCCGGGTGTGCCGGGCGCTCGTCGCGGAGGGCGTCGTCCCCGTCCTCACCGCCGACCACCACGCGGCGGTGCTCGCCGCGGGCGGTGCCGGGGGAGAGGCCGAGGCCGTCCTCCCCGCGGAGGTGCGGATCGTGCCGGCCCCGGAACCGGGCACGCGCTCCGAGCCCGCACCGGGCCAGCACCCGGCGGCCGCGGACGGCTGCGAGCTCATCATCGTCCTCGGCGGCGACGGGACGATCCTCCGCGCTGCCGAGGTCTATCACCGGGCGCAGGTGCCCATCATGGGCGTCAACCTCGGGCACGTCGGCTTCCTCGCGGAGAGCGAGTCGGACGACATCGACGAAGCGGTCCGCCGTGCGGTCGCACGCGAGTACGACATCGAGTCGCGCCTCACCCTGGACATCACGGTCCGCCTGGGCTCCGAGCTCGTCCATCGCGCCTGGGCGCTCAACGAGGCCACCGTGGAGAAGGGCCCCGGCAGTCAGATGATCGAACTGAGCACCGGTGTGGACGACAGGCCGGTCTCCACCTACGGCTGCGACGGCGTCATCATGGCCACGCCCACCGGCTCCACCGCCTACGCGTTCTCCGCCGGCGGCCCCATCGTGTGGCCGGACGTCGAAGCGCTGCTCATGGTGCCCATCAGCGCCCACGCGCTCTTCGCCGAGCCCCTCGTGGTCTCCCGCGACTCCGTCATCGCCGTGGAGTACCTGCCGCGGCCTGCCAAGGACTCCGCCGTGCTGTGGTGCGACGGCAGGCAGGAGCTGGAGCTGCCGGTGGGCGCGCACATCGAGGCCTGCCGCTCCGCGACGCCGCTGCTGCTGGCCCGTCTGCGGCACGGGCCGTTCACGGACCGGCTCGTGAAGAAGTTCCAGCTCCCCGTCGCCGGCTGGCGGGGACCCGCTGCGGAGGCCCGATGATCACCTCGATCGGCATCGAGAACCTGGGCGTCATCACGGACGCGCGCATCGACCTGGGCGCCGGCCTCACCGTCGTCACGGGTGAGACCGGCGCGGGCAAGACCATGTTCGTCACGGCGCTGGACCTGCTGCTGGGCCAGCGGGCGGAGACCTCGGCGGTCCGCCGGGACGCGGAGAAGGCGGTCGTGGAGGGGATCTTCGCCCTGCCCGCCGCCGGCGACGAGGTCGATCCTGCGAGCGCGCTCGACGAGGAGGGGCACGTGCAGTCGGCCGTCGCCGCGCGGATCGCCGAGGCCGGGGGAGACGTGGACGAGGAGGCCGTCCTCACCCGCATCATCCCGCGGTCCGGCCGCGCCCGTGCGACCGCGGGCGGCCGGACGGTACCCGCCGCGGTGCTGCGCGAGGTGGGCTCCCAGCTCGTGAGCATGCACGGCCAGGCGGAGCAGATGACGCTGCGCGGCCAGGCGCAGCAGCGGGCGCTCCTCGACGGGATCGCGGGCCGGCGCGGGGCGCAGGCGCTCGCCTCCTACCGGGAGGCCTTCGCCGCCCACCGCGAGCTGGAGCAGGAGCATCAGCGCCTCGAGGGCACGCGCTCCGAGCGGGCGGCGCGCATCGACTACCTGCGCAGCGCGCTGGAGGCCATCGACGCCGTGCGCCCGCAGCCGGGGGAGGACGCCGAGCTCGCGGCGCTCGCCGCCCGGCTGGGCGCCGCGGAGGAGCTGCAGCAGGCCGCGGGCACCGCGCACACGCTGCTCATGGGCGACGACTGGTCCGAGCAGACGAACGTCGTCTCCCTGCTCGCCGAGGCCACGGAGGCGCTGAGCCGGGCCGCCGGAGCGGATGCCGAGCTCGCCGCCCGCCTGGAGACGCTCGAGGACGTCGCCGTGCGGGTCTCCGACCTGGGCGCCGAGCTCTCCTCCTATCTCGCCGGGTTCGCGGACCAGGAGGGGATGTCGCTGGAGGACGCCGAGGCCCGGCGCGCCGAACTGGGTTCGCTCAGCGCCTACGGCGAGGACCTCGCGGCCGTGCTCGCCTTCGAGGAGCAGGCGGGGCGGGAGCTGCTCGCGCTGGAGAACTCGGAGGCCTCGCTCACGGACATGGCACAGACCGTCGAGGCCGCCCGCGCCCGGCTCGAGGAGGCGGCCCAGGAGCTGCACGCCGCACGGGTGGAGGCCGGGGAGTCCTTCGCCGCGGCGGTGGGCGAGGAGCTCGCCGCGCTCGCGATGCCGCACGCGGCGCTGAGCTTCCGGGTCGAGCGCACGGAGCCCGCCGCGCACGGCGGGGACGACGTCCGCCTCCTGTTCACCTCGCACGCGGCGGCGGAGCCGGACGACATCGCCAAGACCGCCTCGGGCGGGGAGCTGTCCCGGGTCATGCTCGCGATCGAGGTGGTCCGGGCCCGCACGGAGGCCTTCCCCACCTTCGTCTTCGACGAGGTGGACGCGGGGGTCGGCGGCAAGGCCGCCGTGGAGATCGGCAGGCGACTCGCCCGGCTCGCAGCATCCTCCCAGGTCATCGTCGTCACACACCTGCCCCAGGTCGCGGCGTGGGCGGACCACCACCTCGTGGTCCGCAAGACCGACGAGGGCACCGGCGCGGTCTCCGGGGTGCGGGAGCTGCACGGGGAGGACCGGACGGAGGAGCTCGCCCGGATGCTCGCCGGCGTGGCCGATTCCACATCCGCGAGGGAGCACGCGGAGGAGCTGGTGCGCTCCGCGACGGAGGCCAAGGCCGCGTTCGCGCTCGCCTCGGGTGTGCGCATGAGAGGATGAGCGCACCATGATTCTGCGCAGAGCACGTGAGCGGGTCGATGTGGAGCAGCGGGTGGGGCCCGCTGTCCTGCGGGTCGACCGGCGGACTAAGGACCTCACGAAAAGACTTCAGCCCGGCGACATCGCCGTGATCCGTCACTCCGACATCGACCGCGTGTCCGCGGAGGCGCTCGTGGCGTGCAGGCCCGCGGCCGTGGTGAATGCGCACAGGTCGGTGTCCGGCCGGTACCCTAACCTGGGCCCGGGCATCATCGTCGCCGCGGGGATCCCGCTGGTCGACGACGCGGGCGAGGAGCTCTTCGACGGCAGGCTCACGGAGGGGGAGGAGTACTCGCTCGAGGAGGGCTCGCTGCTCTCCGGCGGGGAGGTGGTCGCCACCGGCACGGTGCAGACGACAGACACGATCGACCGTGCCACCACCGCCGCCGAGGCGGGCATGGGCGAGGTCCTCGTGGACTTCGTCGACAACACCATCGAGTACATCCGCAAGGACTCCGATCTCCTCGCCGACGACTTCGAGGTGCCTCTCGTCCGCACGTCCTTCGCCGGACGGCACGCGCTCATCGTCGTCCGCGGGTACCACTACAAGGAGGACCTCGCGATGCTGTCCACCTACATCCGGGAGCACCGCCCCGTGCTCATCGGCGTGGACGGCGGAGCGGACGCGATCCTCGAGGCCGGTCTCAGCCCGGACATGATCGTGGGCGACATGGACTCGGTGTCCGACGCAGCGCTCACCTCCGGTGCGGAGCTGGTCGTCCATGCCTACCGCGACGGGCGCGCGCCAGGCGTGGAGCGGCTCACGGACCTGGGGCTGGACTGCGTGAAGTTCCCCGCCTCCGGCACGAGCGAGGACATCGCCATGCTGCTGGCCGACGACAAGGGGGCGGAGCTCATCGTCGCGGTGGGCACCCACGACACCCTCATCGAGTTCCTGGACAAGGGCCGCAAGGGCATGGCCTCGACGTTCCTCACCCGGCTGCGAGTGGGGAGCAAGCTCATCGACGCGAAGGGCGTCTCCCTGCTCTACCGGCAGCGGATCGGCGCCTGGCAGCTGGTGCTGCTGGCGGTCGCCGGGCTCATCGCGCTGGGCGCGGCGCTGTCCGCCACCGCCGCGGGCCAGACCCTGCTGGGGCTCGTCATGGCCCAGCTCGACGGATTCTTCCAGTGGATCGCCTCCCTCTTCGGGGGCTCCGCAGACGCGGTGGGCCTCGGTCTGCCGCCGCACGTCCCCGCCGGGAGCGTCGCCGCAGGCGAGCTCCCGGCATCCGCACACCTTCGAGGACTGAGCCAGCCGTGATCGACTTCCGCTACCATCTCGTCTCCCTCATCTCGGTGTTCCTCGCGCTCGCGGTGGGCATCGTGCTGGGGGCCGGCCCGCTCAAGGAGCCCATCGGCTCCTCGCTGCAGAGCCAGGTCGACGCACTCCGCACGGATCGCGACGGCCTCCGTGCCGACCTCGAGCACGCGCAGAACGACGCGGACCAGCTCACCGCGTTCGTGGAGGCCAGCGCGGAGGACCTCCTCTCCGAGAAGCTCAGCGACACCGCGATCACGGTCGTCCGCCTGCCCGGCGCGGACGGAGCGCAGGCCGAGGCGGTGGTGGACCGGATCGGCACCGCGGGCGGCACCGTGGCCTCGGACGCGGAACTCGCGGAGGCAGCCCTGGCCCCGGCCGGGGCGGAGCTGCTCGCACAGCTGCGCGAGCTCGACGACAGCCTGCCGCAGGACGACGCCGCGGTGCTGCGGACGGCACTCGTGCACGCCCTGGCACCGGCGGACCCCGAGGCCGGGGACGAGGCAGCGGAGGAGGGCGCGGAGCCCACCGCCGATCCCGGCGAGGACGCCGGGGCGAAGACCAGCTCCGTGAGCGAGGAGACGGCCGCGGGGCTCTTCTCCGCGCTCACGGAGGCCGGTGTCATCGCCTCCGGCGACCGCGGATCCGCCGACGCCGTCGTCATGATCGCCCCCGTGGACCCGGCCGAGGCCGCAGCGGAGGACCCCGGCGCGGACGGCGTGCCCGGTTCCGAGGACACCGCAGAGGGCGGGGAGTCCGCGGAGGCGACCGAGACCGCGGCACCGGAGGAGGCCGCCGCCGAACTCACGGCCGGAGCAGACCTCGCCCGCGATTTCGCAGGTGCGAGCCGGACCGTCGTGGCGGGCTCGCGCGCCTCCGCCGTGCAGGGCCTCCTGGCGGAGCTGCGCAACGACGGCGAGGGGCTGAGCACCGTGGATTCGCTCGACCTCGCCGCCGGTGCCGTCATCGTCCCCCTGGCCCTGGAGGCCGCAGTCGAGGGCCGTGCGGGGAACTACGGGACTACGCAGTCGTCCGATTCCGTCCTTCCGGAGGCGCCATGATCCGCACACTCGCACGCACCGGCCTCGCGGCCGCGGCCGGAGCGCTCGCCGCCGCGGGCGTGAACGCGCTCCGCACCCGTGCGGAGGAGCGCATGCCGTCCCTCGTCCGCACCAATCACGCGGGGAACCCGGTCTCGCTGCTGGAGGGACCCGCACAGACGGCGGGGCTGCTCGCGGCGTGCGTCCTCGTCCCGGGTGCTGCGAACCGCACGGCCTGCCTGCTGGCGGTGGGTGCCGCGGGAGCGCTGGGCGCCAATGACGACTTCCGGGAGACGGGTGCGTCCAAGGGGCTGCGCGGACATCTCAGCGCGCTGGCACGCGGCGAGGTCACCACGGGGGCGCTCAAGGTCATCGGCATTCCCCTGGCCTCCGTGGCCGCCTGCGCCCTGCTCCGCAGGGACGCGGACACCGTCGCCGGGAGGGCCGTCGACGCCGTGCTGGCCGGCGGGGTCGTGGCAGGCACCGCGAACCTCATGAATCTGCTGGATCTGCGCCCCGGCCGCGCGCTCAAGGCCGGGGCCGTGATCCTCGACCTCCAGACGACGGCCTCGGTGCTGGGACGGCTGGGTGCGAAGGGCGAGTCGCGCGGCGGAGCGCAGGCGGGCAGGGCCAGTGGGGCACTGCTCGGCGGAGTCGTGGGCACCACCGCGGTGCTGCTGCCGGACGACCTCGGCGGGAGGAGCATGCTGGGCGACACGGGGGCCAACGCGCTCGGTGCGGCACTGGGCCTGCGCAGCGCCCTCACGGCCTCCCGCGGACGGCTGATCTGCGAGCTCGCACTCCTGGCCGGGCTCACGCTCGCCAGCGAGAAGGTCTCCTTCACCCGCGTCATCGAGGCGACTCCCGGGCTGCGCGAACTCGACGCACTCGGCCGCTGATGCCCCGTCTGCTCCGGTTCGCGGCCTCGGCCGCGCTGCTCGTCTCCGCGGCCACACTGGTCTCGCGGCTGTTCGGCTTCGTCCGCTGGGTGGCCTTCTCGCCCACCGTGGGCGCCGGAGCGGTGGGCACGGCCTACCAGTCCGCCAACCAGATCCCCAACATCCTCTACGAGGTGGTGGCCGGCGGCGCGCTCGCCGGCGCTGTGGTGCCGCTGCTGGCCGCGCCGCTCGCCCTGGCGCAGCGGAAGGCGGGGGAGACCGGCCCCGGCGGCTCAGCGGAGTCCGGGGGCACCGCCGAGGCCGCCCGCGCCGAGGCCTCCCGCATCGCGTCCGCACTGCTCACCTGGTCCGTGACCCTCACGCTGCCCCTGGCCGCGGCCGTCATGGTCCTCCACGCCCCGCTCGCGGCGCTCATCACCCCGACGGACGCGCCGGGGTCGACGGCATTCATCTCCGGCTTCCTCCTCGTGTTCGCGCCGCAGCTCGTGCTCTACGCCGTGGGCGGCGTGCTCACCGGTGTCCTGCAGGCGCACCGGCGCTTCCTCTGGCCGGCCTTCATGCCGCTCGTGTCCTCGCTCATCGTGATCGGCGTCTACGCCGGCTACGCGGTGCTGCGCGGCCCGGAGTCCGCAGCGCCGGCGGACAGCGCGCTGGCGCTGCTGGGCTGGGGCACGACGGCGGGCGTGGCCGCGATGACGCTCCCGCTCGCGCTGCCGGCGCGATCCACGGGGATCCGCTTCCGGCCCACCTGGTCGTTCCCCCCGGGGGTGGCGCGGCGCGCGGTGAAGCTCGCCGGGGCGGGGATGTCCGTGCTGCTGGCCCAGCAGCTCGCGACCCTGGTCATCCTCATGGTGTCCAACAAGGTGGGCGGCAGCGGCGTCTTCGCGGTGTTCGGGTACGTGCAGGCCGTCTATCTGCTGCCCTACGCCGTGCTCGCGGTGCCCGTGGCGACCGTCGCCTTCCCCAAGCTCGCGGGGCTCGTCGCGGAGACGGGGCCCGCCGGGCCCACGGATGCCTTCATCGCGGGCACCACCCGGCTGGTGGTCCTCCTGGGCCTCACCGGGGCCGCGGTGCTCGCGGCGGCCTCGGCCCCGCTGCAGGTCTTCTTCTCCACGCTGGACACCGCGCACGGCGAGTCCGCCCCGATCTTCTCCGCCCTGGGCCTCACGGTCGTCGTCATCGCCGCCGCGGTGCCGGGCTGGTGCATGGTCGCGTGGGGGACGCGGGTCTTCTACGCGCTGGAGCGCTCCCGGTTCGCCACCCTCTCCGCCGCGGCGGGCTGGTCCCTCGTGGCGGTGTCCGTCCTTGCGGCCGTCCCCTTCGTGGCGGCGGCGCCCGGCCCGCGGACCCTCGTGGCGCTGGGCGCCGCGCATGCCGTGGGCATGACGGTGGCGGGCGTCTGCCTGCTCGCCGGCATCGCCCGGGTGCGCGGACGCGGTGCGCTCGCGGGCCTGCCGCGCACGCTCGTCGTCGGCGTGGTGGGCGCCGCCGGGGGCGGCGCCGCGGGCTTCCTCGTCGCCCGGCTCGCCCTGGCCGGATCGGGCGGGCTGCCGTTCCCGCCCGCGGTCCTCGCCGTCCTCGCCGGGCTCTGCGCCGGTCTCGTGGCCGTGGCCGTCACCGGCGCGGTCGCCTTCGCCCTCGATCGCGGGGCGCTGGCGCAGGCCCGTGCCCTGCGGTGATCCTGAGCCGCCGCTGGCGTGAGCCCCGCTAGACTCGCCCCATGCGGATTCTCCTTGTGCTCGGGACCTCCACGGGAGGGGTCGGAACCCACGTCGCTGCGGCTGCGCGGAGCTTCGCCGCCGCCGGTCACCGGGTGGGTGTCGTGGGCCCGGCGGCCACACAGGAGCAGTTCGGCTTCGACGACAGGCCGCGGGTGATGTTCGCCCCGCTGGAGATCCCCGTGGGAGTGGGGCCCCGTGACGCGGGCACCGTGCGCCGGCTGCGCACCCTCATCCGCACCTTCCGCGCCGACGTCGTCCACGCGCACGGGTTCCGTGCCTCCCTGCTGACCTCCGCGGCGCTCACCGGCATGCGGAAGCGCCCCCGCTTCCTCTCCAGCTGGCACAACACGATCATGAGCACGGGCGGGCGTGAGCGGATGGAGCGGCTCGTCGCTGCCCGGATCGCGAGGACCGCGGACACCGTGCTGGGTGCCAGCGAGGACCTCGTGGACCTCGCCCGGGAGCTGGGCGCCTCCCACACCGGCCTCGCCCCGGCGGCCGCGCCCTCCCCGCGCTTCGGCGACGACATCCACGCGGGCCTGCTGCGGGCGCGCCTGGCCCGCGAGCTCGGCTTCGACCGCGACGGCCTCATCCTCCTGGCGGTGGGCCGGATCGCGCCGCAGAAGGACTACGGCGTCCTCATCGACGCGCTGGCGGAGCTCGCCGCGGACCACCCCGAGGTGCAGTGCCTGGTGGCCGGCGCGCAGGACGACGCCGAACGTGCGCGCCTGGACGCGCGCATCGAGGAGCACGCGCGTGCCGGGAGGCGGCCCTCCCTCCACTTCCTCGGCCAGCGCGGGGACGTGGGAGCCCTCAACCAGCTCGCCGATGCCTTCGTGCTCACGAGCAGGTGGGAGGCCCGGGCCCTCGTCCTGCAGGAGGCCCTGCTCACCGGCAAGGCCATCGTCGCCACGGCCACGGGCGGCACGCCCGGGCTCGTGGGCGATGCCGGACTGCTGGTGCCCGCCGGCGATCCCGCGGCCTTCGCCGCCGCGCTCCGGAGGGTCGTCGAGGATCCCGCCCTGCGCGAGGAGCTGGGACACCGCGCCGCCCAGCGCGCGCTGGACCTGCCGGACGAGGCGCAGGCGGCGGAGCTCCTCCTCACGGAGTACGAGGCGGCGCGCGCACGCGGATGAGCGGACGGAGGACACGCACGCGCACGCGCGCGGAGGCGCACCGGTAGTCTTGTCACCAGCGCGGCCGGAACGCGGCCGCAGTCCCATCGTGACGTCCGGGAAGGATCCGCACATGCACGCAGACCACGGCCAGGTCGAGCCCGCGCTCGCTCAGACCCGCATCCTCCATGTCCTCGCAGAGGCACAGGGGCCGGTGGGGGAGGTCGCTGCGTCCGCGGCGCAGGCGCACGCCGGCAGCGGTCTGAAGGTGGGCGTGGCGGCGCGCCCGTCGGTGCTCGAGGAGCTGGGCTTCGCGCCGGCGACCTCCCCGCGCGGGGGCACCTCCCCGGCCATGGGCTACGACCGGGAGCGCGATCTCGCCGCGGTCAGCCTGCCGGTGCGCGACCACGTCGCCCTCGGCGATCCCGGCACCGTGCTGGACCTCCACCGGCTCTACCGCCACGTGGACCTCGTCCACGCCCACGGCCTCCACGCCGCCGCTCTCGCCGGCACCGCGATGACCGGGCTCCCCGCCTCGCGCCGGCCCGCGCTGGTGGCGACGGTGGGCCGGTTCCGCCCCCAGAGCACCCTGGACGCGGCTTCCGCCGCCGTCGTCGCCCGGACCGCCGCCGCCGTGCTGGGGACCACGGCGCCGGTGGTCGACCGCTTCGTCGACGAGGTGCCGGTCGCGGAACGCGCGCGCCTGCTCAGCCCGGACCTCTCCACGCGGCTCGCCCCGGCCGTGAGCAGGCGGCAGGTCCGGGAGAACCTCGAGGTGCCGGACGGCGCGTTCCTCGTGGCCTCCCCGCTGGCGGTGGCGGACGGCGACGCCCTCACCACCTTCCTCGACGCCGCCGTCTCCCTGGCGGAGCACCGGCAGGACCGCCATGTGGTGTTCGCCCTCACCGGCTCCGGCCGTGAGCGCGGCCTGGTGCGCTCCGCGTTCGTGGGCCGCTGCCCCGTGGTGCTCGCCGACGAGGGCTCCGCGGTGGACGTCCTCGCCGCCGCCGATGTGGTGGTCGCCACCGCGGACATGGGGCCGATGGAGCCGGAGGCGCTCATGCAACTGGCCCGCCCCTCGATCGTGCTGGGCGATGAGCGCACCGCGCGGCCGTGGGGCGAGGCGGCCCCGCGCGTGGACGCCGATGACACGCACGCACTGGTGCAGCGGATCAGCGCCTTCCTCGACTCCCCGGCCGGGCGCGTGAGCGCAGGATTCGCCGCCCGGCGCCGCGTGGACGACGTCTCCTCGGCGGAGCTCGTCGCCGCGGACCTGCTCGACGTCTACGCCGCCGCTCTGGCGCACCGCCGCTGACGGCGCGCCTCCCGGCCCTGCCTCCCGCGGGCGGCTGACTCCCAGGAAGCTGTAACGCGATGGAAACTCCGGACCGAGGTCCGCGGGGGCGGGCGCTGGTAGAGTGGAAGTCCGTGGTGAATCGATTGAGCACAGACGGTGCGACCAGTACACGACACATCTTCGTCACCGGCGGAGTCGCCTCCTCCCTGGGGAAGGGGCTGACGGCCTCCAGCCTCGGTCACCTGCTCTCGCAGCGCGGCCTCGCCGTGACCATGCAGAAGCTCGACCCCTATCTCAACGTGGATCCGGGCACCATGAACCCGTTCCAGCACGGCGAGGTCTTCGTGACCGACGACGGAGCGGAGACGGATCTCGACATCGGCCACTACGAGCGCTTCCTCGACCGCTCGCTGGACGCCTCGGCCAATGTGACCACGGGCCAGGTGTACTCCTCCGTCATCGCCAAGGAGCGGCGCGGCGCCTACCTGGGCGACACGGTCCAGGTCATCCCGCACATCACGGACGAGATCAAGGCCCGCATGCGGGCGCAGGCCCAGCGCACGGACGGTGAGGCGCCGGACGTCATCATCACGGAGATCGGCGGCACGGTGGGCGACATCGAATCGCTGCCGTTCCTCGAGGCCGCGCGCCAGGTCCGGCACGACATCGGCCGGGACGACGTCTTCTTCGTCCACGTCTCCCTCGTGCCCTATCTGGCCCCCAGCGGGGAGCTCAAGACCAAGCCCACCCAGCACTCCGTGGCGCAGCTGCGGTCCATCGGCATCACGCCGGACGCCATCGTCCTGCGGGCGGACCGGCCGCTGCCGGAGTCCATCTGCGACAAGATCGCCGCCTCCTGCGACGTGGAGCCCGAAGCCGTCGTCCCCTGCGTCGATGCGCGCAGCATCTACGACATCCCGACCGTGCTCCACTCCGGCGGGCTGGACGCCTACGTCATCCGCCGCCTCGGCCTGCCGCTGGGGGAGATGGACTGGGCCCGGTGGAACGCCGTGCTCGCGCAGGTGCACAATCCCTCGCACACCGTGACGGTGGGGCTCGTGGGCAAGTACGTGGATCTGCCGGACGCCTACCTCTCCGTCACGGAGGCGCTGCGCCACGGCGGGTTCGCCCACGGTGCGCGCGTGGAGATCCGCTGGGTCGCCTCCGACAGCTGTGAGACGCCGGAGGGAGCGGCCGAGCAGCTCGCCGGCCTCGACGCCGTCTGCGTGCCCGGCGGTTTCGGCATCCGCGGGATCGAGGGCAAGCTGGGCGCGCTGCGCCACGCGCGTCTGCACGGCATCCCCACCCTGGGTCTGTGCCTGGGCATGCAGTGCATGGTCATCGAGTACGCCCGCACGGAGCTCGGCCTCAGCGAGGCCTCCTCGACGGAGTTCGACCCGGCCACGACGGAGCCGGTCGTCGCGACGATGGCCGAGCAGCGGTCCGTGGTGGACGGCGAGGGAGACCTCGGCGGCACCATGCGGCTGGGACTGTACCCGGCGGCCCTCACCCCGGGCAGCGTCGTCGCCGGCGCCTACGGTGCCGCGGAGGCCTCGGAGCGCCACCGTCACCGCTACGAGGTGGCCAATGCCTACCGCGACCGCCTCGCCGCGGCCGGCCTCGTGTTCTCCGGCACCTCCCCGGACGGCGAGCTCGTGGAGTTCGTCGAGGTGCCCGCCTCCGCCCATCCCTACTACGTGGGCACCCAGGCGCACCCGGAGCTGCGCAGCCGTCCCACCCGCCCCCACCCGCTCTTCGCCGGGCTCGTGCAGGCGGCGCTGGCGCGGCGCGCGGAGGTCGCATGAGCGCGGATCGCCCCCGTGCGGACCCGCCCCCTGCGGACCCGCCTCTCGCGGACCTGCCGGTCGAGGTGCCGGTCTCCGCGCGGGAGACCGTCTACTCCGGCTTCGTCTGGGACATCGTCCGGGAGACCTTCGAACTGCCGGAGTCCGCGCGTCCGCTCACACGCGACAAGATGGCCCACCCCGGTGCGGTCGCCGTGGCGGCGGTGGACGACGAGGACCGGATCCTCCTCCTCCAGCAGTACCGGCATCCCATCCGCACCCGCGACTGGGAGGTGCCTGCGGGTCTCCTCGACGTCAGCGGCGAGGATCCGGCCGCGGGCGCGGCCCGCGAGCTCGGGGAGGAGGCGGACCTGCGGGCCGAGGACTGGCACACGCTCGCAGATCTCTTCACCTCTCCGGGCGGTTCGGACGAGCGGGTCCGGATCTACCTGGCGCGCGGAGTCACCGCCGTGCCGGAGGAGGAGCACCACGAGCGCGAGGACGAGGAGAGCGGGATCGTGCTGCGCTGGGTGCCGCTGGACGAGGCGCGCGACGCCGTGCTCGGCGGACGCGTGCGGAACGCGATCGCCGCACTCGCCGTCTTCCACGCCCACGCGGCGCGCAGCCGCGGCTGGACCGGACTGCGCCCGGCGGACGCCCCCTGGGAGGATCGTGGCGCGGCACGGAGCTGAGCTGCTGCCGGAGGGGCCGTCCGGCCTCGTCCGCCCTGCGGCGGACTACCTGGCGCACATCGAGCTGGAGCGCGGGCTCTCCCGCAACACGGTCGACGCCTATGCGCGGGATCTCGCACGGTACCTCACGTGGCTCGACCGGCGGGGAGTGCGCGCGTTCGAGGAGGTGACGGCCGAGGACGCGCTCGCCTTCCGTGCGGCACTCGCGGACTCCGGTCTCGCACCGGCCTCCACCGCACGGATCGCGGTGGCAGTCCGCCGCCTCCACGACCACCTGGTCGCCGAGGGCACCGCCGCGGCGGACCCGGTGGCCCAGCTCTCGCCGCCGGCACTGCGCGACAGCCTCCCCAAGGCCCTGCGCCTCGACGAGGTCGAGGCGATGCTCGCGCAGACGGCGGGGGAGTCCCTCGTCCAGCACCGTGCGGCCGCGCTCCTCGAGCTCCTCTACGCCACCGGCGCGCGCATCAGCGAGGCCGTGGGCCTCGACCTCGACGACCTGGACCTCGAGCACCGTCTGGTCCGGCTCTACGGCAAGGGAGGGAAGGACCGGATCGTGCCGCTGGGCTCCCACGCCGCGGAGGCACTGGGGACGTGGACGGTGCGGGACCGGCCGGCACTGGCGGCGAGGTCCGGCGGCGACCGGGGTGCGGTCTTCCTCAACCAGCGCGGCACCCGGCTGAGCCGGCAGTCCGCCTGGGCGATCGTCACGCGGGCGGCGGCGGCGGCGGGGCTGGACGAGGTCACGCCCCACACCCTCCGCCATTCGTTCGCCACCCACCTGCTGGAGGGCGGCGCGGACATCCGCGTGGTCCAGGAGCTGCTGGGGCACGCCTCCGTCGTGACCACGCAGATCTACACGAGGGTGACGGCACAGACCCTGCGAGAGGTCTACGCGTCCTCGCACCCGCGGGCGCGCTAGGCTGGGGGCCGGCGGCGCTGCGCCGGCGGCTCAGGCACACCTGCAGGCGCATCCCCGCCTGCTTTCAGATCGGCAACACAGGAGACGAGGCAGCCCGTGGCAGACGAGAGGCTCGACATCGCGGTAGAGGAGATGGGCCCCACCGGCCGTCCGATCCGGGAGTTCCCGGCACCGCCCGCGCTCGACGAGCACGGACCCGCACGCATCATCGCGATGGTGAACCAGAAGGGCGGAGTGGGCAAGACCACCTCCTCGATCAACCTGGGCGCCGCGCTCGCCGGCTACGGCCGCAGGGTCCTCCTCGTGGACTTCGACCCGCAGGGCGCGCTGTCCGTGGGGCTGGGCATCAACCCGCACGCGCTGGACCGGACCGTGTACGACGTGCTCATGAACTCGCGGCTGGATCCGCACGAGGTCATCCACACCACGGGGGTGGAGGGCATCGACGTGATGCCTGCGAACATCGACCTCTCCGCCGCAGAGATCCAGCTGGTGGGCGAGGTGGCCCGCGAACAGGTGCTCGCCCGTGCCCTGTCCCGGGTCGAGGACGAGTACGACGTGGTGCTCGTGGACTGCCAGCCGTCGCTGGGCCTGCTCACCGTGAACGCGCTCACCGCCGCCCACGGGGTCGTGATCCCGCTCGAGACGGAGTTCTTCGCGCTGCGCGGCGTGGCGCTGCTGGTGGAGACGATCGAGAAGGTGCAGGACCGCCTCAACCCCAGCCTCCGGATCGACGGCATCCTCGCCACCATGTACGACGGCCGGACCCTGCACTCCCGCGAGGTCATCGCGAGCATCGTGGAGGCCTTCGGTGAGACGGTCTTCGACACCGTCATCAACCGGACGGTCCGCTTCCCGGACGCCTCCGTGGCGGCGGAGCCCATCACCACCTTCGCGCCCACGCACGCCGGCGCAGACGCGTATCGCCGGCTCGCGCGGGAGCTCATCTCCCGCGGCGGCTCGCCCTGAGCGTCACCGCCGAGGCAGGTTGCGGGTCCGCGCACCGCGTCTTCACCGTGGAGCTGGAGAACTTCTCCGGCCCCTTCGAGGTGCTCCTCGACCTCATCGCCAAGCGGTCGCTGGACGTCACGGAGATCGCTCTGGCGGAGGTGACGGACGAGTTCCTCGACCACGTCTCCGCCCTGCGCGGGACCCGCTCGCTGGACGAGCTCACCCACTTCCTCGTGATCGCGGCGACGCTGCTGGACCTCAAGACCGCGCGCCTGCTGCCGGGCGGCGAGGTGGACGACGAGCTCGACCTCGAGCTGCTGGAGGCCCGGGACCTGCTCTTCGCCCGGCTCCTGCAGTACCGCGCCTTCAAGGCCGTCTCCCAGGTGCTGGGGGAGCGGATGGGCACGGCCGCCCGGGCGGTGCCCCGGGCGGTGGGGCTGGAGGAGGCCTTCACCGGGCTGCTCCCGCCGCTGGAGTTCTCCACCTCGCCGCCGGTGCTCGCCGCGGTCTACGCCGCCGTGGTCTCCCGGGACCGCACGCCGCCGCAGGTCGCGCTCGACCACCTCCACGAGGCCCACGTGTCCGTCCCGGAGGAGCGGGCCCTGCTGCTGAACCGCCTGCAGGAGGCGCAGGCGGTCGAGTTCTCCGCCCTCATCGAGGACGCGGGCTCGCGGCTCGTGGTCGTCGCCCGCTTCCTCGCGGTGCTGGAACTCATCCGCGCGGACCTGGTGGAGGTGGAGCAGCCGCAGGCGCTCGGCACGCTCACGATTACGCTGCGCTCGGCACTGCCGCAGGAGCCGGCGCAGGAGGAGGGACCACATGACGGACACTGAGCAGCCCAGCGCAGAGCTCCTCACCGCGCTCGAGGCGATCCTCATGGTCACCGACCGCTCCGTGGGCGCCGGCGAGCTGGCCGAGGGCCTCGGCGTCGAGGAGGACGAGGTCGTGCTCGCCCTCGAGGAGCTGGCCGCGGACTTCGACGGTGCGCACGGTGGACGGCCCCGGGGCTTTCGGCTGACGCGCTCCGCGGGCGGCTGGCGCATCTTCAGCCGGCCCGAGCAGCACGACGTGGTTGCGACCTTCCTCACGGCCGGGCAGTCGGCGAAGCTCTCGCAGGCCGCGCTGGAGACGCTCGCGATCATCGCCTACCGGCAGCCCGTCACGCGTGCGCGGGTCTCCGCGATCCGCGGCGTCAACGTCGACGGGGTGGTCCGGACCCTGCTCATGCGGGGCCTCATCGTGGAGGCGGGGACGGAGGAGCTCACCGGCGCGGTCCGGTTCGTCACCACCCCGGCCTTCCTCGAGGCCGCCGGTCTGGGCCGGATCGAGGACCTCCCGGACATCGCCCCGTTCCTGCCGGACGGGGATGAGGCGAATCGCACAGGCGAGGCCGGTGCGGGTTCTGAGGGAGAATTGGGGATAATCGACGTATGAACTCCCATGATCCCCGCTCACCGGGCCATCGCAGCAAGCGTCCCACCCGCAGGGCGCGAGCCGGCCGCAAGCCGGTCCAGACCGGTCACGGCCCGGTCTCCGACGTGCACTCCGCGGACGGGGTGCGCCTGCAGAAGGTGCTGGCCGACGCCGGGCTGGGCTCGCGCCGGGCCTGCGAACAGCTCATCTCCGAGGGCCGCGTCGAGGTCGACGGCGTCGTCGTCACGGAGCTGGGCACCCGGATCGATCCGGAGAAGCAGACCGTCCACGTCGACACGCTGCGCATCACGGCCCACACGGACAAGGTCTACCTCGCGTTCAACAAGCCCAAGAAGGTCCTCACCTCCATGAGCGACCCGGAGGGGCGCAAGACCGTCGCGGATTACCTGAAGAACCGTCCTGAGCGCCTCTTCTACGTGGGCAGGCTCGACTACGAGACGGAGGGACTGCTGCTGCTGACGAACGACGGCGAGCTCTCCAACCGTCTCACGCACCCCCGCTACGAGGTCCCCAAGACCTACCTCGCCCAGGTGCGCGGTCCCGTCCCCAAGGACGCGGGAGCGCGCCTGCGCGACGGCATCGAGCTCGAGGACGGCATGGCGCACGTCGACTCGTTCCGGCTCCTCGACTCCACCCCGGGCAGGGCGCTCGTCGAGGTCGTCCTCCACTCCGGCCGCAACCGGATCGTGCGTCGCCTGCTCGAGGCCGTGGGCACGCCCGTGGAGCGGCTGGTGCGCACGCAGTTCGGTCCCATCGCGCTCGCGGAGCAGCGCCCGGGCAAGATGCGGGACCTGCGGCCGCACGAGGTGGGCGAGCTCATGAAGGCCGTCGATCTGTGAGCAGCTCCTCATCGCGCGGTGCGGCGGCGACCGGTGCCCTCCCGCAGCGCGTCCACATCGTGGGCGCGGGCCTGCTGGGCGCCTCGCTGGGGCTCGCGCTCACCCGCGCGGGCGCTGCGGTCACCCTGGCCGATGTCTCGCCCACCGCAGCGCAGCTCGCCGCGGACATGGGCGCCGGCACGGTCGCCGAGGCCGCCGCGGACACCCAGCTCGTCGTGGTCGCCGCGCCTCCTGACGTCACCGCCTCACTCGTCGTCGAGCATCTCCGCAGGCTGCCCGAGGCCACGGTCACGGACGTCGCGAGCGTCAAAGGCGCGCTGCTCGACGCCGTCCGCCGGTCCGTCACCGGTGCGGAGCTCGACCGCTACATCGGCTCGCACCCGATGGCCGGACGCGAACGCTCCGGTGCGATCGCGGCGCGGGTGGACCTCTTCGAGGACCGGCCGTGGGTGATCTGCTCGGACGAGGCGACCCCGCCGGAGCGGCTCGCCCAGGTCGTGGCCACGGCCTCGGCGGTGGGTTCGACGGTGCTCCACCTGGAGCCGGACTTCCACGACTCCTCCGTGGCCCGGGTCTCCCACGCCCCGCAGGTGATGTCCTCGCTGGTGGCGGCGCGGCTGGCGCGGATGCCGGTGGAGGGTGTCGCACTCGCCGGCCAGGGCCTGCGCGACGTCACCCGGATCGCGGCCTCGGACCCCGGGCTCTGGACCCAGATCCTGGCCGGCAACGCCGCGGAGGTCCGCACGGTGCTCATGGAGATCCGCGAGGACCTGGACCGCGTGATCGCCGCACTCGCGCTGGAGCCGGGTGCGCTCGCCGTCCTCGCCGGCGCGATCGCCGCCGGCAACGAGGGACAGCAGCGGATCCCGGGCAAGCACGGCCAGGCCCCCACCCAGTACGCGACGGTGACGGTGGTGATCGGCGACGAGCCGGGCAACCTCGGCCGGCTGTTCGCGGAGGTGGGCGAGCTGGGCATCAACATCGAGGACGTGCGGATCGACCACGCCACCGGGCGCCGCCTCGGAAGCCTGGACCTCTTCGTCCTGCCCGCGCACGTCCAGGATCTGGTCGACGGGCTCCTGGCCCGCGGCTGGAGGCTGCCGGACCATGCTGAGAAGCGCACAGAAGCAGACACACCGAACGAAGGACAGAGATGAGAGTCATCGCGATCGACGGACCCAGCGGAGTGGGCAAGTCCAGCACCTCCAAGGAGGTGGCGCGCCGGCTGGGCTGGGCCTACCTGGACACGGGTGCCATGTACCGGGCGATGGCATGGCTGGCGCTCAGCCGCGGCGTGAGCGATCCCGGTGACGTCGTCGAGCTGGTGCGCGGCGCGGACCTCGAGATCTCCACGGACCCGGACGGCTTCCGGATCGAGGTCGACGGCATCGACGTGACGGAGGAGATCCGCACGGACGCCGTCTCCGCCGGCGTGCAGACGGTCTCCGGCGTCCCGGAGGCCCGGGAGGAGCTCATCGAGAAGCAGCGCGAGGCCATCGCGGAGAAGCCCGCGGGCATCGTCGTGGAGGGCCGCGACATCACCACGGTCGTGGCCCCGGACGCACCGGTGCGCATCCTCATGACGGCGGACGAGGACGTGCGGATCGCACGCCGCGCCGGGGAGAACCACGGGACGGCGGACGCGGAGGCGATCGCCGCGACGCGCGCGCTCGTGGCGGACCGCGATGCGAAGGACTCGCAGACGACGAGCTTCCTCACCGCGGCGGACGGCGTCCACACCCTCGACACCACACATGTGAGCTTCGAGGAGGCCGTCGAGGCCGTCCTCGCACTGGCGAAGGAGGCCGCATGACCCGAGGCCCGAACGACATGACGGACGCGGCAGCCGAGGGTGAGGGGTTCGTCCCCGCGCCGGACGAGGACCTCGCCGCGCGGGTGGCGGACATCGACGAGGAGGATGCGCGGCTGCGCGCGGAGTCGCTGCGCTCCGGGCTGGCCGACTACGCGCTCGAGGACGACGACGCGGCACTGCTCGCGGACCTCGAGGATCCGGATGCGGAGGGCGGTCTGGTCCGCCCCGCGCCCGTGCTGGCGATCGTGGGGCGCCCCAACGTGGGCAAGTCCACGCTCGTCAACCGCATCCTGGGCCGGCGCGAGGCGGTCGTCGAGGACGTCCCCGGCGTCACCCGCGACCGCGTGCGCTACCGGGGCGAGTGGGGCGGGCGTCCGCTCACGCTCGTGGACACCGGCGGCTGGGACATCGACGCGAAGGGCATGGCCTCCCGCATCGCGGAGCAGGCGGAGGTCGCGGTGGAGCAGGCCGACGGCGTCGTCCTCGTTGTCGACGTGACCACGGGGGTGACCTCGACCGACGAGCACGTGGTGCGCATGCTCCGGCGCGCGGGCAAGCCCGTGCTGCTGGCGGCGAACAAGGTCGACGACGAGCGCGGCGAGATCGCCGCGGCGGAGCTGTGGTCCCTGGGCCTGGGCGAACCGCACCCCATCAGCGCCATGCACGGCCGGGGCGTCGCGGACTTCCTCGACGAGGTCATCGAGATGCTGCCGGAGCACTCACAGGTGGACGACGCCGAGGCTCCCGGCGGTCCGCGCCGCATCGCCCTCGTGGGCCGGCCCAACGTGGGCAAGTCCTCCCTGCTCAACCGCCTGTTCGGCAGCGAGCGGGTGCTCGTGGACAACGTCGCCGGCACCACGCGCGATCCGGTCGACGAGATCGTGGAGCTGGGCGGACGGCCCTGGCGCTTCGTCGACACGGCGGGCATCAAGAAGCGGGCCCGGCAGGCCTCGGGCGCGGACTACTACGCGGCGCTGCGCACGCAGACGGCTCTGGAGCGCGCGGAGCTCGCCCTGGTCCTGCTGGAGGCCAACGAGACGCTCAGCGAGCAGGACGTGCGGATCATCCGCAGCGCCACCGAGGCCGGCCGTGCGCTCGTGCTCGCATTCAACAAGTGGGACCTCACGGACGAGGAGCGCCGGGAGTGGCTCGCCCGGGAGATCGACAAGGACCTGGCGCACGTGGCCTGGGCCCCGCGGGTGAACATCTCCGCGAAGACCGGGCGCCACGCGGAGAAGCTGGTGCCGGCCATGGAGCGGGCGCTGGAGAACTGGGACAGGCGGATCCCCACCAGCCGCTTCAATGCGTTCCTGGGCGAACTGGTGGCGGCGAACCCGCACCCGCTGCGCGGCGGCAAGCAGCCGCGCATCCTGTTCGGCACGCAGGCCTCGAACAGGCCGCCGCACTTCGTGCTCTTCACCTCCGGGTTCCTCGACCCCGGCTACCGCAGATTCATCACCCGCCGGCTGCGTGAGACGTTCGCCTTCGAGGGCACGCCCATCGAGATCAGCATGCGGATCAGGGAGAAGCGGAAGCGCACGTGAGCGCACAGGCACCGGGGGAGGCGGGCACGGTGGGCGAGGCCCCGCCCCACGGTGACGGGGACCGGTCGCGGTCCCCGCTCCCGCGCTTCGTCACGGTGACGCTGGGCCTGGCCGGGCTGGCGATCGTCCTGCTCGTGCTGCGGCAGGTGCAGGACATCGCCGCCCCGGTGTTCCTCGCCCTCAACCTCGTGATCATCGTCCACCCGCTGCAGGCATGGCTCGTGCGGCTGCGCGTGCCGCGGTTCCTCGCCGCGATGGCGACGGTCTTCCTGGTGCTCGTGGTGCTGGCGGCCTTCTTCGCGCTGACCGCCTGGTCCATCGCGGAGCTCGTGCTCATCATGCCGGGCTATGCGAACGAGATCGTGCAGATCGTCCAGGACACGGGGGACTGGCTGGCGACGATGGGGCTCACCCCCGGCGTGCTCCAGCACCAGCTCGAGGCGCTCGACGCCTCCAGCGTGATCGCCGCGCTCGCCCCGCTGTTCTCCAATGCGACGCTCGTGCTCACACTGCTCACCACGGTGGTGATGGCGGTGTTCTTCGTCGCGCTGGACACTATCTCCTTCCCGGAGCGTCTGCGCAGCCTGACCCGGCAGCGGCCGCGCTTCGCAGTGGCCCTGACCTCGTTCTCCGCCGGCGTGCGCCGGTACTGGGTCGTGGCGACGGTGTTCGGGCTCATCGTGGCGGCGCTGGACGTGGCCGCCCTGCAGGTGATCGGCGTGCCCCTGGCGCTGGTGTGGGGCGTGCTCGCGTTCCTCACCAACTACATCCCCAACGTGGGATTCGTGATCGGCCTCGTCCCTCCGGCGCTGCTCGCACTCATGGATCAGGGCTGGGCGGCCGCAGTGTGGGTGGTCATGGCCTACAGCGTGCTCAACTTCGTCATCCAGTCCGTCATCCAGCCCAAGTTCACGGGCGAGTCCGTGGGCGTGACCCCGCTCGTGAGCTTCCTGTCGCTCCTGTTCTGGTACTGGGTGCTGGGCTGGCTGGGCGCGCTCCTGGCGCTGCCGGCCACGCTGCTGCTCAAGGCGCTGCTGGTCGACGCGGATCCGCGTGCGCGGTGGGTCAACAGCCTCATCGCCTCCGATCTGCGGACCGGCGCGGGACTGCCGGTGCGGGCCGCACCCGCGCGCCGCGGCCGGGAGGTCGTGGTGCGGTACGGTGCCTCCACTACGATGGATGCATGAATGCGAAGATCCTCACGATCCACCCCGTGGATCCGCAGCCGCGTCTCATCCGCCAGGCCGCGGAGGTCATCGCCTCCGGCGGTCTGATCGCCTACCCCACGGACTCGGGCTATGCGCTCGGGTGCGGGCTGGAGAACCGGAACGGCATCGAACGCATCCTCCGGATCCGCCAGCTGGACCAGAAGCACCACTTCACCCTCATGTGCCACGACTTCGCGCAGCTGGGGCAGTTCGTCATCATCGACAACGCCGCCTTCCGCGCCGTGAAGGCGCTCACCCCCGGCCCGTACACCTTCATCATGAAGGCGACGAAGGAGGTGCCGCGGAAGATGATGCACCCCAAGAAGCACTCGGTGGGCGCCCGCATCCCGCAGAACCCCACGGCGCTCGCCCTCGTCGAGGAGGTGGGGGAGCCGATCCTCTCGTCCACGCTCATCCTGCCCGGCCATGAGGACGCGATGACGGATTCGCTCGAGGTCTCCGACGAGATCGGACACGAGGTGGACCTCATCGTGGATTCCGGCGAGCCGGGCACGGAGCCCACCTCCGTCATCGACTTCACGGAGGGCTCCGCGGTCGTCCGGCGCGAGGGCGCCGGCGACGTCTCCCGGTTCGAGTGAGGGGGATGCCGCCGGTGCGGCTCGGCCGCTGAGAACGCGCCGCGGATCAGCCGATCTGGCGTGAGGCGCCCTCCCAGTGCGGAGCGCGCAGCGCCTTCTTGTCGATCTTCCCGAAGGGTGTCTGCGGCAGCGCGTCCGCGAACTCGACGGTCTTGGGGCGGGCGTAGCGGGCGAGGCCGTCGCGGGAGTGGGCGAGGAGAGCCTCTGCGGTGAGCGGTGACGCGCCCGTCACCGGTGCCGAGGCAGTGGGCGATCCAGTGTCCTCCGGCAGCTCCCGCGGCACGACGACGGCGTGGACGGCCTCGCCCCAGTCCGGATGCGGCACCCCGATGACCGCCGCCTGGGCGACCTGCGGATGGGCGGAGAGGACGTCCTCGACCTCACGCGAGTACACGTTGAAGCCGCCGGAGATGATCATGTCGTTCCGGCGGTCCTTGAGGTAGACGTAGCCGGCGTCGTCCATGACGCCCATGTCCCCGGTCCGCACCCAGCCGTCCCAGAACTTCTCCGCGGTGGCCTCGGGGTTCCCGATGTACTCCGTGAGCGCGAAGGGCGTCCGCACCGTGATCTCGCCCAGCTCGCCGCGGGGCACCTCGGCACCCGAGTCGTCGGTGACCCTCACCTCCGTGAACAGCGAGGGGTTGCCGCAGGAGGCCAGCAGCTCCGGGCGGGCGGGATCGTGATCGAGCTTGGACAGCCGGGTGCAGAACTGCGGCGCCTCCGTCTGCCCGTACAGCTGGACGAACACCTGCCCCAGCAGCCGCAGCCCGTGGGCAAGGCGAGCAGGCGACATGGGCGCGGCACCGTAGACCACCGTGCGCAGGGAGAGCACGGCGCGTCCCGCCTCCGGGGTGCCGTCCGGGGACTGTGCGTCCAGGAGGTCCAGCACGCGGTAGATCATGGTCGGGACCATGAACGTCCACGTGATCGCCTCCTCGCGCAGCAGGTCCACGGAGCGCTGGGCGTCGAACTCCTCCAGGATCCGCACGTGCGCGCCCCGGCCTATCCCAGCCGCAGCGAGCGCCCCGCCCGAATGCGCCAGCGGCGTCATCACCAGCATGCGCTCCCCGGCGCTGATCTCCGCCTCCACCATCTGGATGTAGAGCGCCGCCGCCGCGGAGCGCGCGGTGTGGGCGACGGCCTTGGGCCGCCCCGTGGTCCCGCCCGTGAAGAAGATGCCGGAGCGCGCATCCGGATCCACGACGTGCTCCGTGCGGTCCGGCTCCGCCTCCTCCCCAGGCATCTCCGCGAGCGGCACCGCCCCCGGGATGCTCCTGCCCTGCGGGTCAGACAGCTGTACGAGCACCGGACCGCCCTCGGCCGGGAGATGGGGGAGAAGCGCCGTCCCGAGGTCGTAGTCCGTGAGCAGGACCTTCGCCTCCGCGTACTGCAGCTGATAGGCGACGGTCTCCAGCGCCGACATGAAGTTGGCCGGCGTGCGGACCATGCCCAGGCGTGCGATCGCGGACTCGCCCACGATCCACTCGGCGCGATTGGCCGCGAAGATGCCCACCACGTCCCCGGACACCAGGCCGAGCCCGCGCAGCTGGCGCATGACCGCATCGGACCACACCCAGAGGTCGCGGTAGGTGAAGGAGCGCGCATCCTCCTGCACGGCCGGCAGTGCGCTGTGCACCCGGAAGGAGTGCTCGTAGATCTCTGCGGGTGTGGTGAACATGGGTTCCTCTCCGTCGACGGATTCGTGCACGGGGCAGCTCAGATCAGCTCAGGCCGGCCCACGTGCTCTGCTCAGCTCGGGCGGTGCTCCAGCAGGGTGCGCTCCATGAGCGCGTCCGCCAGGGGCGTGAAGTCCGTCTCCGGGTCGTACCAGTCGTGGAACTCCGCGAAGTCGCCCTGGTCCGTGTATCCCAGCTCCTCGAGCTTCCCGGTCCAGAACTCCGCGGTCTCGTCGACGCGGCTGAGCACCTCGTCCCCGAGTACACCGGAGTCCGCCACCTCCTGCATCCGGGCCTCGTTGGCCTCCGCGATCCGGTCCTGCAGGTCGTCCGCGAGGGGCTCCACCGTCACACCCTTCTCACTGGCCTCCTCGAGGGCGATCGCCTGCGAGCCGATCGACGTCTCCATCCCGCCCTGGAACGCCGCGGTGGAGGCGTCGAAGAGGATCTGCTGGTAGGCGAGCGGCAGGTTCTGCACCCCGGAGCCCTGCAGGATCGCCCCGGAGACCCGGGGGAACTGCGTGGTGGTGGGGTAGCCCAGGTTGCCCGCGACCTCGAAGAAGCCGCCCTGCGAGACATCGGAGAGCACGGCCAGGGTGCAGTCCACCGTGCCGCGCTGCAGCGCCTCGTAGGCCTCGACCCCGGCGATCGAGACCGGTGAGGCACCCAGCTCTCCCACCAGTTCGTTCTGCGGCTGTGAGCCCACGCGCACCTGCAGGCCGCTCCAGTCCTCGTCCTCCGTGGACGGTTCGGTGCAGACGGAGTAGTAGGCGCTCGTGGCGGAGACGGGGGTGAACGGGGTGAGCCCGAGCTCCTCGTACTCGCTCAGCACCTCCGGCGACTGCCAGGCGAGATCGTAGGCGAGCAGATTCGCGAGCAGATCCCCTTCGAACGGCGAGGCGGCCTGCCCCACCAGCAGATCGTTGACCGCGTTCACCGCCGGGAAGCGGTCCGGTTCGTAGGTCGGCAGGGTGAACGCCATGTCGACGCGGCCGTCCGCGAGAGCGTCGTGCAGCTCCGCATAGGGCGCGATCGACTGGTTGAAGGCGAGCTCGACGGTGAGCTTGCCGCCCGAGGCCTCCTCGACGGCCTCCTTGTACGCCACGCCCATGGGCGCCTGAGGCGATTCCAGCGAGGTCGCGGGGATCTGGTAGGTGACGGACGCGGGTTCGAGGTCCGCGATCGCCGCCTCCACGGCTGCGGCCTCGGCACCGTACTCGTAGCCGTCGCCGGCCTCGCCGCCTCCGCCCCCGCCGCTGCCGGCCGAGCCCGCGCAGGCACTCAGCAGCAGCGCGCTCACCACGGACGCGCTGAGAGATGTGATCCTGGAAACAGTGGTCATGAGTCCTCCTCCTTGAGGCCCAGTGCCCGCAGCCACAGCAGGGTGAGCTGCTCCGCGAACCGCTCGGCGCCCTCCTCGCTGTCGTACTGCGGATCGCCAGGGTTGACGTAGACGTGGTAGCAGTGCCGGCTCACCATGAGGCCCAGCGAGCGCGCGGTGAAGTCCGGGTCGACGGATCCCGGCACGCGGCCGTCGGCCTGCATCGCCCGGATGGTCTCCGCGTTGCGGCGGAAGAACGCCTCGCCGCGGCGCAGACGGTTCGCCTCGATGCGCTCGTCGTAGTGCCGGGCCTCCTCGAGGATCTTGTTGAGGCCGCGATTGGCGCGGAACGCGCGCACGTACTCGAGATTGCCCGCGCGGATCCTCTCCACCGGCTCGCCCTCGTCCACCGGCCGGGAGTGGGCCGGCACCACCGACTGGGCGTAGGCGTCCTCGATGAGCGCCGCCAGCAGCTCCTCGCGGTTCGTGAAGTACGTGTAGAGCGTGCCCGAGGCCACACCCGCCTCCTCCGTCACCTCCGCCAGGGTGGTGCCGAGGAAGCCCCGCCGCTCGAACACCCGCTGCGCGGCGCGGATGAGCCGGGTGCGGGTGCGCATCCCCTTCGCGCCGAGCTCGTCCGGGTCCTTGCGCTGCTTCACGGTGCCGCCTGTGCGGGCACGTGCGCCAGCAGCTCGCGCTTGAGGATCTTGCCGGAGGGGCCCTTGGGCAGCTCGTCGACGAACTCGATGATCCGGGGGATCTTGTAGGCGGCGAGGTTCTCCCGGGTGAAGCGCTCCACGGTCTCCGCGGACAGTGCCGCACCGGCGGCGTCCGCGGTGCGCGTGAGCACAGCGGTCACCTGCTGGCCGTACTTCTCGTCCGGCGTGCCCACCACGGCGGCCTCGCGCACGCCGGGGATCTCGTAGAGCACCTCCTCCACCTCCCGCGGGTACACGTTGTAGCCGCCGTGGAGGATGAGGTCCTTGAGGCGGTCGACGATGAACAGGTAGCCGTCGGCGTCCATCCGCCCCAGGTCTCCGGTGCGGAACCAGCCGTCCTCGCTCAGCACCTCCGCCGTGGCCTCGGGGCGGTTCCAGTAGCCCTTCATGACGACGGGCCCGCGGATGCAGACCTCCCCGACCTCTCCGGCGGGCACCGGCTGCCCGTCGTGGTCGATCACGCGGACCTCCAGGTCGCCCACGGGGCGCCCCACACTGCCCACCTTGCGCTCGCCGTCGAGCGGGTTGAAGGTGCCCAGGGCCGTGGTCTCGGTGAGTCCGTAGCCCTCGACGACGGGGGCGGCGAAGCGGTCCTCGAAGCGCCGCACGACCTCCCCGGCGATGGCCGCGCCCCCGGAGCTCACCGCGCGCAGGGCCGGCGCCGTCCCCTCGGGTGCGCTCGCCAGCACGGACATCCACATCGTGGGCACGCCGGAGATCACCGTGATGGCGTCCGCGGCCAGCGCGTGGACGAACTGCTGCGGGTCCCAGCGCGGGAAGAGTGTGACGGGCCGGCCCGCGGACAGCGCCGGCAGTGCGACCGCGGCCAGTCCGAACACGTGGAACAGGGGCAGGCCGGTGGCCCAGTTGTCCGCGTCCGTGGCGTCGATGAGGCCCTTCACCGTCTCCGCCGCCGCGGTGAGGTTGCCGAGGGTGAGCATGGCCCCCTTGGGGCGGCCGGTGGTCCCCGAGGTGTACAGCAGCGCGGAGAGGTCGTCCGGTTCCCGTCCGACGATCTCGATGGCGGCAGGATCGGGGGAGGGCCGGCCGGGCGAGTCCTGGGCGGGCTCCGCCGGCTCCGGTGCCAGCAGCGGGATCGTGCGGAAGGCCACCCCCGCCTCGGCCGCCGCCTGCTCGCCCGCAGCAGAGACCGCCGGATGCGCCACGACCTGCCGGGCGCCGGAGTCCTCGAGCAGGTAGGCGAGCTCCCGCACCGTGGACAGCGGATTGGCGGCGACGACCACGAGGCCGGCGGCATCGGCGCCCAGGAACTCCACGAGGAACTCCGGCGTGGTGGGGGCGATGAGGACCATCCGCTCGCCGGGAGCCAGGCCCGCGCTGCGGTTGCGATCGCGCGCTGCGCCCACCTCCCGCAGCAGGCGCGACCAGGTCACCTCCACGCGGGACTCGCCCGGGGGAGTGCGGAGCGCGACGGCGTCCGGTCGTGCGGCCGCCCAGGGCACCACCATGGAGGTGAGGGAGGGCGCGGGGGATGTCGATGCCATGATGCTCCTTCGAATCACGGTGGGCCACGTCGGAATGCACTGAACGAACGCTTGGCAAGCGCTTGAATTCGAGACGCTCCTCAACTATAGATAGAGGTGTCCCCGCTCACAAGGACGTGGGCGGCAGCGAGAAGGAGGGGCATGGACGTCACTGGCAGAACGGCCGTCGTCACGGGAGCCGCAGGGGGGATCGGTGCCGCGCTCGCCTCGGCGCTCACGGCCCGAGGGGCCTCGGTCCTGCTCGCGGACATCGATCCGCAGGTCGCGGAGACCGCCGCCGCACTCGGCCAGCACCACTGGACCGGGGACGTCGCGAGCGCCCAGGGCGTCGACGGCCTGCTGTCCGCCGCCCGTGAGGCGCTGGGCGACATCGACCTCTACTTCGCCAACGCGGGCATCACCGGCGCCAGGGGGATCGGCGGGGAGGCGGACTGGGACCGCATCCTCGACGTCAACCTCCGCGCCCACATCCGCGCCGCCGAACGCCTCGTCCCGGAGTGGACGCGCCGCGGCGGGGGATACTTCGTCGCGACGGCCTCGGCCGCCGGCCTCCTCACACAGATCGGGGCCGCCGGCTACTCCGTGACCAAGCACGCCGCACTCGCCTTCGCGGAATGGCTCTCCGTCACGTACGGCGACGAGGGCGTGCGCGTCTCCGTGCTCGCCCCCATGGGCGTGAACACCAAGATCCTCTGGGGCGACGGGACGCAGGAGAAGACGGGGGAGGAACGGGTCTCCCAGCAGGCCGTCGCGGAGGCGGGCACCGTGCTGGAGCCCGCGGACGTGGCGGAGACCGTCATGGCCGCCGTCGAGTCCGAGACGTTCCTGATCCTGCCCCACCCGGAGGTGCTCGACATGTACCGCATGAAGGGCTCCGACTACGACCGATGGCTCAGGGGGATGCGCAGGTACCAGGCGAAGCTGCGCGGCTGAACACCCGATCCGACAGCACACCACGCACGGCCGGGGAGAACGCCGGCACGCACGAGAAGAACTCAGGGAAGAGGGATCACCCATGCTCGAGACGACTGAGCGCGGACGCGAATACCAGGAGCGCCTGCAGGCGTTCATGGACGAACTGGTCTACCCGGCGGAGGCCGTGTACGAGGAGCAGATGGCCGCGGCGCCCACGCCGCACTTCCAGCCCCAGATCCTCGAGGACCTCAAGGCCGAGGCGAAGTCCCGCGGTCTCTGGAACCTGTTCCACCCGCACAAGGAATGGGGTCCGGGGCTCACGAACCTCGAGTACGCCCCGCTGGCGGAGATCATGGGACGCTCCGGCAGCCTGGCCCCGGAGGCCACGAACTGCAATGCCCCGGACACCGGCAACATGGAGGTCCTCACGCTCTTCGGGACGGAGGAGCACAAGGAGAAGTGGCTGAAGCCGCTGCTGAATGGGGAGATCCGCTCCGGCTTCGCGATGACGGAGCCGGCCGTGGCCTCCTCGGACGCGACGAACATCGAGATGACGATGAAGCGCGAGGGCGACGAGTACATCCTCGACGGCCGCAAGTGGTTCACCTCCAACGCGATGCACCCCAACTGCAAGGTGCTCATCGTCATGGGCAAGACGGACCCCAACGAGGCCACGCACCGGCAGCAGTCCATGATGGTCGTCCCCATCGACGCCCCCGGGGTGACGGTGGAGCGCAACCTCCAGGTCTTCGGCTACCACGACCGCGAGGGACACGCCGAGGTGTCCTTCGACCAGGTGCGCGTGCCGGCCAAGGACGTCCTCAAGGGCGAGGGAGAGGGCTTCGCGATCAGCCAGGCGCGCCTGGGGCCCGGCCGCATCCACCACTGCATGCGCTCGATCGGCGTCGCAGAGCGCGCGCTGGAGATGATGGTCAAGCGCGCGGAGTCCCGCGTGACCTTCGGGCAGAAGCTCTCCGAGCGCGCCAACATCCAGGACTGGATCGCGGAGTCGCGCATCGAGATCGACCAGGCCCGCCTGCTCACCATGCACGCGGCGGACATGATGGACAAGCACGGCAACAAGGTCGCGAAGAACGTCATCGCCCAGATCAAGGTCGTCGCACCCAACATGGCGCTCAAGGTCGTCGACCGCGCCATCCAGGTCCACGGCGGCGGCGGCGTCACCCAGGACTTCCGCCTGGCGGAGTCCTGGGCGCACCTGCGCACGCTGCGTCTGGCGGACGGCCCGGACGAGGTGCACAAGCGCGCCATCGCCCGCAACGAACTGAAGAAGTACAGGAAGGACACCGCACGATGAGTGAGAACATCCGCACCGCGATCGTCACCGGAGGGGCGCGCGGGATCGGCGCGGCCATCGCCGAACGCCTCGCGGCCGACGGCCGCCAGGTCGCCGTCATCGACCTCCGCGAGGAGGACACGGCCGAGGTCGTCGAGCGCATCCGCGCGGCCGGGGGCAAGGCCCTGGGCGTGGGCGCCAACATCGCGGACGAGGACCAGGCGAAGGCCGCGGTGGACCGCGTCGCCGCGGAGCTGGGCGCGCCCACGATCCTCGTGAACAACGCCGGCATCATCCGCGACAACATGCTGTTCAAGATGACGAAGGACGACTTCGAGTCCGTCCTCGGCGTGCACCTCACGGGCAACTTCTTCATGACGCGGGCCGTGCAGTCCCACATGGTCGAGGCCAAGTTCGGCCGCATCGTCTCCCTCTCGTCCACCTCCGCCCTGGGCAACCGCGGGCAGACCAACTACTCGGCGGCGAAGGCCGGCATCCAGGGGATGACGAAGACCTACGCGATCGAACTGGGCAAGTTCGGCGTCACCGCCAATGCGATCGCCCCGGGCTTCATCGAGACGGAGATGACGAAGTCCACCGCCGAGCGCGTGGGCGTGCCCTTCGAGGACTTCGTCAAGGGCGCGGTCTCCCAGATCCCCGTGGCGCGCTCCGGCAAGCCCGAGGACATCGCGCACACCGCCTCCTTCCTCACCAGCGAGGGAGCGGGCTTCGTCTCCGGTCAGGTCATCTACGTGGCCGGCGGACCCAAGGCCTGAGCTCGCCGAGCCGGCAGATGAGGAGAATGACATGACCGAAGCAGTCATCGTATCCACCGCACGCACGCCCATCGGCAAGGCGTACCGCGGCGCATTCAACAACACCCAGTCGCAGGAGCTCGCCGGGCACGCCATCCGCCACGCGGTCGAGCGCTCCGGCGTGGACCCGGCGGAGATCGAGGACGTCGTCTTCGGCTCCGCGGTCCAGCAGGGCGCGCAGGGCGGCAACATCGCCCGCCAGGCCGCGCTGCGTGCGGGCCTGCCCACCTCCGTGGCGGGCATGTCCGTGGACCGGCAGTGCGCCTCGGGCCTCATGGCGATCGCCACGGCGGCCAAGCAGATCGTCCACGACGGGATGAAGGTCGCCGTGGGCGGCGGCGTGGAGTCGATCTCGCTCGTGCAGAACGACAAGCAGAACACCTTCCGCGCCAAGGACCCGTGGCTGGAGGAGAACGTCCCGGGCCTGTACCTGCCCATGCTCCACACGGCGGAGATCGTGGCCGAGCGCTACGGCGTGAGCCGTGAGGCGCAGGACGAGTACTCGCTCGAGTCCCAGCGCCGCACCGCCGCCGCACAGGAGGCAGGACGCTTCGACGCGGAGATCATGCCGCTGACCACGACCAAGATCGTCGTGGACAAGGCGACCGGCGAGACGCATGAGGAGCAGGTCACGCTGGAGAAGGACGAGGGCAACCGCCCCTCGACCACGCTGGAGAACCTGGCGGGGCTGAACCCCGTGCTGGCGCCCGGCGTCGCCTCGGCGAACCCCAGCATCACCGCAGGCAATGCCTCGCAGCTCTCCGATGGTGCCTCCGCCTCCGTGCTCATGAGTGCGGAGGAGGCCTCCAAGCGGGGTCTGCAGCCCTTGGGCATCTACAAGGGCATCGCGGTGGCCGGCAACGAGCCGGACGAGATGGGCATCGGCCCGGTCTTCGCCGTTCCGCGCCTGCTCGAGCGCCACGGGCTCACGGTGGACGACATCGGCCTCTGGGAGCTCAACGAGGCCTTCGCCGTGCAAGCGCTCTACTGCCGCGACCGGCTGGGCATCGACCCGGAGAAGTACAACGTGGACGGCGGCGGCATCTCCGTGGGCCACCCCTACGGCATGACGGGAGCCCGCCTCGTGGGCCACGCCCTGCTCGAGGGCAAGCGCCGCGGCGTCAAGCACGTCGTCGTGACGATGTGCGTGGGCGGCGGCATGGGAGCGGCCGGCCTCTTCGAGGTCGTCTGAGAACTCGGAACACGCGCACCTGCCGGTGCGCGCACGTGTGCGGCACCGGGACCCGTTCTCGGTGCCGCACACTGGGCCCGGGGGCGTGAAGGGGCGCCCCGCGGGATCGCCGCGGGTCAGTGCCGATCCGCGAGACGGTGTCAGCGCTGACACCGGGAGGGAGACACTCATGAGCTGGTTCGATGATCGTCCGTGGCTGAAGACCCTGGGCCGCACGGAGCCGGACGCCGTGGAGGAGTCCACGACGCTGCGCGACCTCGCGGCGACGGTCGCGGCGAACGGGGACGTCCGCGCCTACGCCTACTACGGACACGACGTGACCTATGCGGAGCTGGACCGGCAGTCCACAGCCTTCGCAGCCTATCTGCACGAGCAGGGGATCCGCCCCGGCGACTCCGTGGGCATCTACCTGCAGAACAGCCCGCACTTCCTCATCAGCACCTACGGCATCTGGAAGGCCGGGGCGGTGGTCGTCCCGCTCAACCCCATGTACCGCGACGAGCTCGCGCACGTGTTCGCGGATGCGGACGTCAAGGGCCTCGTGGTCTCGAAGGCGCTCTACCTCATGCGGGTGAAGGAGTACACGGAGAACGTGCCCACCGTGGTCCTCGTCGATGACCTGGACTGGGCGGAGAACGGCCCCGAGGCCGTGTTCGGCGCCTTCCGCGATCTGCCGGACGTGCCGCTGCCGGACTTCCGGACCGTCATGGAGGAGCGGCTGGACACGGACTTCACCCCCGTGGAGCCCGCACCCTCGGATCCTGCGCTGATCGGCTACACCTCCGGCACCTCGGGCAGGTCCAAGGGCGCGCTGCTCACGCACGCGACGCTGTCCTCGAACTCCCGCATGGCCACCCGGAACTCCCAGCTGGAACCGGGCACGGGCGTCGTCTCGCTGGCGCCCCTCTTCCACATCACGGGCTTCAACTGTCAGCTGGTGGCGGGCGTGGCGAGCGGCAGCACGCTCATCCTCAACCACCGGTTCGACCCGGGCTCCTTCCTGGACCTGCTCAGGGCGGAGAAGCCGCAGTTCATGGCGGGGCCGGCGACCGTCTACACGGCGATGATGGCCCACCCCACGTTCGGGGCGGACGCGTTCGAGTCATTCACCTCCATCATGTCCGGCGGCGCCCCGCTGCCGGAGGGCCTCGTCAAGCGGTTCGAGGAGAAGACCGGGCAGTACATCGGCCAGGGCTACGGGCTCACGGAGACCTGCGCCCAGTGCGTGACGGTGCCGCGGGGCCTGCGTGCTCCCGTGGACCCGGAGTCCGGGAACCTCTCGACCGGTCTGCCGCAGGCGGATGCGATGGTGCGCGTGCTCGACGACGCCGGTGAGCCCGTGGGGCCGGGCGAGGTGGGCGAGATCTGCGTCTCCGGGCCCATGATCGCCGCGGAGTACATCAACAATCCGACGGCCACGGCAGACTCGCTGCCCAGGGGAGAGCTGCGCACCGGTGACGTGGGGTACATGAATGAGGACGGCTGGGTCTTCATCGTGGACCGCAAGAAGGACATGATCAACGCCTCGGGGTTCAAGGTCTGGCCGCGTGAGGTCGAGGACGTCCTCTACACGCATCCCGCCGTGCAGGAGGGTGCCGTGGTGGGAGTCCCGGACGCGTACCGCGGCGAGACGGTGGTGGCGTATGTGACGCTGCAGCCGGGCGCGGAGGCGACGCAGGAGGACATCATCGCCCACTGCCGCGAGCACCTGGCCAGCTACAAGGCACCGGCGGAGGTGACCATCCTCGAGGAGCTGCCCAAGACCAGCTCCGGCAAGATCCTGCGGCGCACGCTGCGCGACGAGGCGGCGAAGGCGAAGGAGGCGCAGCAGTGACGGCAGGCCCGGACCGCGGTCAGGACGCAGGCCCGGACCGCGGTCAGGACGCAGGCCCGGACCGCGGTCAGGACGCAGGCCCGGACGGCGAGCGGGGGCTGCGCGCGGAGTGGGAGCGGGCCGCTGGCGAGCTCGCCTCGCTGCGGACGCTCTGGCCGGATTCCGTCCCCCGGACCCCGGCGGAGCTGGCCGCAGGTCCCGGTCTCGCCGAGACCGTGCTGCACTGGGCGCGGGAGCGTCCGGACGCCGTCGCGCTCAGCTACTACGGCTGGGAGGCGACGTGGGCGGAGCTCGCCGCGCAGGCCTCGGCGACGGCGGGCTGGCTGGCCGCGCACGGTGTGGCCGCCGGCGACCGCGTGGCGGTGTACATGGGCAACTGTCCGCAGTTCGTCCATGCCTTCTTGGGCATCGCGTGGCTGGGCGGCGTCTACGTGCCGAGCAACCCCATGTACCGGGTCGAGGAGCTGCGGCACCAGCTCGAGGACTCCGGCGCCGTGCACCTCTTCGCCCATCCCCACTCCCGGGACGTGGTCGAGGCCGCGCTGGAGCAGGTGGGGCATTCCGTGCAGGTCACGTGGACGGATCCCGCGGCGGTGTTCGCCGCTCCCGGAGCTCCTGCGCCCGAGGCCGGCCTGCCCATGGAGGTGCCCGCGCCGGAGGCCGCCGGTGACTGGGAGCGAGTGCTGGCGGCCGCGCCCGTGGATCCCGTGCCGGTGGATCCCGACCGGCTGGCGGCCCTGAACTACACGGGCGGGACCACCGGACGGCCCAAGGGCTGCGAGCACACGATCGGGCACATGGCCTACACGGCGGCCTCGGCACTGGCCGGCTCCGGCACCGCCCGCGTGGGCGAGCGGCGCGACGTCACCCTGGGGTTCCTCGCGATGTTCTGGATCGCCGGGCAGAACCTCAGCATTCTGCTGCCGATCTACAGCGGCGGCGAGGTCGCGATCCTCAACCGCTGGCACCCGCGGGTGGCGCTGGAGACGGTGGAGCGGCGCGGGGTCACCCGGATCGTCTCCCCGGCGGACGGCTACGGCGAGCTCCTCGAGCTGCTGGACACCCCGGAGTGCGCGGGCCTGGACCTCAGCTCGCTCGAGCAGTGCCAGGCGGTGTCCTTCGTGCGCAAGCTCGATGTCCCGCTCCGGGAGCAGTGGCGGGAGCGGACGGGCATCACCTTGCGCGAGGCCTCGTTCGGGATGACGGAGACGCACACCTCGGACACCTTCACCCTGGGTCTGCAGGAGGGTGACCGGGACCTGCGGGCTGAGCCCGTGTACTGCGGCTTCCCCGTGCCGGGCACGGAGATCGTGGTGGTGGACCCGGACCTCCGCCCCGTTCCCGTGGGGCAGGAGGGGGAGATCCTCGTGCATTCGCCGTCCGTCATGAGCGGCTACTGGCAGAACCCGCGGGCCACGGCGGAGACCCTGGTCGAGGGCTGGCTGCGCACCGGTGACACGGGGAGGTTCGACGACCAGGGCGCGCTCACCTACCTGGCGCGGACCAAGGAGATGATCAAGGTCAAGGGGATGAGCGTGTTCCCCTCCGAGGTGGAGGCGCTGCTGCGCATGCATCCGGAGATCGCCACAGTGGCGGTGGCCCCGCGTGAGGACGAGGCCAGGGGACAGGTGCCGGTTGCCTTCATCGTCGCCGCCCCTGGGGCGGCGCGGGATCCGGAGGCGCTGCGTGCGTGGGCGAAGGAGAACATGGCCGTGTACAAGATCCCGGAGTTCGTGTGGGTCGGGGAGATGCCCATGACGGCGACGGGCAAGATCCGCAAGACGGTGCTGCTGGAGGAGCTGGCAGCCAACGCCGGTGCCGCCGGTCCGGACACGCACGAGGGGAACTGAGGGATCGATGGAAGAGACACCCACGCTGCTCGTCGCGAATCGCGGTGAGATCGCGGTGCGGATCATCCGCACGGCCCGGACCGCGGGGATGCGCACCGTCGCGGTGCGCTCCGCGGACGAGGAGGCGCTCGGAGCTGCCGCAGGCCTCCACGTCCAGCTCGCGGATGAGGTCGTGACGCTGCCGGGCAGGGGCGCGAGCGCCTACCTTGACGTCGAGGCGATCCTCGCGGCGGCGCGGGGATCCGGCGCGGAGTGGGTCCACCCGGGCTACGGCTTCCTCGCGGAGTCGCCGGTGCTGGCGGCTGCGTGCGCGGAGGCCGGTCTCACCTGGGTGGGGCCGGACGCCGCCGCCCTCGAGCTGTTCGGCGACAAGAGTGCCACGCGCACCCGGGCCGAGCGGCTGGGCGTCCCGGTGCCGCCCGCCACGGGCCTGCTCCGGCCGGAGGCTGAAGGCGCGGACGGCGGCGCGGACGCGGGTGCGGCCGTGGCGGAGGCCGCGGCGCTGCTCGCCGCGCACCCGGACGGGATCGCGGTGAAGGCGCTGGCCGGCGGTGGGGGCCGGGGGATCCGGATCGTGCGGGATCCGGCTGCGCTCGCAGACGCCCTGACCGCCTGTGCGGCCGAGGCCGCCGCCGGGTTCGGTGACGACCGCATCTTCGCGGAGGCGCTGGTGACCGGGGCACGGCACATCGAGGTGCAGGTGCTCGGCACGCCGGAGGGAGCGGTGGTGCTGGGGGACCGGGACTGCTCGCTCCAGCGGCGCCGGCAGAAGCTCGTGGAGATCGCTCCGGCTCCCGGCCTCGATGCGGAGCTGCGCGCCCGCCTCCATGCGGATGCCGCCAGGCTCGTGGAGTCCGCGGACCACCGGTCCCTGGCGACGGTGGAGTTCCTCGTGCAGGACCTCGGCGGCGCGGCGGAGGGGCCCGGCGGCACGGAGGACGCGGCCACCCACATGCTCCTCGAGGTGAACCCGCGGATCCAGGTCGAGCACACCGTCACGGAGGAGGTGACCGGGCTGGATCTCGTGGCCTGCCAGCTCGCGGTGGCGGCCGGGCGAATGCCGGAGGGGCTGCAGGAGTTCCTCGGGCGGACGCAGTTCGCCGGGCAGACGGGACCAGCTGCCCGCGGCACTGCGATCCAGTTCCGCGTGAGCGCGGAGACGGTGCTGGACACCGGTGATCCCGCCCCCAGCGCGGGCACGATCGACGCGCTCACGTGGCCCACCGGGCCGGGGGTGCGTGTGGACACCTGGGCGCAGACGGGCAGCACGGTCAGCGGCAGCTTCGACTCCCTGCTGGGCAAGGTGATCGTCCACGCTCCGTCTCTCGCCGCCGCCCGCCGCGCAGGGGTGCAGGCGCTGCGGGAGACCCGCGTGCACGGAGTGGAGACCAACCTCGGTCTGCTGCTCGCCGTGGACGCGCTGCTGGAACCCGGGCACGAGGCGACCTCGGCCTACGATGCCCGCGCCGCGGAGATCGCGGACCGGGCCCGGGAGATCGAGGACCGTGCCGACCAAGACAGCGCCGACCAGGACCGTGCCGACCAGGACAGCGCCGGTCAGGGCAGGGCCGGTCAGGGCGGGGCAGGCGCGGCGCACCGCCCCGCGGCCGCCGGGCAGGTCGCAGCCCCGCAGCTCGAGCCCGGCGAGGAGCTCCTCGCCGCGCCCCTGTCCGGGACCGTCGTGGGAGTGGGGGAGAAGGCCTCCGAGTACGTGCTGCTCGAGGCGATGAAGATGCACCATCCCGTGACGGGGCCGGCGGCTGCGGCTGTGCGGCACCTCGTGGCCGTGGGCGACTACGTGACGGCCGGTGCGCCGGTGGCCGTGCTCACCGGCACCGCCGCCGGGGACGCGGAGGCCGCGCGTGCGGCGGAGCCGCATCCGGGTGTGGCCGAGGTGCAGGCCCGTCATGCAGCAGTGCTGGATGAGGCGCGTGAGGACGCCGTGGCGAAGGTCCACGCGCGGGGCCGGAGGACCGCACGGGAGAACATCGCGGACCTCGTGGATCCGGGTAGCTTCGTGGAGTACGGGCCTCTGGCCATCGCCGCGCAGACCCGCAGGCGGAGCCTGCAGGACCTCATCGACCGGACCTCGGGCGACGGCCTCCTGGGCGGCACCGCCCGGGTGGAGGGGCGCGAGGTGGTGGTCATCAGCTACGACTACACCGTGCTGGCCGGCACCCAGGGCACGCGCAACCACGCCAAGACGGACCGGCTCATCCAGGTGGCCGAGCAGCGGCAGGTGCCCCTCGTGCTTTTCGCGGAGGGCGGGGGTGGGCGCCCCGGAGACACGGACAAGGGACCGTCCGCCGGGCTGCAGGTGCCCACGTTCGCCTCGCTGGCGCGGCTGCGCGGGAAGGTTCCGCTCATCAGCGTCGTCTCCGGCCGCACCTTCGCGGGCAACGCGGCACTGGCGGGCGTGTGCGACCTCATCATCGCCACGCCGGAGGTCAACCTGGGCATGGGCGGGCCGGCGATGATCGAGGGCGGAGGCCTGGGACGCCACCGCCCCGAGGACATCGGCCCGGCGCAGGTGCACCTGGACAACGGCGTCATCGACATCCTCGCTGAGGATGAGGCGGCGGCTGTGGAGCACGTGAGGGAGGCACTGTCGGTACTCACCGGGAACCGGCGGAGCGGTGCTGGTGCCGAGGAGCAGGCAGGCCAGACTGAGCAGCCAGGACAGGAGGCGCTGGAGGCGCAGGCGGAACGTGTGCGGACGGTGGTCCCGGCGGACAGGCTGCGTGCGTTCTCCATGCGCGAGGCCGTCTCCGCGGTCTTCGACCCCGGTTCGTTCACCGAGGTGCGTGCGCAGTACGGACGCGGTGCCGTCACCGGTTTCGCCCGGCTCGACGGGGTGCCGCTCGCGATCATCGCCAATGACAACCACCACCTCGGCGGCGCCATCGACGTGGACGCGGCGCGGACCATGACGCAGCATCTGCGCCTGGCGCAGAGCCATGGGCTTCCGGTGGCGTCGTTCATCGACACGCCGGGCTTCATGGTGGGGCCCGAGGCCGAGCATGAGCCCGGTGTGCGTGCGTTCGGCGACCTGTTCGTGGCCGGGGCGGGGCTGAGCGTGCCGGTGGGCGCCGTGGTCGTGCGCAAGGGCTACGGCCTGGGTGCGATGGCGATGGCGGCCGGCGGGTTCGCCTCCACGCAGTTCACGGTGGCCTGGCCCAGCGGGGAGATCGGACCCATGGGCCTGGAGGGTGCTGTGCGCCTGGGCTACGCGAAGGAGCTCGCCGCGATCGAGGACCCGGCGGAACGTCAGCGGCGGGAGGAGGAGCTCATCGCCGCGTCCTACGAGCAGGGCAAGGCGCTCATGGCGGCGATGCAGTTCGACCTCGACGACGTCATCGATCCCGCGCTCACCCGGGACTGGATACGCACGCTGCTGTGAGGTGAGCCGAGTGGCCGCATGAGAGACGAAGGGTGACGACGATGTCGCTGAAGAGACATTGGTGGGGTGCGGCGGCGATGGGCGCCGCGTGCAGTCTGCTGGCCGGTTGCGCCGGTTCCGCGGGCAGCGGGGGAGCCGGCGGCGGTGACGCGGGCGAGGGCGTGGCTCCCGGCGCGACGGCCGAGGAGTACGCCGCGGCACTGGAGGACATGGACCCCGTGACGCTCACGCTGCAGAGCACGGCGTCCTCGGCCGAGGACGTGGCGGCCTACCGGTCGGCAGGGCTCAAGGAGAGTGTGGAGGAGCTCAGCGGCGGGAAGATCACGATCGACATCGCGTACGGACCCACCATCGCGCCGTACACGGAGGTCGATGCCGCGCTGGGCGACGGCCGCATCGACCTCGCCTACATGATCCCCATCTACCAGCCGGACGACTACCCGGCGTTCTCCGCGCTGGCCGCCGGCACCGGGCTCGCGGGCACCTCCCCGCTCGTGGAGGAGCTCACGGTGAACGCCGCGATGCTGGAGGTCGCCTACGGGACGGACGGGCTCTTCGACCAGTACGAGGAACGCGGCGTGACTCCGCTCATCCCGTTCAACGCGACGAGTTCAGTCGTGTCGATGTGCACCGAGCCCAAGGAGACGCTGGACGACTGGAACGGCAGCGTCGTCTCGATCGGCTCCCGCTCGTCGTTGGAGCAGACGGAGGCGCTGGGAGCCATGGGCACCTCGCTCGAGTACACGGAGACCTTCGAGGCGCTGCAGCGCAACACGGTGAACTGCGCGCTCACCACCACGCTCGCGGCGACGATGACCGGTCTGGCCGAGGTCGCACCGCACCTCGCGTACTCGACGGAGGCCGGTTTCGGCCGTGGCGCGGGCGCGTTCGTGGGCGGGGCCGGCTACCGGCAGCTCCCGCTCGCCGCACAGCAGCTGATCTACGACCAGATGGGCGACGCCTTCAAGAACTCGCGGCGCGCGGACCTCGAGGGGACCAGCCGGCTCATGGCGGCGCTGGAGGAGGCCGGGGGCTCCATCCGTGAGATGGACGCGGAGGCCGGCGCGGTCCTCCTCGAGGCCACGGAGGGGATCGTGGCCGACGAGGTGGAGGCCGGTGCGGTCGACGCCGAGGCCACCGCGCGGATCGAGGCCGCCCTGGAGAAGTGGCGCGGCAAGGTGGAGCAGCTCGGCTATGCGGATGAGGGGGACTTCGTCTCCTTCCCGGAATGGCACGACGGTGATCCGGAGGCGCTCCAGCCGTATGCGGATGCGGTCTTCGACGAGCTGATGCTGGAGCACCGGCCGTCCTGAGCGCCGGCCGTCCTGAGCGCAGGCCTGCGTGAGCCTCCCCGGCGTGCAGGCGGGAGGGGGAGGCTGGCTAGACTCGCGCAGGTGAAACCCCTCGATCGCGACATCCTCCGTCTCGCCGTGCCCGCGCTGGGTGCGCTCATCGCGGAGCCGGCCTTCCTCCTCGCGGACACCGCGATGGTGGGACACCTCGGGGCCGACAGCCTCGGCGGTCTCGCGATCGCCACGACGGTGCTCCAGACCGTCGTGGGCCTCATGATCTTCCTCGCTTATGCGACGACGCCCCGGGTGGCGCGGAGAGTGGGGGCCGGTGACGTGCGTGGGGCGGTGTCCGCGGGCTTCGACGGCATGTGGCTGTCCGTCGTCACCTCGGCGCTCCTGCTCGCCGCAGGCCTTCCCCTCCTGGGCCCCGTGGTCCGCGCGTTCGGGCCGTCGCCCGAGGTCACGGGGGAGGCGCTGAGCTACCTCACGATCTCCTGGTGGGGGCTGCCGTTCATGCTGCTGGTCATCGCCGCCACCGGCCTGCTGCGGGGACTGCAGGACACGAAGACGCCGCTGGTCGTGGCAGGGCTGGGGTTCGGTGCGAACATCGTGCTCAACGCGCTTCTCATCTACGGGTTCGGCATGGGAGTCGCCGGCTCCGCGCTGGGTTCCGTGATCGCCCAGGCCGGGATGGCAGCCGTGTATCTCGTGATCGCCTTCCGAGCCGCTGCCCGGCACGGTGCCTCCCTGCTGCCGCACTGGCAGGGAGTGTGGTCCTCGGCGAAGACCTCGGTGTGGCTGCTGCTCCGGAGCGCGGCGCTGCGGGCCGCGCTCATCCTCCTCGTCTTCACGGCGACGGGGCTGGGCACCGCACAGCTGGCGGCCGTGCAGGTCGTGCAGTCGCTGTTCTTCGCGCTCGCGCTGGCGCTCGACGCGCTCGCCATCGCCGGACAGGCGCTCATCGCGCTGCGGCTCGGCGCCCGCGATGTGGAGGGCGTCGTGGCCGTCAACCGCAGGCTCACCGGCTGGGGGATCTGCTTCGGTGCGGTCTGCGGTCTCCTGCTCACTCTGGGTGCGGGACTGATCCCCTACGCGTTCACGCAGGACGACCAGGTGCGCGATCTCACGGCGGCACTGCTCGTGGTCCTCGCGATCAGCCTGCCGCTGGCCGGATACGTCTTCGTCCTCGACGGTGTGCTCATGGGTGCGGAGGACGCACGCTACCTCGCGCTCGCACAGACGGCATCGTTCGCCTTCTTCGCCCTGGTGCTGTGGGCGGTGGCGGACGCGGGGCTTCTCGACGGCGTCCTGGCGGGGGTGTCGGAGCGGTTCCTGCACGGTGAGGACCCGCGTGCGCTGGGCATCTGGGCGACGTTCGTCATCGCCTTCATGGGCGCGCGCGGGCTGACGCTGGGGGTCCGCGCCCGAGGCCGCCGCTGGGTGGACCGGGCGCTCGCCCGCGGGCTGAGCTAGCGCGGTCGGTGGTTCTCGGCGAGGGCTGCTGCGAGCTGGTGCATACGCGCACGGGCGGTCTCCGGGGCGAGGACTTCGATGTGGTCCCCGAACTGGAGGAGCTGACGCACCGACTCGACGTCGGGGTAGCGGATGACGAGTGCGCACCATTCGTCCTCGGTGCCGGACGCCTCGCGGATGCGACCGCCCAGGATGCGCCGGGCGAGGTCGAGACGGCTGCTTCTGAGCCGGACGGACACCTCCGTGCTCCCCGGTGATTCCGTGCGCTGCTTCAGCTCGGACCATGTCGTCTGAAGGGTCTGCTCCGGCCGCAGAGCGGCGGGCTCCTCCAGCGCTTCGTATGCGGTGAGGCGTTCGAGAGCGAACAGGCGGCCGGCGCCGTGACCATCGGCGACGAGGTACCAGCGGCCTGACTTCCCCACGAGTCCGTACGGATCCACCACCTGCGGGGAGGCGGTCTCCTCGGCGCTGCGCCTGTACAGGATGCGGAGCCGCCGCCGGCGGCGCAGCGTCGAGGCGAGATCGGCGACCTCCACCCCTGCTCTCGGCTCAGTGAGCCACGCAGTGCTGTCGATGATGACCAGGTCTGCCAGCCGGGCCAGATCCGAGACGCCGGGTGCCGCGGCCTGACGGGCGGCGATCTTGCGCACGGCGGTCCTTCCTGTGCGCGGTGCCGAGGCCCAGTCGTTCGAGCTGCTCGCTGTCCAGGCCGGTGACGGACAGAGCCTCCAGTTCCGGAGGCTCCAGGTGGGAGGCGTTGAGCCGGGCGCCGGGGAGCAGGACGATCCCACCGTTCCGGCCGCGTTCGGCGTAGACCGGCACGCCCGCTGCGGAGAGCGCCTCGACGTCGCGGAGAACGGTCCGCCGGGACACCTCCAGACGCGCCGCGAGCTCGGCGGTGGTGATGCGTGGTCGCGTCTGCAGGAGCAGCAGCAGCCTCGAAGCCCTCATAGCGGCCAATCCTCGCAGAAAAGGTGACAGCACCTGTCGCGTTCGGGTGGTGGACTGAGGCGGTGCCGAGAACCTCTCGGCATTGAGTGATCTGCAGCCCGAGGAGGACTTCATGCCCGCGCCCAATCTGTTCCTGGTCTACGTCCAGGATGCCCACGCCGCTCCGGCCTTCTACAGCGACCTTTTCGAGATGGAGCCGAGCTTCGTCAGTCCCCGCTACATCGCGTTCGAGGTGGCCCCCGGTGTTCTCTTCGCAGTGTGGACCGGCCACAATGAGCGAGCGCCTCGCGACGATCGCAGCGCCGGTGCAATTGCGGGCGTCCCGCGGATGAGCGAGGTCGGTCTGATGGTGCCCGGGCCGCCCGCCGCGATCGACCAGATCTTCACGAAGTGGCAGTCGAAGGGCATCACCGTCGTGGAGGAGCCGCACGACGAGGTCTTCGGTCGTACCTTCGTCGTCGCGGATCCCGACGGGAATCTCATCCGGGTCGCCCCGGTGGACTGATCAGAACGGAGGCGGGTCCTCGCTGCAGAAGCCGATGCTGCCGCCATAGCCCCACCTGGCTGGGGCGGTGGTGCGGCTGCCTGCAGCGGACGAGCCTGCACCCCCGGGTGCTGTCTGCGGGCCCCGGGCGCAGCCGCTCATCACCTGGTCCACTGCGGCCCTGAGCCTGTCCCTCCGAGAGCGCGGGGCGGAACCCGCTGCTTCGCCCTCTGTCCCGCTCGCCGTCTTGCCTCCTGTCTCGTCTACCGCCGTGCCCTCGGTGGCCGACGCTGTGGCCGGCGAAGCGGCGGATACAGCGACCGTGCTGTCGCCCGTGCCGTTGCCCGTATCGGTCGTGGTGCCCGTCCGGCCTGTGGTCTTGTCCTTCTCGCCGGGCCTCACCTGGGACCGGGCGGCTGTGCAGCAGTCCGCGGTGCAGACGGCGGGGAGCGTCTCCGCGTGCTCGAGCCTGGCGCGTTCCCGGCCCAGGCGCTGGGATTCGCGGATGTAGGAACGCTTTTCTGCGGCCTCGGCCTGGGCCTTCACGTCCCTGACCCGGATCTCCCGGATCCTCTCGCGTTCACGCTCCTGCGCTCGTTCGCGCTCGCGTGCCCGTTCGGCGCGACTCCTGAGTTCCTCCTCCCAGACCAGGTCCTCGACTTCCTGGCTGTTGAGAGCGCGGATCTCGATGAGGAACGCGGCGTACTCGGCTTCGCAGTCCGGGCACTCCTCCACCGTTGCAGGGAGACTGTCCACCCCGCTGCGCATCTGTGCGAGCGCTGCCTCCAGATCTGTGTGTCTGCAGACGCCGGGCCGTTCGAGAAGCTGCGCGAACTCGATGTGAGCACGGCGCGCGGCTTCCTCGTTCGCAGCTTCACGCTGTCTCGCCAGGGTGAGCCTGCGCAGATGCTCTTCCCGTGTGCGGGCCCACCACTCCCGTTCCGTCCGGGCCACGCGCTTCTCCCGCGCACGCAGGGCTTCGTCCCTCTCCGCGATCTTCCAGGTCAGCTCCTCGTTGGCCAGCTCCCGTGCCTCGAGAACGGAGAGACGCTCGCCATGCGCGCGCTTCGCCGCTTCAAGGTGCGCCCGTTCGATCTGCAGCTCTCTGAGGTGGAGTCCCAGCCGGCTCTCCCTGGTCCGGAACTGCCTGCGGTCCTCAGCGAGGCGGAGGGAATCGCGCAGCGACAGCGCACTTCCTGCCTGCCGCAGACTCTGGATCTGTCGTTCCTCCGCCTCCAGGCGAGCGAACACATCCGCCGCGAGGCGGGCAGCGGCCTGCGGAGTGGTGATGCAGCGGGGGAGTGCGATGTCCGGCGGCACGGGTGTCGAATCTCCGGCCGAGCCCGTCTCTGCGATCTCTGCGATGCTGCGCGAGAGGACCGCACCCGCGTCGATGGGCGGTGCGACGGTGGTGACGGTGACGCCGAGCGGCAGCGACCAGAGGATCTCATTCGCGCCCGTTCTCTCCATTCTGATGATGCCGGCCGTCTTGAGCGCATGGCACCGCCGGCACATCGGGTGTCCGTTCGAGGGGTGCGTGGGTCCGCCCCTCTCCGGGCGCACGTGGTCGAACGGGATGCCGTGTTCGAACTCCGCATTCTGCGCCGGAGCGGTGCACCCGGGCGCAGTGCAGGTCTGCCATTTGGTGTTGACGACCGTCCGCGTCGCACGGGTGGGTGCGTAGGTGCGTGCGGGCTCGTCGAGGACGGTGCCGGTCGCCGGATCGGTGAGGATGCGGTGCCAGTCACGGGAATGCGCCGCAACCTGGCGGGCGAACTCCGCCGGAAGCGGAGCGGCACCGGCGAGTTCGCCGGGGCGGTCGTCCGCCCGGAGCAGAGCCGTGGCGGGAACCGTGACACTCACGGTGGCCTGCCGGCGGAGCCACTCACCGTCGGTGGGACACAGGACGCGCACCTGATGCCGACGCATCTGGTCGGAACCACCCAGAGGATCTCGGTCGGACGGAGCGCCTGTACCTGACGGAGGCCCACTCCTCTCCGAGCTTCCTGCTCCTGTGCCCGGGCGGAGAGGGACTTCTGTGCGGGGAGCGCGTGATCCATCCCCGTCACCTGCTTCGATGACGCTGGTGACGGTCTCCGGACGGGAATCGGCGAGGAGGTCGAACATCATCTGGCCGAACTGCCGCTCGTCCACCACCTGCGCCGTCACCGGGGCGAACCCGAGCCTGCAGCCAGGAGCAGATCCGAGCCTGCAGGCAGGAGCTCCCCCGAGCCCGCCGGCGGGGGCGGAGTCTGCGTATTCCAGCGCCCCTGCTTCGTTCGTCCCTGCTTCGTTGGCATCTGCAGAGCGGGCATCTGCAGAGCGCGCTGAGCCGCCGTCCTCGAGTTCCAGTGCGAGGGCGCCGATCTGGCTGCGCAGGATCGCGCGCGCCATGCCCCGGGTCCGCTGGTACAGCGCCTCGAGGATCACGAGCGGACCGTGCATCGTCAGTGAGCCGCTGCCGTCGTCGTGGCGTTCCAGGACCACCCGGCGTTCGCGGCGCACCTGTGCGGGCGTGAGCGAGGTGCCTTCCAGCGCGGTGATGAACTTCTGCGCCGCGCGGAGATAGCGCCCCAGATCCAGCTTCCGGTCGAGGTCCGTGAGGAACACGTCGAGAAGGTGCAGCTGTGCGAGAGACATCAGCCGCGTCTTGGGCAGCAGCCTCTCGATGCGGTTGAACGGGAGATCCCCGTTCTCCACCGTGTGCAGGAGTTCGGGCAGGCCGAGCAGGACGAGGACGGCTTCCGCCGCCGCGCCGCGTTCGCGCACCTGCGTGGAGTTGTGGACAGCGGAGAGAGTCATGGCGTCCTGGCGTGGCAGAAGCGCGGAGAAGAAGGCTCGGAGGGAGCCGTCGTGGGTGCCTGGAAGAACCGGCACGGTGGCCGGGACGCAGGGTGCGGACGCCGGGTCGGCACCAGGTTCGAGGGACGACACGTCAGCGGGCGCAGGCGCCCCCGGAGAAGATTCGAACAGCAGCCCGATCTCCTCCTCGCCGTCCTCGAGGATCTGTGCAAGTGCGAACCGTGCGCGCTCACGCAGCTGACGCGCCTGGAGCTGATCAGCCGCGCGTGCGCTGACGGCGAGCGCTTTCAGAAGTGTGCCCGGGTCCGGTGCAGCGGAATCGTGGGCAGCGCACAGGAGCGGCTCGGCGGCCGCGGCGGTCTCGGTGCTGAGCGCATCCGCCACGGCCCGGAGCGACGCTGTGACGGCCGAGGAGTCCGAAGACGCGTTCACCAGCTCCCGGACCTCGGCAAGGCTCGTGGGATGTGACCGCTCTGCGACGGAGGAGGGCTGGAACTGTGCCGGAGGCGATGCGACGGTGACGTTCATCAGGAGCTCCTCCTCTCTGAGGGGCTGGTGCGGGGACGCGGGGCCTGTGATGCGGTTCGAAGAGCGCGGGAGGAAATCTCTGAGATGCGTGAAGCGGCTTCGAATGATCTGAACGGACCTATTGGTTCGATTCTATGCTCGATCCAGAAGGAGTCAAGGGAAATCGAATGACGGTTCGATTACGAGTGAGGAGGGTGCCGTGATGCGCGGGCGGGGCGAGTCGGACAGAATGGTGGCATGAAGCTTCTTCCCATACCGTCTGAGAGCGCGGCGGAGGCCGACCTCCTGCCCTTCCTCGCGCAGGCAGTCAACTGGTCGATCGACCGCCGTCCGCTCACCGAGGAGGAGATCCTCGCGGACGAGGTTCTCGCCGGCTACGTCGAGGGCTGGGGGCGTGCGGGGGACATGGGCGTCTTCGCGGTGGATGACGAGGGCGAGCGCGTCGGCGCGGCATGGGTCCGGCTGCCCACCGAGGACTGGCGCGGCAGCGGGTGGGCCGGCGACACGATTCCGGAGCTCCTCATCGCCGTGGCCCCGCAGGCCCAGGGCGGCGGCGTGGGCACCCACCTGCTGCGGGCGACGTTCGATCTGCTGCGTCTGTCCGGGAAGGGGAGTGTGAGCCTGGCGGTGAGCGAGCAGAACACCGCCGGCTCCTTCTTCGCAGAGAACGGCTTCACCATCGCCGGCAGGCACGAGGACGCGGACGTGCTTCTGCGCAGCCTGTGATGCCGAGGCCAGCCGCGAGCCTGCCGGCCGGACTCCGGTCCGGTGCGGTCGGGAGCGCCCCGGCCGGGAGGCACGCAGCTCTGCCGCCCCACGACTGCTCACCTGCTCACCCTGTTGATTCGGAGGATCCATGGCTCACCCATTCGACGAGCTGATCGTGCTCACCGCCCCGCCGGCTGACGGAACTGCCGGTGTGGTCACCGCGCCCACCGGCGCCTCGGACGCAGCCACGGCTCCGCGCACCGTCCTCGCGCACACGCACCCCGCCTGGGCGAACATGGTGGGTCCGTTCGGCGGAGCGACTGCCGCGCAGGCGCTCGCCGCACTGACCTCGGACCCGCGCGCGCAGGGACGGCCTGCTGCGCTCACCCTCAACTTCACGACCGCCATCGCGGACGGGGAGATGCGCATCACCGTGGAGCCCGTCCGCACCAACCGCTCCAATCAGCACTGGGTGATCCGCGTCGAGCAGGAATCGGGCGTCGTCCTCACCGGCACTGCGCTGTTCGCCTCGGACCGTGAGACGTTCTCCGACACCGAGGCGGTGCTCCCGGCCGAGGCGGGTTCCCCGGAGGAGCACTCCGTCTCCGGTCGCCTCAGCCTCCCGTGGCTGGAGAACTACGAGTTCCGCTTCGTGAAGGGCGCGCCCGAGGCCGACCCGCATGCGCCGTCGCCGTCTCCGGACTCCGAGAGCCTCGTCTGGTTCCGTCCGGTGCAGGAGCGGGAGTGGGACTATCCTGCGCTCGCCGCCGCTGCCGACGTCTTCTTCCCGCGCATCTTCCTCCGCACCGGGCAGCCGTCTCCGGCCGGGACGATCAGCTTCACCGTGTACTTCCACACGGATCCGCAGGAGCTCGCCGGCCAGGGCCGGCAGCTGCTCGGCCGTGCCCGGGCCTCGCGGCTGCACAACGGACTCTTCGACCAGGTGGCGCACGTCTGGGGAGAGTCCGGCGACCTCCTCGCCACCACCACCCAGCTGGTCTACTTCAAGACGAAGTGAGCGCAGAGGAGGACGTGAACACAGGGGAGGACGTGAGCGCGGGGGAGAAGGAGGGGCGTCGGACCACTCACGGCGGCCCGGTCAGCGGCCGCCCCGCGAGCGGCATGGGGCGCTCCGGGCCCCTCGCGGGCCGTCATCCCGGAACCCACCCGGGCAGCCGCCCCGGTGGTCATCCCGGAAGCCGCCCAGGGACGCACCCGGGTGCGTCCGCGCCGCTCGATCCCCGCGTGCGCGACTCCACGCCCCGGTGGGTGCTCGGCGTCTCGGCCGGCCTCGGCTGGCTCGCGGCGGTCTCGGCCGCGGTGGTGTTCCTGCTGGTGGGCCGCCTGCTGTCCGCCGCGACGGCAGCCTCCGGCAGCGGTACCGCGAGCGGAGCCCTGCAGCCGGTCGCTCCGAGCCCCGGCTGGTGGACGCTCGCCGTCGTCGCAGGCATCCTCGCAGCAGTGAGCACAGGCGTGAGTGCCTGGTTCACGCAATGGGCGGCCTCGGAGACGGAACGCCGCCTGCGGGTCCAGGTGGTGTCCGCCGTGTTCCGCGGCGGCGCGGTTCATGCGTCTGCCCAGGCGGGGCGGCTCCTCTCGACGGCGAGCGCTGCGGTGGAGAAGGCCGCGCAGTACCGCGCGGCGTTCCTCGGACCCATCACCGCCTCGCTCACGACCCCGCTCCTCGTCCTTGCGCTCATGGCGCTCACCGTGGACCCCGTCATCGCGGGCGTCCTCGCCCTCCTCATCCTCCTGGTGCCGCTGCTGATCGGCGGGTTCCAACGGCTCGTGCGGCCGGTGGGTGGGCGCTACCGGAGGTCGCAGGCCCGGCTCACGGCGGCCTTCCTCGACGCCGTCCAGGCGCTCGAGACCCTCGTCCACTCCCGCGCCGCGGACCGTGAGGCGGAGAAGCTCGCCCGCAGGGGAGAGGAGCACCGGTCCTCCCTCATGCGGATGCTCGCGGTCAACCAGCTGCTCATCCTCGTCGTCGACGCCGCGTTCTCCCTCACCGTCGTGGTCGCGGCCGCTGTGCTCTCCGTGCTGCGGGTGGCCTCCGGTGACATGGACCTGGGCCAGGCCGTGGCCGTCCTGCTCATGTCCACGCTGGTGATCGGCCCCGTGGACGTGGTGGGCCAGTTCTTCTACATCGGCATCGCCGGCCGGGCGAGCCAGTCGCAGATCGGCGGCCTGCTCGCCGCGGCCGATTCTGCCGCAGGCGGCTCCGGCTCAGCGGCCGGTTCTGGTCCAGCCGGCGCAGGTCCGGACGATGCCGGTCCAGCCGGCACAGCTCCGGATGACACAGATTCGGATGACGCGGATCCGGTTGGCAGTCCGAATCACGCAGGCACCGCACGGGACGCCTGGGCAGAGGAGACATCGCAGGCGCCCGTCCTCCTGCTCGAGCACGTGACGGCAGGCTGGCCGGGCGGGCCCGACGTCCTCACGGACTTCTCGCTCGCGGTCCGCCGCGGAGAGCGTGTGGCTCTCGTGGGCCCCAGCGGGGCGGGGAAGTCCACGGCGGCCGCCGTGCTGGAGGGGCACCTCACTCCCCGCAGCGGGCGCGTCGAGGTGGACGGCATCGCTCTGGGCGAGACAGCCTCGGCCGAGGCGCTGGCCCGGGCCCGGCGGCGGATGGCCGTCGTGGAGCAGCGTGCCTTCCTCTTCATGGGCAGCATCCGTGACAACCTTCGCCCGGCCGCCCGGCGGGGCCTCGCGGACGGACGTGCAGAGCCGCCGGACTCCCTGCTCTGGGACGCACTCGGACGGGCAGGGCTCCGCGCTGACGTCGAGGCCATGTCCCAGGGGCTCGACACGCCGGTGGGGGAGCAGGGCGCGCTGCTCTCCGGCGGCCAGGCGCAGCGGCTCGCGATCGCGCGGGCGTGGCTCACGGATGCGCCCATCCTCCTCCTGGACGAACCCACCAGCCAGGTGGATCTGGGTGCCGAGGCCGCCATCCTGGACGCGCTCGACTCGCTCAGCGAGGACCGCACCGTCCTCATGATCGCCCACCGCCCCGGTGCGATACTCGCCGCCGACCGCGTCGTCACGGTCGGAGCCCAGCAGGACCAGTCCTCCGGAGCCCAGGCCCTGTCGTCCGGAGCCCAGGACCGGACAGGTCACACAGCAGCGCAGACACAGGAGACGACACCATGAAGGCCGTCGGGCCGGACTCAACCCAGGGGGCCAGCCGGCGGAGCACCATGCGGTGGCTGGTCTCGCAGACGCGGACCCTCCTCGCTCCGCTCGTCCTCTCCGCGCTCGCCCGCATCGTCTCCCAGCTGCTCGGGGTGGGGCTGCTGGTGGTCACGGCCTCGGCGCTCCTCGCCGCCGCCGCGAGCGCACAGTCGCACGCTCTCCGCCTCGCGGCGGTCCTCGTCGTCATGGCGTTGGCCAAGGCCGGTCTGCGCTACGCGGAGCACTACGCGGGCCACTGGGTGGCGTTCACCTCGCTCCAGCGGCTGCGCGAGCTCTTCTTCGCCCGGCTCATCCCGCAGGCCCCTGCCGCGACGAAGGGACGTGCCGGGGCCGTGCTCACGGAGACGGCCACGCGGGACATCGACCGCATCGAGGTGTTCTTCGCCCACACCTTCCCGCCCGCGGTCTCCGCCCTCGTGGTGCCCGCCGTGGTGCTCCTCTGGCTGGGCACGGCGGCGGACGCAGCACTGGCCTGGCTGCTCGTGCCCTTCGTGGTCCTGGCGCTCCTCCTCCCGCTGCTCTCCGCCCGCACCGTCTGGACCGCCGCGGACTCCGTCGCCGAGGGGCGCGGCCAGGTGGCCGCACACGTGGGCGACGACGTGGCGGGGGTGCGCGAGGTGCTGCACACGGGCGCGGAGGAGGCGCGTCTGGCCGGCCTCGACTCCGCCGGGAGGGCGCTCACGCGTGCGCGGTCCCACTCCGGCCGGATCGAGGGCGTCCGCGCGGGTCTGCTCGAACTCGTGCAGACGGCGGCGGTGCTGACCGTGCTCGTGACCGGGGTGGCGAATGGTGCCGAGGCCGAGGCCGTCGTCCTCACGCTCGCGGCGGCGGTGGGCCTGCGCGGACCGGTGAGCGGGGTCGACGGCTTCGCGGCGGGCCTCGACTCCGCACTCGCGAGCGCGCAGCGGCTGCGCCGCATCGTGGAGGCGCCTCCCGCGGTCGTGGATGCCGCAGGCGCGGCCCTGCCCGCACGCACGGGACCTCCCGCTGCCCGCCCCGCTGCGCCCACCGTCGAGTTCCGGGGCGTGACCTTCCGCCACGGCCCGCGGGAGGTGCTCCACGATGTGGACCTCGTGCTGCCCGGCGGCGAGTGGTCCTATGTGGCGGGCGTCTCCGGCAGCGGGAAGTCCACCCTCGCCTCCCTCCTCCTGCGGGACTGGGATCCGGAGACCGGCGCCGTCCTGCTGGGCGGCGAGGACGTCTCCGGCCTGCCGCTGGAACAGCTGCGCTCCCGTGTGGCGATCGTCGACCAGCGGCCCACGCTGCTGGCGGACACCGTCGACGCCAATCTCCGTCTCGCCGCCCCGCACGCGGACCCGGCACAGGTGCAGACCGTTCTCGCCGCAGTGGGCCTCGAGGAGTGGGCCGCGGAGCTGCCGGACGGCCTGGCAACCGTGCTCGCCGCAGGCCGCAGCCAGGTCTCCGGCGGCCAGCTCCAGCGGCTGGCACTCGCACGTGCGCTGCTGGCGCAGCCGGAGGTGCTGGTGCTCGACGAGGCGCTGAGCCAGCTGGACGCGGACACCGCCGCACATGTGCGGGAGCAGCTGCACCGCCTCCGTCCCGGTGCGACGACGGTGGAGATCACCCATCGGGTCGACCTCGTGGAGCCGTCCGCGCGGGTCGCGGTGATCGACGCCGGTCGTCTCGTGGAGACGGGCACGGCCGCCGAGCTGAGGAGCCGGGGCGGCGCCTTCGCCCGGCTGCTGGCGCGCACGGCACCGGCCTAGGGGAGCGGCGGGCTCAGTCGTGGAGCGCGCGGAGGAAGTCCTCGGCCATCGGCACGGCGGCCTCGGCGCCGAATCCGCCGTCCTCCACGAGCACCGCGAAGGCCAGGTCGCCCTGGTACCCCACGAACCAGGAATGGGTGCGCGGCGGGGTCTCGCCGCCGTACTCCGCGGTGCCGGTCTTGCCGTGCACGGCCGGACCGGGCACATCGCGCAGCGCCGAGGCGGTGCCGTCGGTGACGGTCTCCGCCATGAGCTCCTGGAGCGCCTCGACGTGCCCGGGCTCGAGCTCGCCCGTACCCGGGCCGGATCCGCCTTCCTCCGCGCTCTCCACGGCCTCGGGCACCAGCACGGGCTCGACGGTCTCGCCCTGCGCCACACTGGCGGCCATGACGGCGGCTCCCAGCGGGCTGGCCTCGGCAGTGCCCTGGCCGATCATCATCGCGGCGTGGGTGACGGGATCGTCCTCGACGGGCACCGCGGAGCCGAAGGCATCCGTGCCGATCCCGTTCGCGAGGCCCATCCCCAGGTCCGCCGCCGCGGAGGCGAGCGCCTCGCCGTCCGCCCGCGCCGCGGCGTCCACGAAGGCGGTGTTGCACGACTGCACGAAGTCCTCGGCGAAGGTGGACTCCCCGAGGCCGAAGTCCTCCGCGTTCGTGAAGACCTTGCCCTCCACGTCCGTGGTCTCCGGACAGGCGAGCACGTCCTCCGGGGTGACGCCCGCGCGCAGCAGGGCGAGGCCGCTCGCGACCTTGAAGATCGAGCCGGGCGGGTACCTGCCCGCGAGCGCGCGGTCGAAGGCGCCGCCCTCGGGGTCGGAGCTGGACGAGGCGAGGACGTGGCCGTCGCTGGGGCGCAGCGCCACGAGAGCCGCCGGCTTGTCCCCGTCCGCCGTCGCGGCATCGGCCGCCTCCTGCACGTCGACGTCCAGGGTGGTGGCGACGTCGCTGCCCTCCTCGCCCTCGACGGTGCCGAGCTCGTGCTTGCCGTCCTCCGCGTCGACCCGGTTGACCACGACGGTGCGGAGGCCGCCGAGCTCCCCGTCGAACGCGCGGTTGAGACCGCTGCGGCCCACCACGTCGCCGGCGGTGTGCCGCCCCTCGGAGTTCTCGATGTCCTCCGCCGTGGCCGGTCCGGCGCTGCCCAGCGTCGCGGCGGCGAAGGTGCGCGACCGGCCCAGCGGCTGCTCCTCCTCACGGAAGACGGTGCCGGGCAGCAGCCGGATGTCGTCGCTCACCTCGTCGTAGTCGTCCCGCCGGAGCGTGATGACCTCGACGAAGGCGTCGTCGGCCGCCGCCTCGATCCGGTCGGCGAGCGCATCGCCGTCGATGTCCAGGTGCTCCTCGAGCGCGTCGCTGAGCTCCTCGACGTCCTCGGCCCGTCGCGGCTCGACGCCCACCACGACCACCGGCTGGGGACCTGCGAGGACCTCGTCGCCGGCACCGAGGATGCGGCCGCGCTCCGGGCGGTCGACCTGTGTGCCGAGGGACTCACCGGCCTGCAGGTCCGCGTGCACGGCGCGGGGCTCCATGACGGGAGCCCACTCCCCGTCCCGCTTCTCGAGGCGGAGGACGGAGGTGTGCTCCCAGGCCCGGTCCCCGTGCGGCCAGATCCAGTGCAGCGTGGCCTCGGCGCCGCCGGAGTGCTCCGTCACCCCGCCCAAGGACACCGCGGGCGGGCCGAACGGGCCGGTCGAGTCGAGACCGCCCATGCCCGAGGCGATCCGAGCGTACTCCTCGTCCGGACCGGTCCCGGGAGCGTCGGCCTCGGGCACGATCCAGCCGGCGGCGGCCAGCGGTCCCTCCCCGCCTGCGGCGCCGTCCTCCGGGGAGGTCTGCTGCAGTGCCGGCAGCGCCCGTTCCGCCGCCTCCTCCGCGGAATCGCCCAGCGGCAGGACGAGGACGGCCGTGACGACGAGCGCGAAGACGACCGCACATGCGGCGATCAGCATCCAGGTGCGGGCGGTGAGACTGCGGATCCGGTTCATGGGGAGCACTCCTGGGACGGGAACGGCCCCGGTGCGGGCCGTGGGCCGGCGCGGAGCTGCGGCCCGGGTGCGACTGCGGCAGAGCGGGTCTGTGTGTGTCCGTGCTGGCGGTACTACGGTATCGGTCGGGAAGCGCCCGCGCATCGGCGCATGCCCCCGGGATCCGGATCAGGGCTGCGGGAACCCCTCGGCCGAGGCGCGTGCCCAGTCGTGCGCCCAGTCCGCGGGTGGGTCGGTGAGGAGCTGTCCCGGGGCCAGCCGTCCGTAGAGCTCGCCGTAGGAGGAGCTGCGGTGCGGGCCCGTGTTCCGGCGCAGCATCTCCGGTGTGAGCCGGGCGGGGTCGGACACACCCATCGAGGCCATGAGGCGGACGGCCTCCGCGACGGTCGAGCGCTGGTACCGCTGCACGCGTTCGCTCTTGTCCGCGACGTCGAGGGAGCGCGCCCGTCGCGGGTCCTGCGTCGCCACGCCCGCCGGGCACCTGTCCGTGTGGCACTTCTGCGCCTGGATGCAGCCGACGGCCATCATCATCGCCCGTGCCGAGAGGGTGAAGTCCGCGCCCTGGATGAGGCGCTTGACGATGTCGCTGCCCACCGCGACCTTGCCGGCGGCGCCCACCTTCACCGCCTCGCGCAGCCCGGCCCCGCGCAGGGCGCTGTCCACGAGCATGAGTCCCTCCGTGAGCGGCATCCCCACGGTGTCCTCGAACTCGAGGGGTGCGGCTCCCGTACCGCCCTCGGACCCGTCCACGATGATGAAGTCCGGTGCCGTGCCGACGGCGCGCATCGCCTTGCAGAGGGAGAGGACCTCGACCCGGGAGCCCACGCAGAGCTTGATCCCCACCGGCTTGCCGCCGGAGAGCTCACGCAGGCGGGCGACGAAGCGGATGAGCCCCGCCGGCGTGGAGAAGGCGCTGTGGGCGGGAGGGCTCACGCACTTCTCGCCCACGGGCACACCGCGCACCCGTGCGATCTCCGCCGTGACCTTGGGGGCGGGCAGCACTCCGCCGATCCCGGGCTTGGCACCCTGGCTGAGCTTCAGCGAGACGCACTTCACCTGCGGATCCGCCGCTCGCCGGGCGAAGCGCTCCGGGTCGAATTCGCCCGTCTCGGTGCGTGCACCGAAGTAGCCGGTGCCGAGCTCCCAGATGAGATCACCGCCGTTCTCGCGGTGGTGCTCGGAGAGCCCGCCCTCACCGGTGTCATGCGCGAAGCCGCCCGCCGCGGCTCCCCGGTTGAGCGCGCGGATCGCATTGGCGGAGAGCGCCCCGAAGCTCATGGCGGAGACGTTGAGCAGTGACATCGAGTACGGCCGGCGGCAGTCGGGGCCGCCCACCACCACGCGGGGAGGTGCGGCCGGTGCGGGGACCGGGGCGATGGTCTGCACGAGCCATTCGTATCCGGGCTCCTCGACATCGCGCTCCGTGCCGAAGGCCTGCTCGCCGTGGATCCCCTTGGTGCGCTCGTAGATGACCGTGCGGGTGTCGCGGTCGAAAGGGCGGCCGTCCCAGTTGCGCTCGATGAAGTACTGCTGGAGCTCCGGGCGCACCTCCTCGAGGAGATAGCGCATGTGCCCGAGGACCGGGTAGCTCCGCAGGATCGAGTGCCGCCGCTGCGTGAGGTCGTAGGCGGTCACCGCCGCGAGTGCGGCTGCTCCCGCTCCCGTCGCGATCTTCCACAGATGTGCCGGCATCGCTCTGCCTCCCTCGCACTCGGATGCGTGTGCCGCTCCCGTGCGGCGCTCTCCGGGAAGACTATGCCCGAGGACGGAGACGAAGAAGTCCCGCCTCATCGATCCGATCGATGAAGCGGGACTTCACGCGGTCGGGCTAGCGGGATTCGAACCCACGACCTCCTGACCCCCAGTCAGGCGCGCTACCAAGCTGCGCCATAGCCCGTCCGGTTCGCTGTGAACCGAGAAGAACTCTATAGGAGCCGGGAGGGGGTGGCAAATCCGCCTCGGCAGGAATGCGCTGCCGTGGAGTGCCCAGTATCCGTGCGGGAAGCGCGGCCCGCAGCGGGGTGAAATCACTGGTGAGAGCCCCTGCCGGGAAATGTGATCTGCCGCGCACGTGAGAGGCGGGGGCCGGGGACCGGGGCGGGCGGTGCCGCGGGACACGGACGAGGAGGTGCGCGCGCAGGGCCCGGACCCGCGCGGCGGGAGCGGGAAGGCGACACCGCCGTCAGGAGTGGCGATGTGAAGTGCGACCTGGGACACTGAACCGGTTATGCTGTGGACATGATTGCGAGGACTAGGAGCTGACATGACAGATCTCAATTTCCCTGATGGTCTGCGCTATTCGGCGGAGCACGAGTGGGTCGCCCGCACGGATGACGATTCCGTCGTCCGTGTAGGGGTCACTGACTTCGCGCAGGACTCGTTGGGTGATGTCGTCTATGTCGATGCTCCTGAGCTCGGTGACTCCGTCACCGCCGGCGAGTCCTGCGGTGAGGTGGAGAGCACCAAGAGCGTCTCCGATCTCATCGCACCCGTCTCCGGCGAGGTCGTCGCCGTCAACGAGTCCCTCGAGGACGCACCCGAATCCATCAATTCCTCGCCCTACGGCGACGGCTGGATCTACGACGTGCGCCTCAGCGATCCCGCTGAGGTCGACGCGCTCATGGATGCACCCGCCTATCGGGCGGCCGCAGAGAGTGAAGGAGCCTGATGTCTCAGCAGAACGGCGGGTTCCCCGGCGAGCAGCAGGGCCAGGGTTCACCGACCTCCGCGACGCCGCACGTCTTCCCGTTCGGCACGCCGCAGAGTCCGGAGCAGCAGCCCTGGCAAGGGCAGTCGCAGCAAGGGCAGTCGCAGCAGGGCCAGCAGTGGCAGGAGCAGGGTCAGCAGCCGGGCTACGCGGATCCGCAGGGGCAGGGCCGGCCCCAGAACGTCTGGCCGGGCCAGCCGCAGGGTGCTCCCGGCGGATTCGGCTCCGGACCGCAGTTCTCCGCACAGTCCCAGGGCGGCACGCCTCCGCAGCAGTGGGGCGGAGAGCCCGGTCAGCAGTGGGGCGCCCCCACCGGTTCCCAGCCCGAACAGCCGTACCAGCAGCCCCAGGGGCAGCAGCAGGCACAGCAGCCGTACGAGCAGCAGGGCCAGTGGCCCCAGCCGGACGCGCAGCCGCAGGGGTCGCAGCCGCAGTTCTCCGGGATCCTCGACCCGCACACCGGTGAGATCCACCCCGTGCCGGACCTCTCCGGCCTCGACGCCACCGACGCGCTCCTCGTGGTGGTCTCCGGTCCTGACGCCGGTGCCCAGATCCTCCTCGACACGGACGTCGTCACGGTGGGCCGCAGTCCCAACGCGGACATCTTCCTCGACGACGTGACGGTCTCGCGGAAGCATGCGGAGTTCGTCCGCACGCCCAGCGGCTTCACCCTGCGCGACACCGGCTCACTCAACGGGACCTACGTGGGCCGGCAGCTCATCGACTCGATCGAGCTGCAGAACGGTGCGGACGTGCAGATCGGCAAGTTCCGCATGATCTTCCAGCAGCGTCCCCGCACCAGCTGAGCCGGACTGCCATGGCTGAGATCGAAGCCGAGGTCGTGGGGATCAGGATCGAGCTGCCTGCGAATCAGCCGATTCTGGTCCTCAAGGCCCTGGACCGTCCCCGGTACCTGCCCATCTGGATCGGTTCGCAGGAGGCCGCCTCCATCACGATGGCGAAGAAGATGCTCGTCTCGCCGCGGCCCCTCACCCACCAGCTCG
>NZ_BAAAPZ010000019.1:158144-223417 GCF_039531405.1 Brevibacterium salitolerans | reverse complement strand
GACCTTCATGGCGGAGATCCGCACGGACGACGGCCAGGTCATCTCCGCCCGCCCCTCCGACGCGGCCCTGCTCGCACTCACGGCGGACGCGAAGGTCTACATCGACGAGACGGTCCTCGCCGACGACGGGATCGATGCGCCGGAGCCCGACGAGGATGCGGTCGCGGAGTTCCGCGAGTTCCTCGACCACGTCTCCGCGGAGGACTTCGACCCCGCCGCCGAGGCGCCGGAGCCCGAGGCCGGACCGGCGGACGAGGGCGACCATCCGGATGCCGACACGTACGGCGATGACGAGCGCTGACTGCGTACTCTGGTGCCGTCAGCCGCAGCGCGGCGGACGGCGGCTCCGCACCGAGGAGCACAGCAGCACGGAGAACGACAGAAAGGCCGGCCATTGAGCTTCCATGACGACCCCCGCTACGAAGCGGTGGGTTCTGCGCAGGCGACCCCGGAGACCCTCGCAGGACTGGAGACCTGGCGCGACCTCGCCCCTCAGCAGCAGCCCACGTATCAGGATCCCGCGGAGCTCGAGGCGGTCCTGCAGGAGCTGCGAGCCGTGCCCCCGCTCGTGTTCGCGGGTGAGGCGGACGTGCTCCGCAGCCGCATCGCAGAGGTCGCGGCCGGCCGGGCATTCATGCTGGCCGGCGGCGACTGTGCGGAGACCTTCGCGGACGCCACGGCGGACAAGATCCGCCGCCGCGTCCAGACCGTCCTGCAGATGGCTGCGGTGCTCACCTACGCCGGTTCCGTCCCGGTGGTGAAGATGGGGCGGATGGCCGGCCAGTTCGCCAAGCCCCGCTCCTCCGACACGGAGACGCGCGATGGGGTGACCCTGCCGTCCTACCGCGGCGACATCATCAACAACCACGAATTCACGCCCGAGGCCCGCCGGCACGATCCGGGCCGCCTCCTGCAGGCGTACCACACCTCGGCGTCCACCCTGAACCTCCTGCGCGCCTTCACCCAGGGCGGCTTCGCCGATCTGCGGCGCGTGCACGAGTGGAACCGGGGCTTCCTCGGCTCCAACCCCAACTACCACCGCTATGAGCAGATCGCACGGGAGATCGACCGTGCGCTGAAGTTCATGGACGCCTGCGGTGCCGACTTCGAGGCCCTGGGCACGGTCGAGTTCTTCGCCGCGCACGAGGCGCTCCTCCTCGAGTACGAACGCGCGCTCACGCGCATCGACTCCCGGACCGGCAACCCCTACGCGGTCTCCGGCCACTACCTGTGGATCGGTGAGCGCACCCGCGATCTGGACGGGGCGCACGTGGACTTCCTCTCGAAGGTCCACAACCCGATCGGCGTGAAGCTGGGTCCGAGTGCCACGAAGGACGACGTCCTCCGGCTCGTGGACAAGCTGGATCCGGAGCGCACTCCGGGCCGTCTGAGCTTCATCACGCGCATGGGCGCCGGCCAGATCCGTGAGAAGCTGCCGGCCCTCCTCGCGGAGGTGGGACACGAGGTGCCGCAGGTCGCGTGGGTCTGCGACCCCATGCACGGCAACACCATCACCTCCGGCAACGGCTTCAAGACCCGCCGCTTCGAGGACGTGGTCGAGGAGGTCGCGGGCTTCTTCGACGCGCACGCGGAGGCCGGGACGGTGCCGGGCGGTCTGCACATCGAGCTGACCGGCGACGACGTCACCGAGGTCCTGGGCGGCGGTGCCCAGATCGACGAGGAGGGCCTGCGCCGCCGGTACGAGACGCTGGTGGACCCGCGCCTCAACCACGACCAGTCGCTGGAGATGGCGTTCCAGGTGGCCGAGCTCCTCACCCGCGCCTCGCGGGCATGAGCGCGGGGCAGGCCGCTCCGGTGGCGGATCTCCGCTCGGACACGCTCACCCGCCCGTCGGAGGGCATGCGCCGGGCGATGGCGTACGCGGACGTGGGCGACGACGTGTACGCCGAGGATCCCACGGTGAATGCCCTCGAAGCCCGTGTGGCGGAGATGTTCGGACACGAGGCGGGCCTGTTCTGCCCGTCCGGCACCATGACGAACATGCTGGGCGTGGCGGCGAGCGTGCCGCGCGGCACCGAGCTCCTCGCGGAGTCCCGGGCCCACGTGCTGCGTGCCGAGGTGGGCGGCCACGCCGCACTCGCGGGCGTCACCAGCCGCACGTGGATCTCGCCGGACGGCACCCTGGACGCGGACGCCGCGATGTCGCTCGCGGAGCGGGCGAACGGATACAACCAGGTGGGCACCGCCGCGATCACCGTGGAGAACACGCACAACTTCTCCGGCGGGCGCGTCGCGGCGCTGGACGAGCTGCGCCGGCTGCGGACGCTGACCGCAGAGCGGGGGATCCGCGTCCACATGGACGGTGCGCGGGTCGCCAATGCCGTGGTGGCCTCGGGCTGCTCCTTCGCGGACCAGGGGGAGTGCGTCGACAGCCTCAGCCTGTGCATGTCCAAGGGATTGGGAGCGCCCGTGGGCAGCGTCCTCACCGGTGACGCGGAGCTCATCGGTGAGGCCCGCTACCTGCGCAAGCGCTACGGCGGCGGGATGCGGCAGGCCGGGATCCTCGCTGCCGCCGGCCACTACGCTCTCGAGCACAACGTCGACCGCCTCGCCGAGGACCACGCACGTGCGCATCTCATTGCCGCGCGGGTGGCGGAGGCGGTGCCCGGCACGTGCGATCCGGACATCGTCGAGACGAACATCGCCTTTCTCAGCACGGCGGCGCTGACGGTGGACGCGGCGGAGTTCGCTGAGCTCGCGGCCGCACGCGGAGTGCGCATCACGCCGCTGGGGGAGCAGGCCTGCAGGCTCGTCACCCACCTGGACGTGGACGACGCGGCGGCCGGGTCCGCGGCCCGGATCCTCGCGGAGCTCGCGGAGCGCACCGCGGCCTGAGGCTCCGTCGCCTACTCGTCGGCCTTCTTCTCGTCCTCGGAGTCCTTCTTGTCGGAGTCCTTCTTGTCGGACTCCTTCTCGTCTCCGGAGTCCGCCGGTGCCTCGGGCCCCTTCGAGACCCGGAGGATGATGAGGTCGTCCTCGTGCTTGAGCTCGCCCGCCTTCGGGTACTGCGAGACGACCTGGCCGGAGGCGACCTCGTCGTCGAACACGTCGTCGCGGGCCACACGGAACCCCATGCGCGCCAGCCGGCCGAAGGCGGAGTCGTAGTCGATGCCGGTGACGACCGGCACCTCGATGGGCTCGACGCCCTTGGAGACCACGAGGTCCACCGGAGTGCCCTTCGCGACGGTCTCGTCCCCGCCCACGCCCTGGCTGATGACCGTGCCCTCCTGCACGGTGTCCGAGTACTCGCGGGTGATCTTGCCCAGCACCATCCCGGAGGATTCGAGGGAGGTGCGGGCATCGGCCTCCGCGGAACCGGTGACGTCCGGCACCCGGAAGAGCTCCTCACCCTGGGACACCTGCAGCGTCACGGTCCCCCCGGGCTCCAGCTCCGTGCCTCCGGCGGGGTCCGCCCCGAGCACGAGGCCGGCGGGCACCGTGGCGCTGTAGGCCTCCTCCTGCTCCACCCTGAATCCGGCATCCTCGAGAAGGGTCACCGCCTCGGCGACGTCCTGGCCGGTCGTGACCTCCGGGACCACCGCGGTGCGGTCCTGGAGGAGGTAGATCCCGCCCGCCACGAGGCCGAGTGCCAGGACCGCGGCGACGAGGAGCCAGGCGAGCCTGCCGCGGCGGCGCGGTGAGCGCTCGTCGGCGGCCAGCAGGGTGCCGGCGGAGCCCCCGGCGGCCGCTGCGCTGGTCTCCGCGGCGGTCCTCTCCGCCTTCGCCCCGGCCGTGTCCGCGTCGTCCGCCTCGGTGTCCGCCTTCTCCGCGACAGCTGCGGCACCGGCGGGAGCGTCCGCCTCGCCGGCCTCGTCCTCGAGGTACGGGATCTCGTCCGTGGTCCGCGGCACCTCACCGGAGTCCGCGGCTGCCGCGGTGCGGATCGTCGCAGTGGGGACGAGCAGCGGACGGGTCTCGTCGAGCGCGGCGGTGGGCAGCTCCTCCGACCCGAGGTCCAGCTCGTCCGGACTCAGCTCCGCGCGGGCCTCCGCCAGCGCCTCGCGCAGCGCCGTCGCCGACTGGGGGCGCTCCTCGGGGTCGCGTGCCGTCGCCCACAGGACGAGGGCGTCGAGGCGCGGGGACAGCTCGGGGACGAGGGACGAGGGCGGAGGGACGTCGTCGTGCACGTGGCGGTAGGCGACCCGGATCGGCACCTCGTCCGTGTACGGCTGCTCGCCGGTGAGCATCTCGTAGAGCATGATGCCGACCGTGTAGAGATCGGTGCGTGCGTCGGCCCCGGTGCGGGTCACGAGCTCCGGGGCCACGTAGCCCACGGTGCCCATGAGCGTCTTCGTCGTCGTCGCGGCGCTCACCGCCCGTGCGAGGCCGAAGTCCGCGAGCTTGATCTTCCCGTCCTCGCCGAGCAGGACGTTGTCCGGCTTGAGGTCGCGGTGGATCATCCCGGCGGCGTGCACCGCCTCGAGGCCCGCGAGGACGGCATCGAGGACCACGAGGGACTGCCGGGGGGTGAGGTGGCCGCGATGGCGCAGCTCCCGGCGCAGGGTCACGTTCGGCAGGTACTCCATGACGAGGTAGACCGCGTCGCCGTCGCGCCCGGTGTCGTGGACGGCCACGAGGTTGGGGTGGATGAGCCCGGCCGCGGCGCGCGCCTCGCGCTGGAAGCGCTCCACGAAGCCGGCGTCGTCGATGAGGTGACGGTGCATGACCTTGAGCGCCACGACCCGGTCGAGACGGAGGTCCGTGCCGCGGTACACCATCGCCATGCCGCCGCGGGCGACCGGCGCGTCCACGCGGTAGCGGTCGTCCAGGGCGACCCCGATGAGGGGATCCGTGAGCGTGGTCATCGTCGCACCTCCGCGCGCAGACGTTCGGCAATGATGAGTGCGCTCGAGGCGAAGCGCGCGGTGTCCGGGTAGGGGCCGTGTGCGCGTACGGAGCGCAGCCCCTGGTAGTAGGCGCTCAGGGCCTCCCTCTCGTCCGCGGCGACGTCCGTGAGCGCGGCGAGGATGACGACCCCGGCGGTGACGTTGTCACGCGCGTCCAGCACATCGAGGCGCCGGGCGATCCTCACCGAGGCCGTCCACGCGGCGTGCGGGGTCACCTGCATGATCCCGATCGCGTTGCCGGGGCTCACCACGCCGTGGTGCCAGCCGCTCTCCAGCTGCGCCACGGCCGAGGCCAGCTGCGGGTCCACCCCGTGCTCCGCCGCGACGGTCTCGATCATGCGGCGGGCGGCCCGGCGGGAGGGGATCGCGCGGGCCGTGAGCGAGCGCTTGTTGATCCGCGCGGCGAGCACCGTCTCCTCCGGGTAGCCGTGGGCGTCCGCCGCCACGGCCGGCAGCTCGCCGAGGTCCTCGGGCCTGCGCAGGGGCCGCTGGCTCATGGCGCCGGAGCCGGAGAGGGCGAGCAGCTCGCCCTCGACGATGAGGGAGGACTCGCCCATCGCGTTGGCGCGCCGGATGTCCGCCCGCGAGCGGTGCTGCGCCGCGGCGATGGAGGCCAGCGTGTCGCCCGGGCGGACGCGCACGGCGGCGGCGCCGGACGAGGGGCGCCTCTCCGGCAGCGAGAGGATCTGTCCGGGGCGCAGCCGGGGCCTCCTGCCGAGGCCGTTGAGCTCGACGAGGGCCGGTGCCGAGACGCCGAACCGGGCGGCGACGGAGGGCAGGTCGTCGCCCTCGCGCACCCGGTAGGTGCGCCCGCCGTGGGTGACGGGGACCGACTCTCCGGCCGTGCCGGAGAGGAAGCCGGGGCCGCTGGGGATGTCGAGCGGCAGCGCCGGGGGCTGAGCGGGGGCGGGGTCCGGGCCGACGGTCGCCGTCTCGCTGAGCATCGCGGAGACCTCGAGCGGGCTCGCCTCACGCAGTGCCGTCCGGTGCCGCTGCCTGCGGCCGTGATCGGTGTGCGCGGAGGGGTCCGTCGTCGAGGTCATCTGTCCGTCCTGGTGCGGGGTCCGGGATCGCGCCGGCGGAGCCGGGATCCGTGGGTGGGAAGTCGGCATCGCGCAGACGAGTCTCCAGCGTATCCGGCACCGCCCGCGGATCCCGGGCACCGCCGCGGGCGTGTCGTCGCCTCGCAGGTTAGGGTGAAGGGGTGAACAGAACAGATGAACTCGTCGACGCCTGGCTCCCGCTCCCGGACATCGCGGAGCGCTCGGGGCTGGGCATCTCCAAGGTCCGCCGCTTCGTCGAGGAGCGCGCCGTGATCGGCCTCCGCCGGGGGGAGCGCAGCGTCTTCCAGGTGCCGGAGCTGTTCCTCGACGACGACTGCCTCCCCGTGAAGCACCTCAAGGGCACCCTTATCACGCTGCAGGACGCAGGCTTCGACGACGAGGCGGCCATCGCCTGGCTCTTCACCCCGGACGACTCGCTGCCCGGGCGCCCCATCGACCTGCTCCGCGCCGGCAACAAGACGGAGATCCGCAGGCGCGCGCAGGCCCTCGCGTTCTGAGCCGGCCGCTCGTCCGCGCGGGGCTCACGCCCTCCGGTGCGTGAGCCGGTCCGCGAACTCCCCGAGCGCGCGCAGACTCTCCGGGGCGACTCCCAGCTCGCGCAGAGCGGCGAGACCCGTCTCGGCCGCGGCGCGCTCCTCCTCGATCCGGGCCTCCATCTCCGCCGCGGCGCCGCAGGCGGTGATGAGGGCGGTCATCTCCGCGAGCTCGGCCGGGGTGAGTCCGGGAGCGCCCAGCCGGGACTCGAACCAGTCGGCCTCGGCCGGCTCCGCGCGCTCCAGCACCGCGGCGACGAGGAGCGTCTTCTTCCCCTGCACGAGGTCGTCCCCGGCGGGCTTGCCGGTCGTCTCCGGCTCCCCGAACACCCCCAGCATGTCGTCGCGCATCTGGAAGGCCCGGCCCACCGGCAGTCCGTAGGCGCGCAGGGCCCGCAGGAGCGCGGGACCGGCTCCCGCCAGCGCCGCTCCGAGCGCCAGCGGCTGGACCACGGTGTAGAGGGCGGTCTTGTGCGTGAGCACCTCGGAGGCGCGGGCGGCGAGCTCCGCACGCGGCACCGGCTGCGCCTCGAGGTCGATGTCGAGGAACTGGCCCAGCATCACGTCGCGTCGCAGGGCGTCGTGTGCCGCGCGCACCTCCGCCGTCACGGGCAGACCCGTGGTGCCGAACAGCTCCTCGCTCAGGGCCAGGCAGAGGTCGCCGGCGATGATGGCCGCCGAGGTGCCGTACAGGGCGGGATCGCCGTCCCAGCCGCCGCTCGCGTGCTCCTGCCGGAAGCGGGCGTGGACGGCGGGGGCGCCGCGGCGGGTCTCCGAGGCGTCGATGACGTCGTCGTGGACGAGCGCGGCCGCGTGGAGGAGCTCCACCGCGCCGGCCGCGGAGGCGATCGCCTCGCCGGGCGCGCCGCCGGCGAGCTCGTGCCCCCACCAGGTGAGCATGGCGCGCACCCGCTTGCCTCCGCTCGCGAACGCGCGCAGCGGCTCCATGAGGCGGTCGGCGACGGGGGAGACCTCGCGGAGCCCGGCCGCCGCGGAGTCCAGGAACGCCAGCAGGCGGGCGTCGACGGCGGTGCGGACGGCCTCGGGCGCGGTGAGCGGGCGCGCCGGTGTCACGGAGGGCGCGGCGGCAGGGCTCACGGAAGGGCCGTCCCGCCGACGGAGACGAGGAGGGCGCCGTCGGTGTTGGGATCGGCGTTGATCGTCACCGCGAGCAGCTGGCTCGCCTCGTCCGCGTGATAGGTCTGCTTCGTGATGCCGTCCGCCGAGGAGGCGTCGGCTGTCGGCTCGAAGCCCGCCTCCTCGAGGGTCTTCGCGTAGAACTTCAGCACGTCCGACTCGGACATCTCCGTGCGCATCGTGAGGTTGAGCTTCACCGCCTCGCCCTCCTCCCCGGGCTCCACGGAGGAGTAGACGATCTCCGCGTCCTCGAGGGGCTTGACAGCGGCGGGGAAGTCATCGACGAGCGCGCCGGAGGTCGTCATCGCAGCGGGCTCCGTGGGCTCCTCCGTCGCCGCGGCCTCGGTGGACCCGGCGGTCTGCTCCGCGGCTGCGGACTCCGTGCCGTCGGCGCCGGCGTCCTGCCCGGAGCCGGCGGACTCGCAGCCGGTGAGGAGCAGGACGGAGGCGACCGCGGCGGAGGCGGCGGCGCGCGTGACGATCACGGTGCGGGAAGTGCGGGCTATCATGCCCACCAGGGTACAGCGCGGGGGTGGGAGTGAGCAGGAAGCAGCTGGCGCGCGGTGGCGGCGATCTGGGACTGCTGGGGGACGACGACTCCGGCTGCGTCATCCTCCACCTCGACATGGACGCGTTCTTCGTGGCGGTGGAGCTCCTCACCCGCCCGGAGCTGCGCGGCAGGCCGGTGGTGGTGGGCGGCAGGGGCGGCCGCGGAGTCGTCGTGTCCGCGAGCTACGAGGCGCGCGAGTACGGCGTGCACGCGGCGATGCCCATCGGGCGCGCGGAGGCGCTGTGCCCCCGCGCGGTCTTCATCCCGCCCTCGCGCGGGCTCTACAGCGCCTACTCCGCACGGGTCTTCGACCTCGTCGCGGAGGTGACCGAGGACTTCGCCCAGGTGAGCGTCGACGAGGGCTACCTGGACGTCTCCTCGGCGCTGCGCCGGCTGGGCTCTCCGGCGGTCATCGCCGCCGGTCTGCGCGAGCGCATCGAGGCGGAGACCGGACTCACCGCCTCGGTGGGGGTGGCCTCGACGAAGGTCGTCGCGAAGCTGGCCTCGGCCCGGGCGAAGCCGGACGGGCTGCTGGTGGTGCCGCAGGCGCAGGTCGACGACTTCCTCCGCCCCATGCCGGTGGAGGCGCTGCCCGGAGTGGGGGCGGCCACGCTGCAGACCCTGTCCCGCTACGGCATCGCGACGATCGGGGAGCTCGCGGACGCCGAGAGGGCGTGGGCGGGCCGCGTGCTCGGCTCCCACGGGCTCATGCTCCACGACTTCTCCCACGGGATCGACCGGCGTCCCCTGCGCCACGAGGCCAAGGACCACTCGGTGAGCGCCGAACACACCTTCCCCGCGGACGTGTGGCGGATCGAGGAGCTCGAGACGGAGCTGCTCCGGCTCGCGGACACCGTCGCCGGCCGCCTGCGGGCGGACGGCTGGGCGGCGCGCGGCGCGGGGCTCAAGTACCGGCTCGGCGACTTCACCACCTTCTCCCGGTCCGTCACGCTGCCGGTGCCCACGGATCTCGCCGCGGACCTCCACCGGGCCCTACGCCCGGCGCTGCGCTCCCTGCGCGAGCAGCACTCCTCCGGCGTGCGCCTCCTCGGACTGCGCACGCACGACCTCATACCCCTCGCGGAGTCCGGCAGGCAGGGCTCCCTCTTCGACCCCGAGGCGGCCGCGCCGGAGGACGGGGGAGAGGCCTCCGCGCCCGTGGCCGGACAGGACGCGGAGCGGCGGGAGGCGCAGCTGGCCCTCGACGAGGTCCGCCGGAGGTTCGGGAAGACGGCGCTCACCCCCGCCTCGCTCCTGCGCCGGTCGCAGGAGCCGGAGTGAGGAGGACGCACCTGCGCGAGCACCTGGGGAACGCTCCGGCCGAGGCCGTTCGGAGGGAATAGACGGCCCGCCGCCGGCGTTGCTGGGGGCAGCGTGTGAAGGCGCTTCTCAGCCGGTGGGAGGTGGGCGTCCACGTGCGCACCGGGTGGGCGCGGACCCGCCCGGGCGACTATGATGGAAGCTGCCGGGAACAGCGGACGGACAAGGAGAACGCGATGGCTCTCTCAGACCATGAGCAGCAGCTTCTGGAGCAGCTCGAGAAGCAGCTGCGCAGTGAGGACCCGAGGTTCGCGAGCAGCATCGCCGACGCGCCGTCCGCCGGTGTGGGCGGCGGCCTCTCCGCCTCACGCGTGGTCGTGGGGGTCCTGGGTGTGGTGGTCGGGATCGCAGTGGCTCTCGGCGGCATCTGGGCGGGCATCTGGCCGCTGGGCATCGTGGGCTTCGTCATCATGGTGGCAGGCGGTTTCTGGGCGCTGAAGACGGACCCCGCCGCCGGTTCCGCGAAGGACGACGGCCCCGGGGGTGCCCCCCGCACCCCGCCGCGGGGCAGCGCGCCCGCGGGCGGCGGCTTCATGGACCGCATGGAGGACCGCTGGGAGCGCCGCCGCCGCGGCGAGTGAGGAACTCCCGCCCCTGAAGCTGTTCGGCCCTCCGCGCACGGCGCGGAGGGCCTTTCCCATGTGGCAGGAGCAGACGGGAGCGGCACCGGTGCCGCTCCCGTCTGCGCGGCTCACGGCCGCGGCCGCTTCCAGAGGCTGCGGGGGAGGAGCACGGCGCGGAGGCCGGCGGCGCGTCCCTGGCTGCGGCCCAGGCCGCGGCGGATCTCCCGCACCAGTGCGGACAGTTCCGCGGCGTCCGGCAGCCGTCGCGCACGGCGTGAGCCGGGAGACGCATCTGCCTCAGGAGCACCGCTCGCCTCGGCACCTGCTGCCGTGCCCACCAGCACCGGTGCCGCCGCACCGGCGTAGCGTGCGGCCTCGAGCGTGCCGACGACCTGTGCGAGGCGCTGCCGGGATTCCGCGTCCAGATCCGTGGCCAGCCGCTCCTCCTGCGCGCGCAGGGTGAGCGCACGGTCCCAGCGGAGACCGTGGTCCACCGTGAGGGCGGCGAGCTCCGTCCACGTGCCCTCGGCACGTGCGAGGTCCCCGTCCTCGCCCCCTGCACCGCTGTGCGCGCGGGAGGACGTGCCCGCGCGCCCGGTCAGCCGGAGTCTGCGCTGGACCAGCCGCAGGAGCGCCGGCACGGCCAGGAGCAGGAGAAGCACCACGACGCCCCCTGCCGCCAGCAGGCCCTGGAGCGCGGCGGGGGACAGGGCGTCCTCCTGCGCGGACTCGGCAGCTCCCTGGTCCTGGGCCTCCTCCTCGGCGGGTGCAGGCGTCTCGGCGGGAGCCTCGGTCTCCTCGTCGGCGGGGGCCTCGGTGGGTTCGGCCGTCTCCTCCGCCTCCTCGTCCTCCTGGCTCCCCTCGGACATCGCCCAGGGCGGCGGATCGCCCGCCGGTCCGCCGGGGGTGGGCTCGAAGCGGACCCAGCCCGCGCCCTCGAAGTACAGCTCCGGCCAGGCGTGGGCCTCCTGCAGGGACACGGAGTACGCGCCGTCGCCCTGCGGCGTCCCGGCGGTGAAGCCCACGCCGATCCGGGCGGGGATGCCGAGCGAGCGCGCCATCGCCGTCATCGCCCCGGAGAACTGCACGCAGTAGCCGCGGCGGTCGGCGAGGAAGTCCTCGAGCGCGTCGCCGGAGGCCTCGGCGGGGGCGTCGAGGGAGTACTCGAACTCGCCGCTGCGGAACCAGTCCTGCAGGGCGACCGCCGCCTCCCACTGGTTCGCCGCTCCTGCGGTCACCTCGTCGGCGGTGTCCGTCACGACCGCGGGGAGATCGTCCGGCAGCGCCAGTTCGGTCTCGAAGTCCTCGACGTCCACGGGAGCCGCCGCCGCGAGCTGCTCCGCGGTGGGTTCGGCGGAGAGGTAGTCCACCTCGTACTCCGCGTCCGTCGTGAGGACGCCGTTGCCCACGACGGTGAGCGTCTTCGGATCGTAGATCCAGCGGCGCTCCAGCCCGCTCACGGACGCCGGGGCGTAGGGGGCGGGGAGGTGCTGGCCGTCGAGGCCCACCACCCGCACCTGCGCCGTGCGCTCCTGAGTGGGGGTGTCCGAAGCCAGCCCCGGCGGTCGCGGCAGGCCGTCCGCGGCCACGGCGAACGGGTCGATGTCGAACGGCTCCGGGGCCCAGGTGCTGCCGTCGAACACGCTCACGCTCGTGAGCCGCACCGGCGGGGCGAGCGGATCGTCCGTGGTGTACTCGAGGACGGGACCCTCCTCCGTCTGGGAGAGGTCGTTGCGCAGGTCGAGGAACGGATTCACGACGCTGATGTCCTGCGACTGGCTGAGCGGGCGGTCCGGCCGGTGCGCCACCGGCGGCAGCACCAGCGGCAGCGCCGCACCCAGTGCGAGTGCGAGCGCGCCTGCGATCACGGAGTAGGCGGCGGCGCGGCGTACGGACGTGCTGAGGTACCGCGAGAGCATGAGGAGCAGGAACGCCGCGGCGACGGAGGCGAAGTGGTACCAGCGCAGCTGGGCGTCCGCCAGCAGCACGGGGATGATCCAGACGAGGAGCAGGAGGATGCCGCCCACCTTGGGCGCACGCAGATCGCTCACGAGTCCGTCGACGAGGATCGTGATGAGCCCGAAGCCCACCACGAGGATCGCGGTGAAGCCGGGCGTGGACGGTGCGGGTGCGGTCGTCGCGTAGATGTCGTCGACGCCCTGCCCCAGCTGTCCGAACAGCTCCATGACGGCGGCCGGTGTGGGGACGCCGAACGGCATCGCGGCCGGGACCGCCAGGTACAGGGAGAGGACCCCGGCGAGCAGGAACTGCACCAGGACGGCGGAGCCGGTGGCCCGGATGGCGGAGACGGAGCGCAGCAGCGCACCGGCCACGGCGATCACGACGATCATGACGGCGGTGGGGACGAGCCAGCTCCAGTCCGCGAAGACGGCGCTGAGGCTCAGCGCCGCGAGCAGCATGGCGGCCGTGGTGCAGCCGGCGAGCACCCACGGCGAGGGTTCGGCATCCTGCGCGTGCGCCGGTGGGCCGGTGGTGGGGGCGGAGGCGCCGGCCGTGGTCCGGGGAGGGGTCTGCGTGCTCATCGGATCGCTCCGTTCCTCCACTGGGCGGGGAGAGTGAGCTCTCCGCCGAACAGTGCGGTCTCCAGGCTCACCGGGATCTCGCCGAGCTCCTCGACGACGAACAGTGAGCGCGGCATGTTCCCGGGCAGCTCGCCGGCCAGCGCCTCCGCGCGCGCCGAGCTCAGTGTGCAGATCGAGGCGTGGCGCGTGCCCGGGGGCAGCACGGGCACGCCCGGCACCTCCGCGCCGGCCGGGTGGTGTGCGGACGCGAGCCGCACCGAATCCCGCCCTCTGGCCCCCTCGGCCCGGACGAGGGCGGGGCCGGAGGCCAGCAGCACGGCCACGCCGTCGCCGAGGTGGTGGAGTGCGACCGCGGCGGCGGCGGTCACTGCGATGTCCGCTCCGTGCCCGCTGGGATCCGCCCCCAGCGTGTCGAGGAGGACCAGGGCGGAGGGATGCTCCTCATGGGCGTGCTCGCGGATCATGAGGGTGCCGTAGCGGGCGGTCGAGGCCCAGTGGATGTGGCGCACGTCGTCGCCGGGGGAGTACTCCCGCGTGTGGAAGTCGAGGGTCGAGGTGCCCCGGTGCAGCCGGTCGGAGTCGGACTGGTCCGCGCTGGTCCGGGTGCGTGAGCGGACGGGCAGGTGCTGATCCGGCACAGCCACCGCGACGGGGAGCGCCGCACGCGCATCGCGCGTGAGCGCGACGAGGCCGAAGGGTCCCTCCAGCCTCAGCCGGGTGCCGGCGATCCCGCTCGTGCCGCGACGGGTGGGCACCGCCGTCACCGGCAGCACGACGTCCGCGCGGGCGGCCAGTCCGGGGACCGTGAGCGTGCGCGCGGGTCCGAACCCGTCCTCGGGGGTGAGCTGGAGCGAGAAGGAGCCCACCGGCAGCGGTGTGCGATTGGACACGTGCGCGTCGAAGCGCGCCTGTGCGCCCACCGCCGTGAGGTTCTCTCCCTCGACGCGGCGCATGCGCGGCACGAGCTCGACGCCGAGACGCGCGGCGGTGAGCCCGGCGATGAGGCCGGAGACCACGACGAGGCCCACGAGCAGGATCGCCACGGGCAGCATTCCGGGCAGCGCGAAGCGGTAGGCAGCGACGGCGAGCGCGGCGCCCAGCAGGAGGAAGACGAGGCCGGAGGCGGTGGGACGCATCAGCGTCCCGCGACCGGCACCCGGCGCAGCACGTCCGCCGCGAGAGAGGCGGCCAGCTGGGGATCGTCGCCCTCGCGGGGGACGATCCGGTGGCTGAGCACGTCCACGGCGAGCTGCTGCACGTCGTCCGGTGTGACGTAGGCGCGGCCGGCCAGGACCGCGAGGACCTTGGAGGTGCGGAGGAGGTGGACGCCCGCACGCGGGGACGCCCCCAGGGCGATCGAGGGGTCCTTCCGGGTCGCGTCCATGAGCGCGACGATGTAGTCGCGCAGCTCCCGCGTGGCCTCCACGTGCCGGATGAGGTCGCGCGCGTGGGTGACCTCCTGCAGCGTGGTGACGGCCGGCGTGGAGGCGAGCGGGTCGGACTCGACGTGGTGGTCGAGCATCGCCGCCTCCGCCTCCGCCGAGGGGTAGCCGAGGGAGATGCGGGCCGTGAAGCGGTCCCGCTGCGCCTCCGGCAGGGCGTAGGTGCCCTCCATGTCCACGGGGTTCTGCGTCGCGACGACCATGAACGGCTGCGGCATGCGGTAGGTCGTGCCGTCCACGCTCACCTGGTTCTCCGCCATGCACTCGAGCATGGCGGACTGGGTCTTGGGGGAGGCGCGGTTGATCTCGTCCGCGATGACGACGTTGGCGAAGACGGGTCCGGGCCGGAACTCGAACGCCTGCTTCTCCTGGTTGAACATGTTCACACCCACCACGTCGGAGGGCAGCAGGTCCGGTGTGAACTGCACGCGGCGCACGCTGCCGCCCACGGCGCGGCCCAGCGCCTTGGCGAGCAGGGTCTTGCCCACGCCCGGCACGTCCTCGAGCAGCAGGTGCCCGCCGGAGAAGAGGGTGAGGAGCGCGGTGCGGACTGCGTGGTCCTTGCCGTCGAGCACCTTGTTCATGGCGGTGCGCGCCTGCTGGGCGATGGACTGGATGTGCGTGATGTGTTCACTGCCGAGCGCGGTCATGCGCCCCATTGTCGCGCACTCGACCGATGCGCTCCACCTGTGATCCGCGACCCGGCTCCCCACTCGCCTCCCCACCCGCCTCCACCGCCTCCTCCACCTTCCTCCCCACGGCCCTCCCCACTCACCTCCCCACTTCCCTCCACTGCCGCCTCCACCTGCCTCCCCGGCGGCGTCCGCAGTGCGCTCCTCATCGGGGGAGACGGGCATACCCCCAGGTGAGAAGCCTGCGGGGAGGTCGGGGCGCGCAGCGGCCGAGGATGCGGCGGCGGCGCGGACCCTCCCGGGTGACGCGCCGACGGAAGGTGTTCAGGGAAATCGCATCCACTTTCCTCCACCTATCTGACCTGCGGAAATATTCTTCTGCTGGTCATCTATGGGGTGAGTAGGTCAAACTGTGGAGGTCAGTGGAGTACAGTGGGAGCCATCGGAGCCCCCAGGGGATCCGAGAGGGGTGAGACACCGTGTTCCTCGGCACGCACATGCAGCGTCTGGACGACAAGGGCCGTCTCATCCTTCCCGCGAAGTTCCGCGACGAGCTCGAGTCCGGCCTGGTGCTCACGCGCGGACAGGAGAGATGCCTGTCCGTGTTCTCCATGCAGGAGTTCGAGAGCGTGCACGAGCAGATGCGGGCGGCGCCCATGACGAGCAAGGAGGCACGCGACTACCTGCGTGTCTTCCTCTCCGGGGCGTCGGCCGAGACTCCGGACAAGCAGAGCCGGATCACTGTTCCGCTCACGCTCCGGCAGTACGCCGGACTCGACCGCGACGTCGCCGTGATCGGCATGGGCAACCGTGCCGAGATCTGGGACGCCCCCACGTGGGAGGCGTACCTGGCGGAGACGGAGCAGGGCTTCGCGGACAGAGCGGACGAGGTGATCCCTGGGGTCATCTGAGTCCTCGGCGCTGGATCGAGATCCTCGCCCGCCCGGACTGCGGGGCACTTCCCCGGTTCCGCAGTCGCACACGGGTCCTGACGCGCTTCCCCGGCGCCAGGGCCAGGCGGGCGGGGTTCTGGACCCAGCGCCGCGGTGCTCTCCCCGCAGCGGGAGCCGCACAGGCAGCTGAGCAGGCAAGAGGGACGCATGAGTACGTGGACCGCCGCCTCCGGGCACGGCGGTCGGACCCGCTGGAGGAGGAGCCGTGGAACAGTTCGCACACACTCCGGTGCTGCTGGAGCGCTGCGTGGAACTCGTGGGCGTGGGCGTGGAGGCCGCGCGGGCGGCCGGATCCGTGCCGGTCGTCGTCGACGGCACCCTGGGCATGGGCGGCCACACCGAGGGCATCCTCGCCGCGTTCCCAGATGCGCGGGTGATCGGCCTCGACCGCGACCAGGAGGCGCTGAGCCGGGCGCGGGCCCGGCTGGAGCCGTTCGGCGAGAGGTTCACCGGCGTCCACGCGGTCGACGACGAGCTCGAGGAGGTCCTCGCGCACCTCGGTCTCTCGGAGATCAGCTCGATCCTCCTCGACCTGGGGGTCTCCTCCCTGCAGCTGGACGAGGACGAGCGCGGCTTCTCCTACTCGCGCCCCGCGCCCCTGGACATGCGCATGGACCAGTCCGCGGGCCTCACCGCGGCGGAGGTGCTCAACACCTATCCGGAGGCGGAGATCGCACGGATCCTCCGCGAGTACGGGGAGGAGCGTGAGGCGAGGCGGATCGCCCGCGCCGTCGTCGCGGACCGTGAGGAGCGTCCCTGGGAGACCTCGGACCAGCTCGCCGGCCTGCTCGAACGGGTGGTGGGGGACGGTCCGGGCGGCCGGCGGAAGGGCGGCGCCGCACAGCGGAAGCGCTCCCACCCGGCCAAGCGCACCTTCCAGGCCCTGCGGATCGAGGTGAATCGGGAGCTCGACTCGCTCTCGACCGCACTGCCGGCGGCGCTGTCCGCCCTCCACGTGGGCGGCACCGCCGTCGTGGAGTCCTACCAGTCCCTCGAGGACGTCATCGTCAAGCGGGTGTTCGCCGCGGGCCTCACCGATCAGGCGCCGCCGGAGCTGCCGGTGGTGCCCGAGGAGATGCGCGCCTGGCTCGCACCGCTGACCCGGGGCGCGGAGAAGGCCGACGCCGCGGAGATCGAGCGGAACCCGCGCTCGGCCAGCGTACGGCTGCGCGCGGTGCAGAAGATCGGATCCACACCGGCGCCCGCGCGGGCGGCCGGAGGAAGGGGGCGGCGATGAGCACCGCCGAGTCCTGGAGCACGGCCCCGGCGCATCCGGCGCCCGAACGCTTCGTCCGGCGCACCGCGCGCCGGCTCTCCCTCGTCCTTCCCCAGGTGTCCCGCCCGCGGATCCCGGTGGTGGTCTGGGGGGCGCTGATCGTGCTGGTGGGCGTCGTCCTCATCCTGGTCGGCAATATCATCGTCTCCCACACGACATTCAAGGTGGAGAGCCTCACCCAGCAGCAGGAGGCGCTCCAGGAGGAGCGCGACCGCCTCGTGGAGGACATCTCCTACCGGGAGAGCCCGCAGAACGTGGCCGAGACCGCGGAGGAGCGCGGCCTCGTGCGCGATCAGTCCCCGGCGTTCCTCGACGAGCGGACGGGTGAGATCACGCACACCGAACCGGGGCCCGCCGCGGATCCGGAGCGGGAAGTTCCTGAGAGGATCCCCGGTCCGCGCGCCGATGCGCGCGAAGACGTCAAGCCCAACCTACGCTCGGACGAGCGGCTGCCCGTGGTGGGCGGCGGCGAGCGGGAGTTCGTCGCGCCGGGGCAGGAGGAGCCGCAGCGATGAGCCTGCGGCCCGCGGACGGGCCGCGCAGATGACAGCAGTGCCGGGAGCGAGGGGGAACGATGCCGAGAACGACGGCCGCACGCACGAAGTGGCGCCTCTCCGCCGCCGGACGGCTCCGCTTCGTGGCCGGGCTCGCCGTGATCGTCCTCCTCGTCGTGGTGGGCAACCTCGTCGCGATCCAGGGCATCGACACCAAGCAGGCCGCGGCGAAGGCCCTGTCCGGGCGCCTCGTCACCGTCGCGCTGCCGGCGGACCGGGGGGAGATCCAGGCCTCCGACGGCACGCTGCTCGCGGGCAACGCGGCACGCTACCGGCTCGTCGTGGATCAGCAGAACGTCCAGCAGTACGAGCGGACCCCCGCGGGTGCGGACGAGGACGCGGAGCCGGAGCTCGTGGGGGCCTGGGGGGCTGCGCAGGATCTCGCGAAGGTGCTGGACACGGACGCCGGCCTGCTCTTCCCCGAACTCGACGGCGAGGCCCGCTGGAACGTGGTGGCGACCGGCCTCACGAGTGAGGTGCGGGCGCAGATCGAGGAGCTGGGCATCACCGGCATCTCCTTCGAGGAGTACACCATCCGCTCCTACCCGGCCGGCGGCGTCGCCGGCAGCCTCGTGGGCTTCGTCGGCTCCGACGGCGCCGCACTCGCCGGCCTCGAGCTGTCCTACGACGAGATGCTCCGCGGCCGCGACGGCGAGCAGCAGTACGAGAGGGGCGCCCGCGGCGAACGCATCCCGCTGGGCGACAACAGCACCACCCCGGCCGTCGACGGCACCGGGATCAGGCTCACCATCGACTCCACGATCCACCACTACGCGCAGGAGGCGATCGCCTCCGCCGTCAAGGAGCACAAGGCGGAATGGGGCACCGTCGTCATCACGGAGGTGGGCACCGGCAGGATCCTCGCCGCCGCGGAGGCGCCCAGCGTGGACCCCAACAACCCCGGCGGCGCGGATGCCCCGGACCGCGGCTCCCGGGTGTTCAGCGCGGCGTTCGAGCCGGGCTCCACCTCCAAGATGGTCACGGTGGCCGGACTGCTCGAGGAGGGCCTGGCCACCCCCGAGGACGAGTTCGTGGTCCCGGACACGTGGAAGGCCGCCAACGGCGAGGAGTTCCGCGACTCGAGCCCCCACGAGGACGAGAACCTCACCCTCGCAGGCATCCTCGCGCAGTCCTCGAACACCGGCACGCTCATGGCCGGGGAGGCCCTCACACCGCAGCAGCGCCACGACTACCTCGAGCGCTTCGGGTTCGGGCAGAGCTCCGGCATCCCCTTCCCGGGGGAGAACTCCGGCATCCTGCACCCCGTCGAGGACTGGGACGGCCGCACCGCCTACACCGTGATGTTCGGCCAGGGCGTGTCCGCCAACGCCATCCAGACGACCTCCGCGATGGCCGCGGTGGCCAACGGCGGGGTCATGGCCGCCCCGCGCCTCGTCGACGGCACGGTGGACTCCTCGGGCCGGGTCGTCCCGACGGAGCGCCGGGAGGACCGGCGCGTGGTGTCCGAGGAGACCGCCGCGAGCGTCCTGGACATGCTCGAGCACGTGGTCGTCGACGGCACCGCCGGCAATGCGGAGATCGGCGGCTACCGCGCGGCCGGCAAGACCGGTACGGCGCAGGCGCCCTCGGACTCCGGCGGCTACGATGGCTACACGTCCTCGTTCGTGGGCGTCGCGCCCGTGGACGACCCGAGGATCGCGGTCTCCGTGACGCTGCAGCGCCCCCAGGAGGGGTACTACGGCGGCACCTCCGCAGCCCCGGTGTTCTCCGACGTGGCCGGGTTCACCTTGCGCCACCTCCACGTGCCGCCCTCGACGGGTTCCCCCTCCGACACCCCGGTGGAGTGGGAGGACTGACCCCGCCGCCCGGCAGCCTGCGACCCGACCGGCCGCAGTACCCTGCCCCCTCCGACCGATCCACAAGACCGTAAGGACACGATGAGACTCTCCCACCTGCGACTCCCGCCCGCCGCCAGACTGCTGGGGCAGGGCGACCCCGAGCTCGTCGGAGTCTCCCACGACTCGCGGACCGCCGGCCCCGGCGACCTCTGGGCCGCGCTGCCCGGTGCCCGGGTCCACGGCGCGGAGTTCGCGGCCGAGGTGCTGGCACGGGGTGTGCCCGCGGTGCTCACGGACGAGGCCGGACTCGCACGGATCCGCTCGCTGAGCGCGGAGCGGCTGGCCTCCGGCGACGTCACCGTGCTCGTCGTCGAGAACCCGCGGTCAGTGCTGGGCGGACTCGCCGCCCAGGTCTACGGGACGGACGCGCACCCGGACTCGCCGCTGCTCCTGGGGGTGACCGGCACCAACGGCAAGACCACGACCGTCTTCATCCTCGACGCCCTCCTGCGCGCCCTCGGCCGCACCACCGGCCTCATCGGCACCGTCGCGACGGAGGTCGCCGGGGTGTCCGTGCCGAGCGTGCGCACCACGCCGGAGGCGCCGGAGCTGCACAGCCTCTTCGCGCAGATGCGGGCCGCCGGCGTCCAGGCCTGCTCGATGGAGGTCTCCTCCCATGCGCTCGCGCAGCACCGGGTGGACGGGGCCCGCTTCGCCGTGGCCGGTTTCACCAACCTCAGCCAGGACCATCTGGACTTCCACCCCACGATGGAGGACTACTTCTCCGCCAAGGCGCGGCTGTTCACCCCCGCGCACTCCCGGGCCGGCGTGGTCGTCGTCGAGGACGAGTGGGGTGCGCGCATGGCCCGGGCCGCCGAGGTCCCCGTCGCCACCCTGTCCGACGACCCAGGCGTCTCCCCGGACCACCTCGTGCTGCGGGGGGAGGCACCGGGGGAGTTCGAACTCCGCCTCGCGGACGGCTCCCGGCTGCGCGCCCGTGCGCCCCTGCCCGGGGCATTCAACGTGACGAACACCGCACTCGCCCTGGCGATGCTGCACGCGGCGGGTGTGGGCACCGAGGAGCTGGCCTCGGCGGCCTCCGGTCTCACGGTCACCGTCCCCGGCCGGATGGAGCAGGTGAGTCCGGCCCACCCGCTCGCGGTCGTCGACTACTCGCACACCCCGGACGCGCTCGACAAGGTGCTCACCGGGCTCCAGGACACGGGCAGCCCGCTGGTCGTGGTGGTGGGCGCCGGGGGCGACCGCGACAGCGGCAAGCGCCCGCTCATGGGCCGCGTGGCCGCACAGCGGGCGGACGCGGTGATCGTCACGGACGACAACCCGCGCTCCGAGGATCCCGCGGCGATCCGCGCGGCCGTCCTCGCCGGCGCCCGCGAGGCGCTCGCGGACGGCAGCGCCCGGGTGCGTCCCGAGGCTATCCGCGAATGCGCCCCGCGGGGCGCGGCGATCGACCTGGCCGTCTCCCTCGCCGGCGCTGAGGGGACCCTGCTGGTGGCCGGGAAGGGCCACGAGACGGGCCAGGAGATCGCCGGCACCGTCCACCCGTTCGACGACCGCGCGAGGACACGCGACGCCCTCGCCTCAGCGGGCCTGGGCAGCGCCCACGGTAGAGTTCAGGATTGATATGAAGGCATTCTCCGCACAAGACATCGCCGCAGCCCTCTCCGGGGAGCTGCACGGCATCGAACCGGACCGCATCCTCTCCGCCGGGGTCACGACCGACTCCCGGGAGGTGGGCCCGGGCGACATCTACGTGGCCCGCCGCGGTGAGCACGCGGACGGCCTCGACTTCGCGCCGGCGGCCCTGGAGCAGGGCGCGGCGCTCATCATCGCCGAGGCGGTGCCCTCCGTGGACGGCACGCACCTGCCCACGCTGCTGGTGAGCGACGCGACGGAGGCGCTGGGCAGGCTCGCCTCGCTCAGCGTCGAGGCGCTGCGCGCCTCGGGCGACCTCACCGTCGTCGCGATCACGGGCTCGGCGGGCAAGACCACGGTCAAGGACCTCGCGGCGGACATGCTCTCCGCCGCGGGGGAGACGGTGTGGCCGCCCAACTCGTACAACAACGAGGTGGGGGTGCCGCTCACGGCCCTGCGCGCCGTGGAGTCCACGCGCTTCCTCGTCCTTGAGATGGGTGCCCGCTCGATCGGCAACCTCGCCTATCTCACCTCGCTCGTGCGGCCCGACGTCGCCGTGGAGCTCATGGTGGGCACCGCGCACTCCGGGGTGTTCGGCTCCATCGAGAACACGGCGCGCGCCAAGTCCGAGCTCGTGCAGGCGCTGGCACCGGGCGGCACGGCCGTCCTCAACGCCGACGACCCCTACGTCCGCGAGATGACGCAGGTGCTGGCCGACGGCGTCGAGGTCGTCTGGTTCTCCGCGTCCGGGCGCACCGAGGTCGCCGGTGGTCCGGCACCGGTCGTGAGCGCCGCGGATGTCAAGGTGGGCGCCTCCGGCAGGCCCAGCTTCGATCTCACCCTGCCCGGCGCGGAGCCCGCGCACGTCGACCTCGCCCTGCTGGGCGAGCACCATGTGTCCAACGCCCTGGCCGCGGCCGCCGTGGCCCATGTGTGCGGGGTGGGCGACAAGAGCATCGTCACCACTCTGCGGACCTCCTCGGCCGCCAGCCGCTGGCGGATGGAGCTCGTGGACTCCGTGAGCGGCATCACCGTGCTCAACGACGCCTACAACGCCAATCCGGACTCCATGCGGCAGGCGCTGAAGACGCTCGCGGCGATGGGCCGCGGCGACGAGGAGAACCCGCCGCGGCGCACCGTCGCCGTGATCGGCGAGATGCTGGAGCTCGGGGACGAGTCCCGGCAGGCGCACGCGGACATCGGCGAGCTCGTGGTCCGCCTCAACATCGGCCGCACGGTGGTGGTGGGCGAGGGCGCGCGCCCCGTCTTCCAGGCGGCGGAGCTCGAGGGCTCCTGGGGGAGCGAGGCCGTCTTCGTCCCGACCCTCTCCGAGGCCCGGGAGGTGCTCCGCGCGGAGCTGCGCCCCGGGGACATCGTGCTGTTCAAGTCCTCACGCGACTCGGGGCTCCGGTTCCTGGGCGATGAGATCGCAGGAGTGAGCCAGAGCGCATGATCGCCGTCATCCTCGCCGCAGTCGTCTCCCTCGTCGTCGCACTCGTGGGAACCCCGGCCTTCATCAAAGTCCTCGTGGCCCGCGGCTACGGTCAGTTCATCCGCGACGACGGGCCCAAGTCGCACGAGACCAAGCGCGGCACGCCCACCATGGGCGGCGTGGTCATCATCGCCGCGGCGGTCCTCGGCTACGGGCTCGGCCACCTCTTCACGGGGTCCGCGCCCACGCCCTCGGGCCTCCTCGTCCTCTGGCTGGTCGTCGGCCTCGGCGCGGTGGGCTTCTGCGACGACTACATCAAGATCTCCCACCAGCGCTCGCTGGGTCTGCGCGCCTGGCAGAAGATCGTGGGCCAGGGCTTCGTGGGCATCGTGTTCGCGGTGCTCGCCCTCCTCTTCCCCAACGCGGACGGCCTCACCCCGGCCTCCACCGCGGTCTCCTTCATCCGGGACCTGCCGCTCGACCTCGCCTTCGCCGGCGCGGGCGTGGGCTTCGTCCTCTTCATCGTCTGGGCGAACCTCATCGTCACGGCGGTCTCCAACGCGGTGAACCTCACGGACGGCCTCGACGGCCTCGCGGCGGGCTCCGCCGCCGTGGCCTTCGCCGGCTACATCGTGCTCACGCTCTGGCAGTCGGTGCAGAACTGCGGGCTCCAGACCACCCCGGCCGCGGGCTGCTACGAGGTCCGGGACCCCCGCGACCTGGCGATGGTCGGCGCGGCGATGGCCGCGGCCTGCCTGGGCTTCCTGTGGTGGAACACCTCGCCGGCCAAGATCTTCATGGGCGACACGGGTTCCCTGGCCCTGGGCGGCGCCTTCGCCGGACTCGCGATCATGTCCCGCACCGAGCTCCTGCTCGTCCTCATGGGCGGCCTGTTCGTCGTCATCACCCTCTCCGTCATCATCCAGGTGGCCTCGTTCAAGCTCACGGGCAAGCGGGTCTTCCGGATGGCCCCGCTGCAGCACCACTTCGAGCTCAAGGGCTGGGCGGAGGTGACGATCGTCGTGCGCTTCTGGATCATCGCGCTGCTGTGCGTGATCGGCGCCGTGGCCGTCTTCTACGCGGAATGGCTGTCGCACATTGGCTGAGCAGATCCCGCCCCTCGAGTACCCCGACGCCGAGCGGATCCCGGCCGCGCTGGCCGGTCCCTCGTCCTCCCTGGAGGGTCTGCGGATCCTCGTGACCGGCCTCGGCGTGAGTGGCTTCCCCGCCGCCGTGCACCTGGCCGAACGCGGTGCGGCCGTGACGGTGGTCGACGGCGACGCGGAACGGGACGAGACCGAGCGCGAGCGGATCCTCTCCGTCTTCGACGTCGACATCCGCCGCGGACCGGAGCACGTCGCCGGCCTGCCGCCGCTGGCCGGGGACGCGGCGTTCGACCTCGTCGTCACCTCACCGGGCTGGCGTCCGGACTCCCCGGTGCTCGCCGGCGCGCGCGCCGCGGGCATCCCCGTGATCGGCGAGGTCGAGCTCGCCTGGCGCGTGCGCGGGACCAACGATGCCCGCTGGCTCGTCGTCACCGGCACCAACGGCAAGACGACGACCACCACCATGCTCGCCTCCATGCTCACCGCCGCGGGCCTGCGCGCCCGGGCCTGCGGGAACATCGGCGACCCCCTGCTCGAGGCCGTCCTGGATCCGGAGCTGGAGGTGCTGGCGATCGAGCTGTCGAGCTTCCAGCTCCACTGGGAGCTCTCGATGGGTGCGCACGCGGCCGTGGTCCTCAACCTCGCCGACGATCACCTCGACTGGCACGGCGGCGCGGACGCCTACCGTGCGGACAAGGGGCGCGCCTACCACGGCGTGCACCGGGCCTGTGTGTACAACGTGGACGATCCGGCCACCCGCGCGCTCGTGGAGCAGGCCGAGGTGGTCGCCGGCGCCCGTGCGGTGGGCTTCACGCTGGGCACCCCCGGGCCGGGCGAGTTCGGCCTCGTCGAGGACCTGCTCGTCGACCGTGCCTTCATCCCGGCCCGCTACTCGGCTGCCGCGGAGATCGCTGACCTCGCGGACGTGGGCGCCGCAGTGGGGACGGACGCCCCCGGACCGCACCACATCGCGGACGCCCTCGCGGCGGCCGCGCTGGCCCGCTCCGTGGGGGTGGAACCGTCCGCCGTCCGGGAGGGCCTGCGCCAGCACGCGCCCGGCGCGCACCGCTCCGCCGTCGTCGCCGAGGCCGCGGGTGTGACCTGGGTGGACGACTCCAAGGCGACCAACCCCCACGCCGCAGCCGCTGCGCTGGCCGCCCGCGACTCGGTCGTCTGGATCGCCGGCGGACTGCTCAAGGGCGCGGACGTCTCCGCGCTCGTCGCCGAGGCCGCCGCGCGCCTGCGCGGGGTCGTGCTGATCGGCGAGGACCGCGGCGCCCTGCGCGCCGCGCTCGCGCAGCACGCGCCGGACGTGCCGGTGCGTGAGGTGGACCTGGCCGCGGACGTCTCCGCCGGCCTGTCCGCACAGCGGCGCGGGGCCCCGGTGATGGAGGCGGCCGTGGCGGCGGCCGGCGAGCTCGCGGGCTTCGGCGACGCCGTGCTGCTGGCACCGGCGGCCGCGAGCATGGACCAGTTCCTCAGCTATGCCACGCGCGGCGACCTCTTCACGGAGGCGGCGCAGGCGTGGGCCGCGGCCCACGGGGCGGCGGAGACGGACCGCGCACGGCCCGCTGCGGAGACGGACGCGCCGTGAGTGCCGGAGCCGGTGTGCGGGAGCGAACAGCGGCCGGCGGCGGCTCCGCGCCGGAGCGGGTGGGGCCTCTCACCGGGCTCCGGCGCGCCCTGGCCAACCCCGCGGCGAACTACGTGCTCATCGTCGCGAGTGTGCTCGCGCTCACCGGCTTCGGCCTCCTCATGGTGCTCTCCGCCTCCTCGATCACCGCCTACCAGGGCGGCGCGGGCTCGTCCTACGCGATCTTCGCCCGTCAGGCGCTGTTCGCCCTCGCCGGGCTGGTGCTGGCGTTCGGCCTCTCCCGGGTGCCGGGAGGCTGGTGGCGACCGCTGGCGTGGTTCGCCTTCCCCGCCGCGCTCGGTCTGCAGTCGCTCGTCCTCACCCCGCTGGCCCGCGCGGAGGGCGGCAACCAGAACTGGGTCGCCCTGGGACCGGCCATCGTCCAGCCCTCGGAGTTCCTCAAGGTGGCCTTTGCTCTCTGGCTCGCCGCCGTGCTGTCCCGGCCGGGGGCGCGGGAACGGCCCTGGTCCACCTGGGGGCTCTCCCTCCTGGGCTTCGGCGCGGCGGGCGGCCTCATCATGGCCGGCGGCGACCTCGGCACCGCCATCATCGTCTTCGCCCTCTACCTCGGTGCGCTGTTCGTGGCGGATCTCCCGGTCATGGCGACGGTGGGCACGTGCGTGGCCGGGGCGGGCGCGGCAGCGCTCCTCGTCGTGACGAACGCCAACCGCATGCAGCGCGTCGCGGCGATGATGGCCGGGCACGCGGAGGCGGGTTCGGACGACTACCTCTCCTCGCACTGGCAGTCCGCGCACGGCACCTACGCGCTGGCCTCGGGCGGCTGGTTCGGCGTGGGTCTGGGAGCCAGCCGCGAGAAGTGGGCGTGGCTGCCGGAGGCCCACAACGACTTCATCTTCGCGATCATCGGGGAGGAGCTCGGCCTGCTGGGCTCGCTCATCGTCATCGCCCTCTTCGTGGTGCTCGCGGCGGGCCTGCTCCGCATGGCGCTGCGGACCCCGCACGCGCAGGTGCGGGTGCTCGTGGCCGCGGTGTTCATGTGGCTGATCGGCCAGGCGACCGTGAACATCGCCGTCGTGGCCACCCTGCTGCCCGTCATCGGCGTGCCGCTGCCCTTCGTGTCCGCGGGCGGGTCCTCCCTCGTCGCCAACCTCATCATGATCGGCGTGGTGCTGTCCTTCGCCAGGGACGAGCCCGGCGTCGCGGAGGCCCTGCGCCTGCGCGGACGCCGCGTCCCGGAAGCGGCACGCACCTCCTCGTCATCCCGCACATCCAAGGAGACCACTGCACCATGAGTCTGTCCGTACTGCTGGCCGGGGGCGGAACCGCCGGCCACGTGTCCCCGCTGCTGGCGATCGCCGGTGACGTCCGGTTCCAGGACCCGGACGCCCGCATCGCCGTGCTGGGCACCCCGGAGGGGCTGGAGACCCGTCTGGTCCCCGAGGCCGGCTTCGAGCTCCTCACCATCGACAAGGTGCCCATGCCGCGGCGGCCGAACGGCGATGCGCTGCGGTTCCCCGGCCGGTTCCGCCGCGCGGTGGCCGAGGTGGCGCGGATGCTCGACGAGCGCTCGGTCGACGTGGTCGTGGGCGTGGGCGGCTACGTCTCCACCCCGGCCTATCTCGCCGCTCGCCGCACCGGCACCCCCATCGTCGTCCACGAGGCGAACGCGAAGCCGGGGCTGGCCAACCGCGTGGGTGCGGCTCTCACGACCGAGGACCGGGTGGGCTACTGCTTCGCCGGGACCCCGCTCAAGGGCACCCAGGTGGGGATGCCCATGCGCACGGAGATCGAGGCGCTGGACCGGGACGAGCCCGCACAGCGGAAGGCTGCGCGCGCCCGGCTGGGACTCGAGGCCGACCGCGCCACGCTGGTGGTGACGGGAGGCTCGCTGGGCGCGGCCGCGCTGAACTCCGCCATGCTCGGTGCCATGCAGGAGCTCACGGACGCGGGCCTCCAGGTGCTGCACATCACGGGTGCGGGCAAGGGGGAGGAGCTCCGGACCGCTGCCGCCGCGCACCCGCACTACCACGTGCGCGACTACGTGGACGGGATGGAGAACGCCTACCTGGCCGCGGACCTGCTGGTCTGCCGTGCCGGCGCCGGCACCGTCGCGGAGGTGTCCGTCGCATGGGTGCCGGCCGTCTACGTGCCGCTGGCGATCGGCAACGGCGAGCAGCGCCTGAACGCGGCCGGCGCCGTGGAGGCCGGCGCGGCCCTGCTGGTGGAGAACGCCGCATTCACCTCCGACTGGGTGCGCGGCGAGCTCCTGCCGCTGATCCTGGACCCGGAGCGGCTGGAGCGGATGCGGGTCGCGGCGGAGCGGATGCGCTTCCCCACCGCGGCGGCGCGCACCATGACCGCGATGGCGTACCGGGCGGCCGGTGTGCCGCACCCCGGCCGTGCCTACGGCCCCGACCGCTGGACCAAGCACGAGCGGTTCTACCGCACCGGTGAGGAGACCGCATGACCACTGAGCAGAACACCGCATCCATCGCCCGGACCATCCTCCCGGCGCGGGAGCTGGGCCGGGTCCACTTCATCGGCATCGGCGGCGCCGGCATGTCCGGGATCGCCCGTGTGATGCTCGCCCGCGGCATGAGAGTGAGCGGCAGCGATGCCCGCGACTCGGCCGTGGTCACGGGGCTCCGGGCGCTGGGCGCCACCGTCCGGATCGGCCATGACGCCTCCGCCGTGGAGGAGGCGGACACCGTCGTCGTGTCCTCGGCGATCAGGCACGAGAACCCGGAGCTCGTCGCGGCCAGGGAGCGGGGCCTGCGCATCATCCACCGCTCCGCGGCCCTCGGCGCGCTCATGGTGGGCAGGCGGACGCTCGCGGTGGCCGGCACGCACGGCAAGACCACGACCACCTCCATGGCGACCGTGGCGCTGCAGGCCTGCGCGGCGGACCCTTCCTTCGTGATCGGCGGGGTGCTCACCTCCACCGGCGCCAATGCCCACGAGGGCTCCGGCGACGTGTTCGTCGCGGAGGCGGACGAATCGGACGGCTCCTTCCTCCTGTACGAGCCGGCCGTCGGGATCATCACCAACGTCGAGGCCGACCACCTCGACCACTACGGCTCCCCGGAGGCCGTCACGGCCGCCTTCGAGGCGTTCGCGGACAAGGTGCGGGCCACCGGCGGCACGCTCGTCGTCTGCCTCGACGACCCGGGCGCGGCCGGTGTCGCCGCCCATGCCGCGGCCGCGGGGGCGGACGTGGTGGGCTACGGGTTCTCCGCGTCCGGCGGTGCGCCGGCCGGGGTCCGCACGGCGGCCATTCTGCGCGACACCGGCGAGGCCGCCGGCGACGCGGGCGCCGCACAGCGGTTCGCGATCGAGCTCGACGGCGCCACGGTGCCGGTGGAGCTGCAGCAGCCGGGCGACTACAACGCGCGCAACGCCGCCGCCGCAGTGGCGGCCGCCGCCGCGCTGGGCTTCGACCCGGCAGCGGCGGCGCAGGGCCTGGCGGGCTTCCACGGCACCCGGCGCAGGTTCGAGCTCAAGGGCGAGGCCGCAGGCGTGCGCGTCTACGACGACTACGCACACCATCCGACGGAGCTGCGCGCCGTGCTCAGCGCCGCCCGCAGGGTCGTCCCCGCGGGCGGGCGGGTGCACGCGGTGTTCCAGCCGCACCTCTTCTCGCGCACGCAGAGTTTCCGGCAGGAGTTCGGCGAGGCGCTCGGCCTCGCCGACGACGTGGTCGTCCTCGACGTCTACCCGGCGCGGGAGGACCCGATCCCCGGGGTGACGGGGGCGATCGTCGCCGCCGAGGTGCCCCACGCGCAGACGGCGTTCCTGCCCGCCTTCACGGAGGTGGTGCCGCACCTCCTCGACCGTGTGCGGCCCGGCGACGTCGTCCTCACGATCGGCGCAGGCGACGTCACGGTGCTCGGACCGGAGATCGTCGAGGCCCTGGAGCAGGCGTGAGCGGCCCGGTGGGCACCGCGCCCGCCCGTCCGGGCCGGGACGACACGGCGGACCTCTCGGAGGTCCGCAGCCGGCGGAACCGCACGCGCCTGGTGCGCTGGCTCACCGCCGGCGGCGTCGTCCTGGCGCTGCTCGCGGCCGCGGCCACCGCCTGGTTCTCTCCGCTGCTCAAGGTCGAGAGCGTCACCGTGACCGGCGGCGGGATCACGGATCCGGACGCGGTCGCGCAGGAGGCCGAGGCCGCGGTCCTGGGCGTGCCGCTGCCGCAGGTGCGCACGGGGAGCCTGGGCGAGGAGCTGCGGGCGGCCAACCCCACGGCGGCCGCCGTCCGCGTGGCCTACAGCGGTCCGCGCAGCATCGCCGTGGAGATCGAGGACCGGGTGCCGGTGATCGGCGTGGCGGACGGTGCCGCCGCTGCGCGCTACGATGCCGACGGCGTGCGGATCGACACCGTGCCGGCATCGCAGCTCGAGGCCGACGGCCTGCCGGCGCTCACGGTCGCGCGCACCGCGGACCCCTCGGCGGCAGCGGTGCAGGCGGCCGCGCTCATGGCCGAGGCCGGCGGCGCGCTGCCGGGCCAGGTGACCCAGCTGCGGGCCGAGGGCCGCAGCGGCGTCCTCACGGCGGTGATCGCGCTCGAGGACGGCGACGGCGCCACCGCGGAGGTGGTGTTCGGCGACGCCTCCGAGGCGGAGAGGAAGGCCCGGATCGCCGGGTACCTCCTGGCGGACGGTGCGCGGCGGGTGGACGTCTCCGCGCCTGATGCACCTGCGGCCGGGAACGCACCGGCCGAGGACGGGTCCTGACCGCGGATGCGACCGGAGCACCTGCGGCCGGGAACACACCGACCGAGGACGGCTGAGAAGCCCCTCATACCCACACACGACACACCCGGCTTCGTCGTTGCGCATACCGCCTTTGGGCAATAGCGTCGAGCCAGACAAGTACTACGCCCATCCTTACAGGGTCGAAAGAGGAACCGACGTGGCTGAATTCCAGAGCTCAGGTGCAGACATCAAGGTCGCCGGCTGCGGCGGCGGCGGTGTGAATGCCGTCCAGCGGATGATCGAGGTGGGCCTGCGCGGCGTCGAGTTCATCGCGATCAACACAGACGCCCAGGCGCTGCTGCTCTCGGAGGCGGATCTCAAGCTCGAGATCGGCCGCGAGCTCACCCGCGGCCTGGGCGCCGGTGCGGATCCGGAGATCGGGCGGAAGGCGGCGGAGGACTCCGAGGACGCCATCCGCGAGGCCCTCGACGGGGCGGACATGGTGTTCGTCACCGCCGGCGAGGGCGGCGGCACGGGCACGGGTGCTGCGCCCGTCGTGGCCCGCATCGCCAAGGGGCTGGGCGCGCTGACGATCGGCGTCGTCACCCGGCCCTTCACCTTCGAGGGCCGCCGGCGCTCGGCGCAGGCGGAGGCCGGTATCCGCGCGCTGCGCGAAGAGGTCGACACGCTCATCGTCATCCCGAACGACCGCCTGCTGTCCATCTCGGATCGCAACGTGTCCGTGCTGGAGGCCTTCAACTCCGCGGACGAGGTGCTGCGCTCCGGCGTGCAGGGCATCACGGACGTCATCGCGGTCCCCGGCATCATCAACCTCGACTTCGCGGACGTGAAGTCCGTGATGCAGGGCGCGGGCACCGCGCTCATGGGGATCGGCTCCGCGACCGGGGACGACCGGGCCGTCCAGGCGGCGGAGGCCGCGATCGCCTCGCCCCTGCTGGAGGCCAGCATCGAGGGCGCCCACGGCGTCCTGTTCTACGTGCAGGGCGGCTCGGACCTCGGTCTCTTCGAGGTCAACGAGGCCGCGCGCCTCGTGCAGGAGGCCGCGCACCCGGAGGCGAACATCATCTTCGGTGCGGTGATCGACGACAATCTGGGCGACGAGTGCCGCATCACGGTCATCGCCGCCGGCTTCGACGTGCCGGAGTCGGACAGCGCGGAGCCCTTCGGCGGCCGGCGGGAGCAGCCTGCCGTGGTCGCCGCGGAGGAGCCTGCGCGTGCCGAGGAGCCGGTGCGCTCGCAGGAGGCCGCGCCGCAGGCTCCGCCCGCCCCGCCGGCCGCCGCCCCGGTGCGGGATCTCCCGCAGTCGCTGCCGGAGGAGAAGCCCTCCCGCTACGACCACTCGGACCTGGACATCCCCGAGTTCCTGCAGTGAGCGTGCGGCCGTGCTGCTGAGCAGACTCGCCGTCGGCGCCGCGGGGTCCGGCGGCCGCGCCCAGTTCGCGCTCACCGACCGCCACGGCGGCTACAGCACCGGCCCCCACGGCTCGCTCAACCTCGCCCGCCACGTGGGCGACGACCCCGCGGCGGTCGCCGCCAACCGGAGCCTGCTGGGCTCCGCGCTCGGCCTGTCGCGGGTCTCCTACGTGTCGCAGGTCCACGGCACCCACGTGCACGAGGTGACCGCGGAGGATGCGGCCGCGCTCACCGCCCAGGGCGGTGAGGAGACGGACGCCGTGTCCGCGGACGCCCAGGTCACGCGCGTGCCCGGGGTGGGCCTCGCGGTCCTCGTCGCAGACTGCACGCCGGTGCTCCTCGCGGACCCGGCCGCCGGCGTGGCGGGAGTCGCCCATGCCGGCCGTGCGGGCATGGCCGCCGGGGTGATCGCGCGCGTGGTCGAGGCGATGCGGGACCTGGGTGCGACCGAGCTCAGCGCCGTCATCGGCCCCTCGATCTCGAGCCGCCGCTACGAGGTCCCCGCCGCGCTGCGTGCGGAGGTGGCCGCAGTCGAACCCGTGACCGCGGCGGTGTCGCTCACCGGGACGCCCGCGCTCGACGTGGCAGCGGGAACGGCCGAGCAGCTGCATCGCCACGGGGTGCGCATCGCCCACTGGTCCAGCGCATGCACGTACGCCTCCGAGGATCTCTACTCGTACCGGCGCGACGGGGTGACGGGGAGATTCGCGGGGCTCGCCTGGCTGGACTGAGGAGCGGGTGCCGCGTCCGCGGACGGACCGGGCCCGCGACACGCCCCGCGCGCCTGAGCGGGTGCGCCGCGGTGCTCGGGTAGCTTTTCAGACACAAGGGAAACCGTGCGGGAGAGCGCCCGCCCGCAGACGTCAGGAGACGAGATGTCAGCAATGCGCAAGTTCGCCAGCTACCTCGGCTTCGTCGAGGATGAGGACGACATGCGTCCCGTCCACGACGAGCCGCGCCGCGGTGCGCACCAGGAGGAGTACGCGGAGTACCTTCCGGAGGACGACTTCGCCCCCGCGGCGGAGTCCCACACACACGCAGGGGAGCCGGAGATGTACGAAGAGACGCCGGCGGCCACCGTGTCGCCCATCCGCACCTCGGTCCGCCCCGTCGAGACCGCCGCACCGGAGGCGCTCCACACCATCCGCACCATCCACCCGCGCAGCTACAACGACGCGAAGGCGATCGGCCAGGCGTTCCGTGACGGTGTGCCGGTTATCATGGACCTGTCCGCAATGGACGACGCGAACTCCAAGCGCCTCGTGGACTTCTCCGCCGGTCTCATCTTCGGACTGCACGGCTCGATCGAGAAGATCACCGGCAACGTCTTCCTGCTCAGCCCGGAGCAGGTGACGGTGACCGCGGAGGCGGAGGCGGGTCCGGACGCCCAGGCGAGCTTCTTCAACCAGAGCTGAGGCCCAGCCGGCGTCGCGAACCGGTGAGCGCGTCCCGCGCGGTTCCCTGCACTCCCATCGAAAGCGGTACACGTGCTCAGCACACTGTTCGTCCTCGCCGGCTACCTCCTCAGCCTCTACGTGTGGGTCCTCCTCGCACGCGTGGTCCTCGACCTCATCCAGGTGTTCTCCCGGGACTGGCGTCCCACCGGATTCCTCCTGGTCGTCTGTGAGTTCGTCTACACTCTCACGGACCCGCCGGTGCGCCTGGTGCGCAAGGTCATCCCGCCGCTGCGGCTGGGCGGCGTCGCCCTGGATCTGGGCTTCATCGTCGTGTTCATCGGCGTGCAGTTCCTCGCGCAGATCCTCTTCAACGTGGCTCGCGTGGTGGCCTGAATGTGAGGATCGTCCCTGTTCGGGGCGGGTTTTCCTGTCGCGCATGACGCATCCGGCCAAATGATGCGGTATCGTGACATCGAGTCCGGCGCGCCCGGATCGCTGATTTGTTGTCGAGCAAGAGGTTGGCCTCATGGCGCTCACGCCTGAAGACGTAGTGAACAAGCGGTTCCAGCATGTCAAGTTCCGCGACGGGTACGACCAGGACGAGGTCGATGACTTCCTGGACGAAGTCGTCGTCGAACTGCGCCGCCTGTACCAGGAGAACGACGAGCTGAAGCAGCAGCTCTCCGCCGCGGAGGCCCGGGTCTCCGAGCTGGAGTCGGGTGCGTCCGCCGCGCCGGCCGCGGCACCGGCGGTGCCGGTGGAGGATCCGCAGGCCACGCAGGCGATGCCCGCCGCAGTGCCGGAGCAGGAGTCCGCCCCCGCCTGGGGCGCACCCGCAGAGCCGGTCGAGGAGGCCCCGCAGGCGCCTGCCTCGCCGCTGGTCGCCCCGCAGGCGCCGGCCGCAGAGGCTCCCGCGGCGGTCGAGACTCCCGCCGCACCCGCTGCGGACGAGTCGCTCGCCGGTGCACCCTCCGGCACCGACTCCCACGGCCTCATCGCCCTGGCGCAGCGCGTCCACGACGAGCACGTGGCAGAGGGCGAGCGCAAGCGCGACGAGCTCATCGCCGAGGCCGAGGCGCGTGCCTCGCAGATCGTCGGCGAGGCGGAGAGCAAGCGCGACGAGGTGCTCACCGCCCTCGAGACCCAGAAGTCCTCGCTCGAGCGCGAGATCGACAAGCTGGAGAACTTCGAGCGCCAGTACCGCACCCGCCTCAAGAGCTACCTCAACGATCAGCTGCGCGACCTGGAGAACTCCGGTTCGCTCGCACCTGAGACGCTGGGCGGCCGCTCCATCTGATCGCGGGGAGCCGGACGCGAGCCGTCCGGCGACCGCGCGCGGACACCGCGAGGTCCCGGCACCCGGTTCAGGGTGCCGGGACCTCGCGTCGTGCGGGCATGCGTAGACTGTGGTGTCGACGCGCCTGGGCGCACTGATCGGCTCGTGGTGCTGCGGTACCCGGGAACCTGGACGGAAGGACCTCGATGACCGCTGCTGGCCGGACCCGGAGGAAGTTGCGGCTGCTGCTATGGGCGATCGCCGCAGGGGTGGTGCTCGTGGACCAGGCGACGAAGCAGATCGCCCTCGCCGTGCTGGAGCCCCAGGTCCCGGTGCCCGTGATCGGAGACCTGGCGGGGTTCACCCTGATCTTCAACGACGGCGCGGCGCTGGGGATGGGATCCGGCTTCACCTGGGTCTTCACCCTCATCGCGGTGATCGCGTTCTGCGCCGTGGCCTGGGTGGGCCGGAAGCTCGGCTCCCGGACCTGGGCATGGGCGCTGGGCCTCCTGCTGGGCGGGCTCACCGGCAACCTCATCGACCGGCTGGTGCGGCCGCCGGCCGTGTTCCACGGTGCGGTGGTCGACTTCATCGACCTCTACTTCTTCATCTGCAATGTGGCGGACATCGCCATCACCGGTGCCGCGTGCTTCATCATCATCACCCAGATCCGCGGCGTGTCCCTGGACGGCACGCGCGAGAGCGAGCGCGCCGGCTCTGCGGAGGAGCCGGTGGAGAATCCGCCCCGGCCTGCGGAGATCCCGCCCCAGTCAGCCGACCACGACCGACAAGAGAAGGAGACCCCATGACGGTCCGCTCACTGCTCGTCCCTGAGGGCCTCGACGGGGAGCGGGTCGACTCCGCGCTCTCGCGGGCGCTGGGCCTCTCCCGCTCCAAGGCCGCGGAGATCGCGCAGGCGGGGGGAGTCGCGATGGACGGCAGCGTGGTGGGGAAGTCGGATCGCGTGACCTCCGGCAGCCGCCTCGACGTGGAGATGCCCGAGCCGGAGAAGCCGCTCGAGATCGTCGCGGAGCCGGTGCCGGGCATGCGGATCCTCTTCGAGGACGAGGCCATCATCGTCGTGGACAAGCCCGTGGGCGTCGCCGCCCACTCCGCCGCGGGGTGGCACGGGCCCACCGTCATCGGCGGGCTCGCCGCCGCCGGTCACCGGATCGCGACCTCGGGCGCGGCCGAGCGGCAGGGCATCGTGCACCGGCTGGACGTGGGCACCTCCGGCGTCATGGTGGTGGCCAAGGGCGAGCACGCCTACTCGGTGCTCAAGCGGGCCTTCAAGCAGCGCACGGTCTCCAAGACCTACCACGCCCTCGTCCAGGGGCTGCCCGATCCGGTGGTGGGCACGATCGAGGCCCCCATCGGCAGGAACCCGCGGCGCGACGGGCTGTACGCGGTCCGGTCCGACGGCAAGCACGCCGTCACCCACTACGAGGTGCTGGAGGCGCACCGTTCGGCGAGCCTCGTGGAGGTGAACCTGGAGACGGGCCGCACCCATCAGATCCGCGTGCACATGTCCGCCACCAAGCACCCCTGCTGCGGCGACCTGCCCTACGGGGCGGATCCCGTCCTCGCGGGCAGGCTGGGTCTCGACCGGCAGTGGCTCCACGCCGTCCACCTGGCCTTCACCCACCCGGAGACGGGGGAGTGGGTGGAGTTCTCCAGCGACTACCCCGCGGACCTCGCACACGCACTGGAGACGCTGCGTTCGGCGCAGGGCTGAGAGGAGAACCATGAGCGACAGCTTCGTCCACCTGCACACGCACACCGAGTACTCCATGCTGGACGGGGCCGCGCGCCTCGGCGACCTCATGGAGGCGGTCAACGCCCAGAACATGCCCGCGCTGGCCATCACGGACCACGGGTACCTGTTCGGCGCCTTCGACTTCTGGTCCCAGGCGACCAAGGCCGGGATCAAGCCGATCATCGGCGTGGAGGCCTATGTCACCCCGGGCACGGCGCGCGGCGACAAGACCCGCGTGAAGTGGCGCACGGACGAGTCGCAGAAGCCCGACGACGTCTCCGGCGGCGGCGCCTACACGCACATGACGATCCTCAGCCGGAACAACACCGGCATGCGCAACCTCTTCACCGCCTCCTCGAAGGCGTCCCTGGACTCCGTGTTCGGCAAGTGGCCCCGCATCGACCGGGAGCTGCTGAGCGAGCACTCCGAGGGCCTCATCGCGACGACCGGCTGCCCGTCCGGAGAGGTGCAGACACGGCTGCGCCTGGGGCAGTACGAGGAGGCGAAGCGGGCCGCCGGCGAGTATCGGGAGATCTTCGGGCCGGAGTTCTACTTCGCGGAGTTCATGGACCACGGCCTCTCCATCGAGAAGCGGGTGACGAAGGACCTGCTGCGGCTGGCGAAGGAGCTCGACCTCCCGCGCGTCGCGACCAACGACCTCCACTACACGCACGAGTCGGACGCGAAGGCGCACGAGGCGCTGCTCGCCATCCAGTCCGGCTCCAAGCTCATCGAGCCCACCTACGACCAGGGCGGTTCCCGGTTCGCCTTCTCCGGCTCCGGCTACTACCTGAAGTCCGCGGCGGAGATGCGCGCGCTCTTCTCGGAGATGCCCGACGCCTGCGACAACACGCTGAGGATCGCGGAGATGTGCGAGGTGTCGTTCGACACCAGCGCGAACTACATGCCGAAGTTCCCCACCCCGGAGGGGGAGGACGAGACCTCCTGGCTCATCAAGGAGGTCGACAAGGGGCTGCACTACCGGTATCCGGGAGGCATCCCGGACGCCGTCCGCAAGCAGGCGGACTACGAGCTGGACATCATCATCTCGATGGGCTTCCCCGGCTACTTCCTCGTCGTCGCGGACTTCATCAACTGGTCGAAGGACAACGGCATCCGCGTGGGGCCGGGCCGCGGCTCCGGCGCCGGCTCCATGGTCGCCTACGCCATGCGCATCACCGACCTGGACCCGCTGCAGCACGGCCTCTTCTTCGAGCGCTTCCTCAACCCGGACCGCGTGTCCATGCCCGACTTCGACGTGGACTTCGACGATCGCCGCCGCGGCGAGGTCATCGAGTACGTGACCCGGAAGTACGGCGCCGACTACGTCTCGATGATCGTCACCTACGGCACCATCAAGACGAAGCAGGCGCTCAAGGACTCCGCGCGCGTGCTGGGGAAGCCGTTCAGCATGGGCGAGCAGCTGACGAAGGCGCTGCCGCCGGCGGAGATGGCCAAGGACATCCCGCTGGCCAACATCGAGAACCCCGAGGCCAAGCGCTACGGGGAGGCCGGGGAGTTCCGGGAGCTGCTCGAGCGGGACCCGGAGGCGCGCGAGGTCTTCGAGACCGCCAAGGGCCTCGAGGGCCTGAAGCGGCAGTGGGGCGTGCACGCGGCGGGCGTCATCATGTCATCCGAGCCCATCATCAACGTCATCCCGATCATGCGCCGCTTCCAGGACGGCCAGGTCATCACGCAGTTCGACTACCCCACGTCCGAGGGCCTCGGCCTCATCAAGATGGACTTCCTGGGGCTGCGGAACCTCACGATCATCTCGGACGCGATCGAGAACATCAAGGTCAACCGCGACTTCGAGCTCGACCTCGAACACCTCGCCCTCGACGACGAGGAGTCCTACCGCCTCCTCGGCCGCGGCGACACCCTGGGCGTGTTCCAGCTCGACGGCACCGGTCTGCAGTCGCTGCTGCGGCTCATGCAGCCGGACAACTTCGAGGACATCTCCGCGACGCTGGCGCTGTACCGGCCCGGCCCCATGGGTGCGGACTCGCACACCAACTACGCCCTGCGCAAGAACGGCCGCCAGGAGGTCACTCCGATTCACCCGGAGCTCGAGGAGCCGCTCAAGGAGATCCTCGACACCACCTACGGCCTCATCATCTACCAGGAGCAGGTGATGGCGATCGCGCAGAAGGTCGCCGGCTACTCGCTGGGACAGGCGGACATTCTCCGCCGTGCGATGGGCAAGAAGAAGAAGGCCGAGCTGGACAAGCAGCAGGTGGGCTTCTTCAGCGGCATGAAGGAGCGCGGCTACTCCGAGGAGGCCGCGCAGGCGCTCTGGGACATCCTCCTGCCGTTCTCCGACTACGCCTTCAACAAGGCCCACTCCGCGGCCTACGGCGTGGTCTCCTACTGGACGGCCTACCTCAAGGCCCACTACCCGGCCGAGTACATGGCCGCCCTCCTCACCTCGGTAGGCGACAACAAGGACAAGCTCGCGATCTACCTCAACGAGTGCCGCAGGCTGGGCATCACGGTGCTGCCGCCGGACGTCAACGACTCCCACGCGAACTTCACCCCGGTCGGCACGGACATCCGCTTCGGCATGGGTGCCGTGCGCAACGTGGGACACAACGTCGTCGAGGGCATCGTGAGCGCGCGCGAGGAGAAGGGCGCCTACACGGACTTCTCGGACTTCCTCGATAAGGTGCCGGCCCAGGTGTGCAACAAGCGCACCGTCGAGTCGCTCATCAAGGCCGGGGCCTTCGACTCGCTGGGGGACTCCCGGCGCGCGCTCGTGGAGATCCACGAGGAGGCGGTCGACGCCGTCATCGGCGTGAAGCGGCAGGAGGCCCACGGCCAGTTCGACCTGTTCGCCGGCCTCGGCGGCGAGGACGAAGCAGCCCCCTCCTTCTCCGTGCCGGTGCCGGACCGTCCGGAGTGGGAGAAGAAGGAGAAGCTCGCCTTCGAACGCGAGATGATCGGCCTCTACGTCTCGGACCATCCGCTCAACGGCCTGGAGGGCGTGCTGGCGGCGGAGGCGGACATCTCCATCGCGGACCTCGTGGATCCGGAGCGCGGGCGGCCGGACGGCAGCCAGGTGAAGATCTGCGGCATGATCACCGCCGTGCAGCGCAAGGTCTCCAAGAAGAACGGCCGGCCGTACGCCATCGTGGAGATCGAGGACCTCGACGCCTCGATCGAGGTGATGTTCTTCGGCGACGCCTACGAACCGGTCGCGAGCCTGCTGGCCACGGACCTCGTGGTCGCCGTGAGCGGGCGCGTGCGCACCTCCGACGACCGCCCCACCACGATGATGGTCCAGTCCATGACGATCCCGGACGTGACGGATCCCGCGGACAGGCCGCTGCATATCTCCATGCCGCGCACGCAGAGCACGGAGCGGACGATCACGGAGCTGGGCCGGATCCTCGAGGCGCACAAGGGCCACGCGGAGGTGGAGCTCACGCTCGTGGAGCCGGGCAGGCGGACCGTCATGCGGCTGGGCCGCCGCTTCCGCGTCGAGCAGAGCCCCAGCCTCTCCGGGGATCTCAAGGCCCTGCTGGGGCCGGCCTGCCTGCGCTGAGACGTGGACTGAGACGCCACGGGACTAGGATGGGCACGTGACTACCCTCGCCAGCACGCACCTCGTCGATCTCCGAGGCTCCGCCCTCGACAAGCGCACCCTCCGGACCCGTCTGCCCCGCGCGGACGCGGGCTCCGGCGCTCCGCTGGAGGCGGTCCGTCCGCTGCTGGCGGACATCCGCGCGCGCGGCAGGGCGGCCGTGGCCGAGGCCGCGGCCCGGTTCGACGGCAGCGCGCCGGAGCGGTTCCGGGTGGCCGCCGAGGAGCTCGCGGCGGCGGCGGAGGCTCTCGACCCGGGCGTCCGCGCCGCCCTCGAGGAGACCATCCGCCGCGTGCGCACGGTCGCGCGGGCGGACCTCCCCGGCGCAGTGAGGACGGAGCTCGCCGACGGTGCGGTCGTGACGACCCGTCACCTCCCGGCAGAGCGCGTGGGCCTCTACGTGCCCGGCGGCCGTGCGGTCTACCCGTCCTCGGTGGTGATGAACGCCGTGCCGGCGCAGGTGGCGGGTGTGGGCTCCGTCGCGATTGCCTCGCCCCCGCAGCCGGACACCGGCCTGCCGCACGCCACCGTGCTCGCCGCCGCCCACCTGCTGGGCGTCGACGAGGTGTGGGGGATCGGCGGCGCGCAGGCGATCGGCGCCTTCGCCTACGGCTTCGACGGTCCCGCCGGCGACGGCCTCGAGCCCGTGGACATCATCACCGGCCCGGGCAACGCCTACGTGGCGGCGGCCAAGGCGCTCGTGCGGGAGCACGTGGGGATCGACGCCGTCGCGGGTCCCACGGAGATCATCGTCCTCGCCGACGACACGGCCGATCCCGCCTTCGTCGCCGCGGACCTCATCAGCCAGGCCGAACACGATCCGCTCGCCGCCGCCGTCCTCGTGACGGACTCGGAGCCGCTGGCCGCGGCGGTGGACGCGGAGCTCGGCGCACAGGGGGCGCGTGCACGGCATGCGGAGCGGATCGCGGAGAGCCTCTCCGGGGCGCAGTCCGGGATCGTCCTCGTGGACTCGCAGGAGGCGGGCATCGCCGTCGTCAACGCCTACGCCGGCGAGCACGTGGAGCTCCACGTCGCGGATGCCGCGGCGGTCGCCGGCAGGATCGTCAACGGCGGTGCCGTGTTCATCGGCCCGCACTCACCGGTGGCGCTGGGGGACTACATGGCGGGCTCCAACCACGTGCTCCCCACCCTGGGCACGGCCGCCTTCGGCGACTGCCTGGGCGTGTCGTCGTTCCTGCGCGTGAGCCAGGTGATCGACTACTCGGCCGCCGCGCTGCGCGAGGTGGGGGAGCGGATCATCGCCCTCGCCGAGGCCGAGGACCTGCCGGCGCACGGCGAGGCCGTGCGCATCCGTCTCGAGGCCGGGGAGGTCTGAGCGCCATGCACTGCCCCTTCTGCCGGAACCCGGACTCCCGGGTCGTCGACTCCCGGACCGCCGAGGACGGCTCGTCCATCCGGCGCCGCCGTCAGTGCCCCAGCTGCGGCCGCCGCTTCACCACCATGGAGGCGACCAGCCTCTCCGTCATCAAGCGCTCCGGCGTGTCCGAGGAGTTCTCGCGGCAGAAGATCGTCACCGGCGTGCGCAAGGCCTGTCAGGGCAGGCCCGTGGGCGACGACGACCTCGCCAAGCTCGCGCAGACGGTCGAGGAAAGGATCCGCGGCTACGGTGTTGCGGAGATCGACGCCGATGAGGTGGGCCTGGCGATCCTCGAGCCCCTGCGCTCGCTGGACCAGGTCGCCTACCTCCGGTTCGCGAGCGTCTACCAGGGCTTCGACTCGCTCGAGGACTTCGAGGAGGCCATCGCCTCCCTGCGCCGGGACAAGGAGCAGGCGGCGGACGGCTGAGTCCGCGCGGGCGACGGCGGCGTCTCAGCTCCCGCCGCGTCCACGGCGGACGCGGGTCTCGATCCCGTCGAGGATGACCTCGAGACCGAACTCGTAGACGGCGGTAGTGTTCGTCACGGCCTGGTAGGCCTCGCCCACGGCGCTGCCCACGCGGCCGGAGACCGGGAACGCGCCCGGGGGCATGACCTCGGCGAGCACGGGGGCGTTCGCGCTCCACCACTCCAGGTCGCTCGTCCCGCTGGACTCCTCGAGGTGCCGCGCGCGCAGCGCGTCCTGCGCGCTGGCGGCGGCGTGCGAGGCGAGGAGCGAGACCGTGTGGTCCATCGCGAGGTCGTCGAGCCCGCAGCCCTCCAGCGCACACAGCTGCCACTCGTAGCGCGCCGAGACGTGGGGGCCGATCCACGGCCGGTGGCTCTGTGCGTCCAGCAGCCACGGATGCCGGTGGTACTCGTCCCACAGCAGGCGGGAGAGGGCGCGGAGCCGTTCCCGCAGCGTGCCGGTGTGCTCCGGGAGCGGGGTGCGTCCCACCGTCTGATCGATCATGAGGCCGATGAGCGAGGACCGGTCCGGGACGTAGGAGTAGAGGGACATGGGTGAGAGGCCCACCCGCTCCGCCACCCGGCGCATCGAGAAGGAGGCGAGGCCGTCCGCATCGGCGAGGGCGATGCCCGCGTCGACGATCTGGTCGACGCTCACCTTCCGGCGGGGCCCCCGGCGCCCGGCCTTCTCGCCCAGCCGCGCACGCCAGAGCAGGCGCAGCACCGTGTCTGTGGCCTTCGCGCCGCCGGGGGCCGCCTCCGTGCCTGAGATCTCTTCGGAATCCATGTGGACAGTCTACTTCGATGGGTGTACGGTGTTTCGAACCGAAAAGACCGTACACTGTAAACAGTTAATGGAGGGCGGGGCGCGACATGCGAGGACGGACGGAGGCGCCGGGGCGGCGCGGAGGGCGGGCAGGTGAACTCGCCATCCGCGCGAGCAGCCTGCGCAAGCGGTACGGGACGGTGACGGCGCTGGACGGGTTCCGGCTGGAGGCGGAGAGCGGCACCGTCCACGGACTGCTGGGGCCCAACGGCGCGGGGAAGTCGACGGCCGTGGGTGTGCTGAGCACTCTCATCGAGCCGGAAGCGGGCACCGTCGAGGTCGCGGGGGCGGATCTGCGGAGGGAGCTGGCGGCGGTGCGCCGTCGGATCGGCCTCATCGGGCAGCACCCCGCCGTGGACGAGATCCTGGGCGGCAGGCAGAACCTCGTGATGTTCGGCCGCCTGCTCGGGCTCCGCAGAGCCGAGGCCGGGGCGCGGGCGGAGGAGCTGCTCGAGGCGTTCGGGCTCCGTGAGGCGGCCGGGAGGCCCGTGTCCTCCTACTCGGGAGGCATGCGGCGCCGGCTCGACATCGCGGCGGGCATGATCCTCGATCCGGACGTCCTCTTCCTGGACGAGCCCACGGTGGGACTCGATCCGCGCGGGCGCGCGGACGTCTGGGAGGCGGTCGCCGCGATCGCCTCCCGCGGCACGACCGTGCTGCTCACGACCCAGCACCTCGAGGAGGCGGACAGGCTGGCCCACCGGATCTCGATCATGCAGGACGGCCGGGTCATCGCGGAGGGCACCCCGGGTCAGCTCAAACGGCAGCGGGGCGGGGACAGGATCGAGATCGCGGCGGTCGACGCCGCCGCCGCGGAGGCGATCGGCGCGGCCCTGGCCGGCGCGGACCGGCCCGGCCCCGAGGTGGATGCGGCCTCGGCGCGGGTCGCGCTCGCGGCACCGCACGGCACCGCGGACCTCGGCGAGGCGGTGCGCAGGCTCGACGCCGCCGGCCTCGTCCCCGAGGACATCGCACTGCGCAGGCCCACACTGGACGAGGTCTTCCTCGCCCTCACGGAGAAGGAGGACGCATGAGCCCGCACACCACGATCGGGATCCCGCCGAGGACGGGGCCCGCACCCGCCCGGACCACCGGGATCCTGCGCGGAGGCTGGATCCTCACCCAGCGCGAGCTGGCTCACTGGGCCAGGCAGCCGGCCACACCCGTCTTCGGACTGCTGTTCACGATCATGCTGCTGCTCATGTTCGCCTTCATCTTCGGCGGCTCCATGCGCCTGCCGGGAGGCGGGGAGTACGTCCAGTTCCTGCTGCCGGGGATGATGGCGCTCGCGATGATGTTCGGCATCGAGTCGACCATGACCGCGATGGCGGCGGACGCGAGGAAGGGCATCACGGACCGCTTCCGCTCGATGCCGCTGCGGGATGCGGCGGTCTCACTGGGGCGGGTGGGCGCGGACATGGCGAACTCCGCCGTCGAACTCGCGATCCTCGTCGCCGGCGGTCTCCTGCTGGGCTGGCGGATCACCGGTTCCCCGGCCGCCGCGTGCGGCGCGGTGCTGCTCCTGCTGTGGCTGCGGTTCGCGCTGCTGTGGGTGGGGACCTTCCTGGGGCTCACGCTCGGCCGCCGGCAGGGCGCGGAGATGCTCGTCCAGGTGCTCGTGTGGCCGGTGGGCTTCCTCTCCACCGTGTTCGCCGCCCCGGAGCTCATGCCCGCGTGGCTCGGGGCGGTCGCGGAATGGAATCCCGTCTCCGCGACCGCGACGGCGGCGCGGGAGCTCTTCGGCAGCCCCACCGGGGTGACTGGCGGCTGGCTCGCCGAGCACGCCGTGTTCGCTGCGGTGCTGTGGCCGCTGCTGCTCACGGCGGTGTTCCTGCCGCTGTCCGGCCGCGCCTATCGGCGCCTGCGGAAGTAGCCCCGAGAGGCTTGCGTGTTCTCTCCGGAATGTGTGTAAGATGAACTCGCGTGCTCAAGGCACGCCCGCCGCCGGCGGCATCGGAGGGGAAGCCGACGCCGCCGGCGGTCCTCATTCAGCGGCCGCGCCCGTGCGCGCGTCCTCGGTGAAGTGCGCGTCCAGCACCGAGGGCTGCGAGCCCAGGATCGCCAGCCGCGAGGTGGCGCGGGTGAGAGCGACGTAGAGCTCGCCCACCCCGGCCTCGGCGGAGCCCGTCTCCGGATCCACGGGTGCGATCGCCGCCGGCTCCACCACGACGACCCCGTCGAACTCCAGGCCCTTCGACTCGTAGGGAGTGAGCACGGCGATCCTGTGGTCGATGGCCTGCGGGCCCCAGCCCAGGTCGTCGAGCAGCTCGTCCGCACCGGCGCCGCCGCCGGCCTCGGAGAGCGCGTGTTCGGCGAGCTCCATGAGTGCGGCCGGGACGATCACGCCGAGCCGCCCGGAGCCCACGGCGCGAGCCTCCGCGGCGACGGTGCGGGGCAGCCGGGCGAACAGCTCGGTCGTGTCGGCGCAGCGCAGCACCGTAGGCGGGTGCTCGCCCGTGCGCACGGCCTCGGGCAGGGCGAGCTGCGGGAAGTGCGCACGCAGCAGGGCATTCGCCGGCCCCATGATGGAGGCCGGCGTGCGATAGGAGACGGTGAGCTGCTCGAGGCGGAAGCGGTCGCCCACGTGCGGTTCGAGGATCTGTGCCCACGTGCGTTCGGAGTCCATGGCGGCGGCCTGCGCGAGATCGCCCACCAGTGTGGCCGACTTGCTGGGCACCCTCCGGAAGAGCTGGCGCAGCTGCATGGGGCTGAGCTCCTGCGCCTCGTCCACCACGAGGTGTCCGAAGGTCCACTCGCGGTCCTCGGCGGCGCGCTCGTTCACCGTCATCGCCGCGCCCGCCTCCGAGTAGCGCGCGGCGAGCTGCTCGGCGCTCACCATGTCCGCGGTGCCCATCATCTGCGTGACGTCACGGGCGTACTCGACCTCCGGGTCCTCCGTCCGGGCAGGTGTCTCTTCGCTCTCGCCCACCAGTTCGGCGATCTCGTCCAGGAGCGGCACGTCCTCGACCGTGAGCGGTGCGCCGGGCGTCCGCAGCAGGGCCTCGACCTCGGCCTCGGTGAGGATCCCGCGGGCGGCCTGGGCGAGGCGGTGGGGCTTGGAGAGCATCGCGTCGAGGACGCCGCGCGGGGTGAGCGGGAGCCAGCAGAGGTTGACCGCCACGCGCACCTCACGCGCGTGCCGGAGGTCGTCCTGGAGCTCGGGCAGGCGCTCCCCGGCGGAGTCCGCGCCGTGTGCGCGCGCGAGGTCGTCGGCCAGGGTGCGCAGCAGCGTGGTGGCGAAGACGGTGCGCGCCTCGTTGTGGGTGCGGTCCGCACGCCGCGCGCGGTCCCTGGCGCTGCGGACGTCCGCAGCCCGGAGCGGGATGGTGTAGGGCCCCACCTGCAGCCGCTGGTCCTCGTGCGGCACACGCTGATAGGAGCGGACCATGCGCCGCAGCACCTCGACCATCCGCAGGTCCCCCTTCACCGCCGCAGTGCCGGCGGAGTCACGCAGCGAGGTCTCGACCCCCGGCATGAGCTGGCCGGGTGTGAGGAGGACCGCGCCGGTCTCGCCCAGCGAGGGCAGCACCCTCTCGATGTACCGCAGGAACACGGGGGAGGGGCCCACGAGGAGCACGCCGGACTTGGCGATCCGGTCGCGGTGACGGTAGAGGAGATACGCGGCGCGGTGGAGGGCGACCGCGGTCTTGCCCGTGCCGGGCCCGCCCTGGACCACGAGCGTGCCCGCGATGTCCTGCCGGATGATCTGGTCCTGCTCGCCCTGGATGGTCGCGACGATGTCCCCCATCCGACCCGTGCGCCTGGCGCCCAGCGCGGCCATGAGCGCGCCTTCCCCCTGCAGGCCTGCCTGCTCGTCCTCGCTCAGGCCGCTGAGGTCGAGGACGTCGTCCTCCACGCCGGTGACGGTGCGGCCCCGGGTGGCGATGTGCCGCCGCCGGGTCAGCCCGCCGGGGGAGGCCGCCGTCGCGCGGTAGAAGGGTTCGGACGCGGGGGCGCGCCAGTCCATGAGGAGCTGTGAGCGGTCAGCCGCGGAGAGCCCGATCCGGCCGATGTACGTGGTGATGCCGTCCGTCTGGTCGATCCTGCCGAAGCACAGCCCCTCCTCCGCGGACTGGTAGCGGATGAGGGCGTCCTCGTAGAGCGTGGCGAAGGCGTCGCGCTCGGAGCGGTTCTGGTGATGGCCTCCCACATTGGACCGGCGGACGGTCGACAGGGACTGTGCGGTCTCCGCGCGCAGCTCGTCGAGCCGTCGGTAGAGGATGTCGATCTGCGCCTGTTCGTGTGCGCGTTCGCGTGTCTCGCTCATGGGGCCTTTCGTCTCTCACGGGGGCATTCCATTATGCCGTGTCCGTCAAAGCGGGAGACCGCAGGCGGAGAGCAGCTCTGTCCGGCTGTGCGCCACGGGGACCGCGCAGCCCTCCGCCCGCGCGCGTCGCGTGAGCTCCCGGGGGTCGAGCGGACGGTGTGAGGCGAAGACCATCACGTTCCCACCGGGCCGCCCCGCGAGCCGGCCGCCGCTCAGGGCGCACACGTGCGCGAAGTGCCCGGTTAGCGCGCGCAGCTCCTCCCGCAGCGCGCTGCGGCCGGCCCGGTCGGCCACGTTGGACGCGTACAGGCCCTCGGCCCTGAGCACCCGTGCGACGGAGGAGAACCACTCCGGGCTCTGCAGCGCCGCGGGAGTCGCGTCTCCGGCGAACGCGTCCCGGACGAGGAGATCGAGGGAGTCGTCCCGGAACGCGGCGATCTCCGCCGCACCGTCCGCGGCGCGGACCGCCACGGCGGGGGAGCGGGGCAGCTCGAGGTGCGCGCGCACCCAGGTGACCAGCGCGGCGTCGATCTCCACGACGGTCTGCCGGGAGCCCGGCCTGTCCGCGGCGATCCTGCGCGGCAGGGCGCAGGCGGCCCCGCCCACGTGCAGGGCCCGCAGCGTGGAGCCCGGGAGGGCTGTGTCGATCCCGGCGACGGCCCACCGCATGTACTCGAAGTCGAGCCGGCGCGGGTCCGCGGCGGAGTAGGGAGAGGAGGGGACACCGTTGACGGTGAGGACGAAGGAGCCGGGGGCTCCGGGGACGGGATCGAAGGAGGCCGTGCCGGTGTCGATGGGGAACGGTCCTGTTGACGGAGTGCCGGGGGTGCGGGTGCGTTTCTGCGCCATCGGATCAGGGTAGTCCGCGCGCCCGGACCGCGGGGGCGGCGGGACGCCCGTGACCCGGCGGCAGCCGGCGGGTGCCGCCGGAGGTCACAGGAGGGCGGAGACCGTGTCCCTCCGTACGCACCGATTCCTGTGGACGGGTGCTCTCCCGTCCACAGCGCGCGGGAGGGGCTGGTGCCCCCGTGCGGAGCGGAGTGGGGTGGCCCCATGCACACATACACACTCACCCACGGTCCCGGTCTCATCGGACTCGTCCCCCACCTCATCGGCTATCTCCCGCAGGACTCCCTCGTCCTCGTCACGGCGCAGAGCACCGCCTTAGGCAGCGGTGCGCTGGGTGCGAGCCTGCGCATGGACTTCGACCACGAGCGCGCCGCGCGTCTGGACGAGGCCGCGCTCGAGACCATGCTGCGACCGCTGGACCTCGCCGACGGCGCGGACACCGTCTTCCCGGTCCTCTTCAGCGCGCCGGTGGCGGTCCACCACACCGGGCTCGACGCGCTCACGGCGGACACCGCCGCCGCGCGTGCCCTCCTCGACGGGCTCAGCTTCGTCTGCGACGGCCTCGCGGCGCGGGGATTCGACGTGGTGCAGCCGCTCTGGGCGGGGGAGGAGATGTGCGGGCGGGTGGGCGAGCACGGCGGGACGCCGCTGGCCCGGGCCCGGGAGACTCCCGCGGTCGTGGGGATGATCGCCGAGGGTTCGCGGGCGGCGGAGAGCTTCGAGGACTGCGTGCGTGCGCCGGAGGCACGCCCCGCGCACGCGGCGGAGATCGAACGGCTGCGTGCGGGGACGGACGACGAGGAGGCCGCGCGAGCGCTCCTGCGCACCGCCCGGACGCTGACGGAGCGTGCGCAGCGGCGGGCGGAGGCGCACGAGCGGCCCGAGCCGTTCGCACTGCCGGAGCCCGCGGCGGTCCTCGCCCTGGACCGGTTCCTCCCGCGGCTTCCGGACCGGGACTGGGTGCAGATGCTGCTGAGCGGCGACCACCCCGGGTTCTCCGCCGCCGCGCTCGCGGAGGCGGAGGAGGACGGGTTCCTCGCCCATGCGAGACGGGCCGGCGCGCTGCCGGGGGCGGCACAGGAGCTCGTGGGCTTCTGCCCCCGGCCGCCGCGGCTGTGGGCGCTCGCGGAGGCCGTGGACTGGCTGCGCGGCTGCCTGCCGTACATCGGTGCCGAGGCGCGGCCGGGACTGTGCGCCCTGTTGGCCTGGTTCGAGTGGTCGAGGGTGCGCATGCGCTTCGCAGAGCACTATGCTCTGGCCGCGCTGGAGACGGACGGCGACCATCGCCTCGCCCAGCTGGTTCTGCGTGCAGTGCGCGCCGGTCTCCCGCCGGTGTGGGCGCAGCGGGAATGAGCGCATTCCCGCTCCGCCTGCGGCATCCTGGGCCGAGTGCGTTTGTCAAGAGGGGGAATAGCGTGCAATGATCGGGCGTTGACCCAGTCGAACATGATGCCGGTGGTGTGCCCGCCGTGCAGTTTGACATGGGTCTTACTGGTGCCCTCGGGCCTGGTCGTACCCTAAGCCCTCAGCCGAAAGGTCCTCACGTGCCCACAAAGGATACGGAAAAGTCGAGCACTGCCGCCTCGAGCGCGCAGACGCAGACGGAGACCGCTGCTGCGACGACGAAGTCGTCCGCGACGACCGCCGCCCGGAAGTCGACGGCGAAGAAGGCGACCGCTTCGGCCCCGGCGAAGAAGGCGAGCACTGCGAAGAAGACCGCCGCCAAGAAGACGGCGCCCAAGGCCGCCGCGGCGAAGAAGCCCGCCGCCAAGAAGAAGACGACCGCGGCGCAGGGTCCCGGCGAGGAGGAGACCCTGGGGCTGACCGCGACGACCCTGGACGAGGCGCAGGCGCAGGACGTCGACCCGGACGAGCAGACGGAGACCAAGAACGCGGAGGAGGAGCAGAAGGACGAGATCGTCAAGGAGGCGGGCGGCTTCGTCGTCTCCGCCACCGACGACGACGACCAGCCGGCACAGCAGGTCGTCTCCGCCGGTGCCACGGCGGATCCCGTCAAGGACTACCTCAAGCAGATCGGCAAGGTCGCACTGCTCAACGCCGCGGAGGAGGTCGACCTCGCGAAGCGGATCGAGGCCGGCATGTACGCGGACTACCTGCTCAGCCAGGGTGAGACGACGGACCCCAAGCTGGTCCGCGAGTACCAGTGGATCGTCCACGACGGCAGGATCGCCAAGAACCACCTGCTCGAGGCCAACCTCCGTCTGGTCGTCTCCCTCGCGAAGCGCTACACCGGCCGCGGCATGCTGTTCCTCGACCTCATCCAGGAGGGCAACCTGGGCCTCATCCGCGCCGTCGAGAAGTTCGACTACACCAAGGGCTTCAAGTTCTCCACCTATGCCACGTGGTGGATCCGTCAGGCCATCACGCGGGCCATGGCCGATCAGGCCCGGACCATCCGCATCCCGGTCCACATGGTGGAGGTCATCAACAAGCTCGCGCGCGTCCAGCGGCAGATGCTGCAGGATCTGGGCCGCGAGCCCTCGCCGGAGGAGCTGGCCAAGGAGCTCGACATGACGCCGGAGCGCGTCGTGGAGGTGCAGAAGTACGGCCGCGAGCCCATCTCGCTGCACACCCCGCTGGGCGAGGACGGAGACTCCGAGTTCGGTGACCTCATCGAGGACTCCGAGGCCGTGGTCCCCGCGGACTCCGTGAGCTTCACGCTGCTGCAGGAGCAGCTGCACTCCGTGCTGGACACCCTGTCCGAACGTGAGGCCGGGGTGGTGTCGATGCGGTTCGGCCTCAACGACGGCCAGCCCAAGACCCTGGACGAGATCGGCAAGGTCTACGGCGTCACCCGTGAGCGCATCCGCCAGATCGAGTCGAAGACGATGGCGAAGCTGCGTCACCCGTCCCGCTCGCAGGTGCTGCGCGACTACCTGGACTGACGACCGGAAGCCGGAGTCCGACCCGCCGGATGCACCGCACCGGCGGGCCGGCGCATTCAGGCCTCTTGGAGATGCGCAGGCGGTCGGGTTCGTGAGCAGCTCCGGAGCCTCTCCGCCCGCACCCGTGGAGGATCCCATGCCCCATCCCTATCTGCACGGTGACGGCCCGCAGGTGCTCGCGCACCGCGGGCTCGTCACCGCGGACATGGCCGCGGACGGCGTGGTGGAGAACTCCGCCGCTGCCGTGGCCGCTGCGGAGCACGCCGGTGCCCTCTGGGTGGAGTCGGACTGCCACCTCACCCTCGACGGCACCGTCGTGCTCTTCCACGACGACAGCCTCGAGCGCCTCACGGGGGATCCGCGGAAGCTCGCGGAGGTCACGTACGAGGAGCTGGCGGCCCTCATGGCCCCGCGCGGCGGTCTGCTGACGCTCGGCCGGGCGCTGGAGGAGTTCCCGCGGCTGCGCTTCAACATCGACGTCAAGGCCGATGCCGCTGCCGCACCCGCCGGGGCGCTCGTGGGGCCGCACTGGCGCCGCTGCCTGCTCACGAGCTTCTCCGAGCGGCGCCGGCGCATCGCCCTCCGGGCCGCGTCCTCCGTCGCCGGCGGCCGGCGGCCCGCCACCTCTCCCGGGGAGGCGCGGACGGCGGCGCTCCTCCTCGCGGCGACCGCGGGCTCGCAGCGTGGTCTTAGCCGTGCGCTGCGCGGCCTCGACGCACTGCAGATCCCTGAGCGGGCGGGCCGGCTGCGCGTCTTCACCCCCGCCGTCGTCTCAGCTGCGCACCGGGCGGGCGTCGACGTCCACGTGTGGACGGTGAACGAGCCCGAGCGCATGCGCGCGCTCGTCCGCGCCGGCGCGGACGGAATCGTCACTGACAGGTGCGACCTCGCGCTGCGGGTTCTGGACAGGGCCGGCTGAGCTGAGCGCCCAGGCCATGCGCTGGGCTCAGAGGGTCACGAGGGTGAAGGCGGCGTGCTGCGGATCGACGAACCGCCCCACGCGGCCGTGGAGGGAGTCGTGCGGGGCGGCGAGCACATCGCCTCCCAGCTCCACGACGCGCTCGGCGGCCGCGTCGACGTCCTGGACGACGAAGTGGGCCTCCCAGTGGGCAGGCACTTCCAGCGCCGAGGCGTCGAGGATGCCGCCCAGCCGCGCCTCGGCGGGGAGCGGGGAGTCCTCTCCACCGGCGGCGCCCAGACCGAAGGCGCGGTAGTCCTGTTCCTCGGTCTGCGACAGGGCGCTCACCCGCCAGCCGAAGACCGTCCGGTAGAAGTCCACGGCGGCCGCGTCCTTGGTGAAGAGCTCGGCCCAGCCCACCGCCCCGGGGACGCCGTAGGCCCCCATCCCGCGTGCGTCCGCGTACTCCAGGACGCCGAAGGCGGTGCCGGCGGGATCGACGGCGAGTGCCACGCTCGCGTCCTCGTCGAACTCCGGGATCGCCATGAGCGGGCGGCCGCCGGCGGACTCGAGGCCCTCCATGAAGTCCTCGAAGTCCCCGATGCGGAAGTAGAGCGTCCAGAAGGCCGGGGCGCTCTGCCCCTCCGGCTGCGGGCTCAGGCCCGCCACCCGGGCGCCGTCGCGCACGGCGGCGCTGCCCATGCCCATCGGACCGGTCCCGGAGAACTCCCAGCCCAGCAGCGCGGAGTAGAAGGCGGAGGAGGCCTCCAGGTCCGGGGTGGTGAGGTCGAACCAGCAGGGTGCGCCTGCCTGGGGGACGGAGAACTGAGCGGACATGGGGCACCTCTCGGACGACTGGGGGATGAGGGCTCCGAGCCTACGTGAGCACCGCTCCGGCACGCGAGCGGGGAACGGCCGTGCCCCGGCCGGGACGTCTCGTGCCTCAGCCGAGCCGGCTCACGGTCCGCACGATCGCCTCGGCGATCCGGTCCTGTCCCTCGGACGAGGCCAGCAGCTCCGCGTCGTCCGCATTGCGCATCTCACCGGCCTCCAGCATCACCGCCGGCACTGCGGCGTGGTTGAGGGTGGCGAGGTCGGACCGCTCCACCACGCGGCCGTAGGCGGGGTTCCGGTCCAGCCCCTGCTGCTCCAGCTCCGTGACGAGCGAGCCGGCGAGGTCCTGGGAGGCCGCGACGGCCTCGTCGTCCGCCGCGGCACCGTCCGCGGCGGCGATGACGTGGAAGCCGGACGCGCTGCGATCCTCCGAACCGTTGGCGTGGAGGCTCACGAGCACGTCGGCCTCCTCCTCTGCCGCGAACGCGCCGCGCTCGTCCACGCAGGGGCCCACCCCGTCGTCGGAGTCCCGGCTCAGCACGACCTCCGCCCCGGCGTCCTCCAGCCGCTCCGTGAGCACCGTGGCGAGCTCCCAGGTGAAGCGGTGCTCGGCGTAGCCGTCGTCCGTCGAGGTGCCCACCGTGTTGCAGGCCTTCGTCCCGCCGCGCCCGTCCGGCACCTGTGCGCCGATGGTCGCGGCGTCCTCGGCGTTCCCGCCGTTGTGCCCGGGATCGACGGCGACGATGAGCCCGGAGAACTCCTCCGCGGCGGTGCTCGGCGAGGCGTCCGCCGGACCGGGAGCCGTCCCTTCCGTGCCGGGCGAGGTCCCGGCCGCTTCCGCCGTGGGAGCAGGTGCGGCGGAGGAGTCCTCGCCGCCGGAGGTCCCGCATCCCGCCAGCCCGAAGGCCAGGGCCGCGGCCGCGGCGCCCAGTGCAGTTCGGCATCTGCGCGCGGGTGTGCGCGTGCGCGGTCCGGAGGCGGGGGAGTGCGGAGTCACAGTGCCAGCTTAGGCGAAGGCGCCGGATGGCCGTGCTCACGGCGTGGGAGACCGGTGGATGGACGGAGGAGGAATAGAATGACGCGTCGGATCACCGTCGAGAAGGAGCATCCGTGGCAGGAAAGAACGATGAGAGCTACGACGCCAGGCACCTCTCCGTGCTCTCGGGGCTCGAGGCGGTCCGCAAGCGTCCCGGCATGTACATCGGCTCCACGGACTCCCGCGGCCTCATGCACTGTCTGTGGGAGATCATCGACAACTCCGTCGACGAGGCGCTGGGCGGCTACGGCGACTCCATCGAGATCGTGCTGGAGGCCGACGGCTCCGTGGCCGTCACGGACTCCGGCCGCGGCATCCCCGTCGACGTGGAGCCCAAGACGGGCCTGTCCGGTGTGGAGGTCGTCATGACGAAGCTCCACGCCGGCGGCAAGTTCGGCGGCGGCTCCTATGCGGCCTCGGGCGGACTCCACGGCGTGGGCGCCTCCGTCGTCAACGCCCTCTCCGCACGCCTGGACGTGGAGGTGACCCGCGGGGGCAAGGTGCACCGCATGTCCTTCCGGCGCGGCGAGCCGGGACGCTTCGACGACAGTGCGGGCACGGGCCCGCACAGCCCGTTCACCCCCTTCACCGAACCCACCGCCCCCGAGGTGGTCGGCAAGGCCAAGCGGGGCCTCACCGGCACCCGGGTCCAGTACTGGGCGGATGAGCAGATCTTCCTCCCGGAGGCGCAGTTCTCCTACACGGACCTCGTGGACCGTGCGCGGCAGACCGCGTTCCTCGTCCCCGGCCTCGGGCTCACGATCCGTGATCGCAGGGGCGTGGCGCGCGACGAGGCCGGTGAGCCGATCCCGGAGCGGACCGAGGAGTTCCGCTACGCCGGCGGCATCTCCGAGTTCGTCGACCACCTGGCCGTCGACCCGCAGATCACGGACGTGTGGCGGCTGGCGGGCGAGGGCACCTTCACGGAGACGGTGCCGGTGCTGGGTGCGGACGGCCGCATGGTGTCCGAGGACGTCGAGCGCAGGGTGGGCGTGGACATCGCCCTGCGCTGGGGGACCGGCTACGAGACGAAGGTCCGCAGCTTCGTCAACATCATCGCCACGCCCAAGGGCGGCACCCACGTCACCGGGTTCGAGCAGTCGCTGCTGCGCACCCTCCGCAAGGCGGTGGAGGCGAACGCGCGCAAGCTCAAGGCGGGCAAGGACAAGGTCGAGAAGGACGATGTGCTCTCCGGCCTCACGGCGGTGGTGACGGTGCGTCTCGCCGAGCCGCAGTTCGAGGGCCAGACGAAGGAGGTGCTGGGGACCGCGGCGGTGCGGCAGATCGTGGCGAAGACCGTCGACCGCGAGCTCACCGCGCTCCTGGAGTCGACCCAGCGTCCGGTCAAGGGCCAGGCGGCGCAGCTGCTGGAGAAGGTCGTCTCCGAGATGAAGGCGCGGATCAGCGCCCGGACGCATCGCGAGAACCAGCGGCGCAAGACCGCGCTGGAATCCTCCTCCCTGCCCGCCAAGCTCTACGACTGCCGCGTGAGCGAACCGGAGTCCACGGAGCTGTTCATCGTCGAGGGGGACTCCGCGATGGGCACCGCCAAGGCGGCGCGGGACTCCGAGTACCAGGCGCTCCTGCCCATCCGGGGCAAGATCCTCAACGTCCAGAAGGCCTCGGTGGCGGACATGCTCGCGAACGCGGAGTGCGCGGCTCTCACACAGGTGATCGGCGCGGGCTCGGGGCGCAGCTTCGACCTCGAGTCCGTGCGCTACGGCAAGGTCATCATCATGACGGACGCGGACGTGGACGGCGCGCACATCCGCACGCTGCTCCTCACCCTCTTCTTCCGCTACATGCGCCCGCTCGTGGAGGCCGGCAGGGTGTTCGCCGCCGTGCCGCCGCTGCACCGCGTGGAGGTGGTCAACCGCGGCAAGCCCAACGACGTCACCTACACCTACACCGAGGCGGAGCTCACCGCACTGCTGAAGAAGCTGACGAAGCAGAAGAAGACGTACAGGGAGCCGCAGCGCTACAAGGGACTGGGGGAGATGGACGCGGACCAGCTCGCGGAGACGACGATGGACCCCGGGATGCGGACCCTGCGCCGGGTGACGATGGCGGACGCGGAGCGCGCCGAGCAGACCTTCGCCCTGCTCATGGGATCCGAGGTGGCCCCGCGCAAGGAGTTCCTCATCAACGGGGCCGCCGAACTCGACGTGGAGCGCATCGACGCCTGAGCACCGGGACAGCGCGCCGGGAGGACCGGGCTCAGCTGTAGACGACGGTGCCCACCAGCACGGCCGGCGGCACGAGCAGCATGGAGGAGGCGATCACGGCGGCCTTCACCCGCAGCCTCCGGGGGTCCGGGAGTGCGGAGGCGTCCAGGCGCAGGCGCTGCTCCCGCACCGCGGTGAGACGTGGGTCGTGCCCGGTCATCGGCGCGCGGCCGGCGGGGGCGTCGGCACTGTCCGCGGTCTTGGCCAGCGCGGTGCGCAGGGCGTCGGCGGAGACCTCGGCCCGTGCGGCGTCGTCGGCCATGATCTCGATGAGCGAGCTCACGGACTCCAGTGCGGTCCGGGTGACGGGCAGGAACGGCAGCATGCGGTTCCACGAGGCGAAGGGCAGCGCGAGGAGGTCGTGCCGCACGCGCAGGTGCTCGCGCTCATGGGCGATCACCGCTGCCCGCTCGTCCGCGTCGAGGAGCTGGATGAGGCCGGTGGACACGACGGTGGTGCCCCCGCGCCCGGCGAGGCAGTAGGCGACGGCGTGGTCCGTGTCGATGATGCGCATGCCGGGTTCCCCGGGGCTCGACTCCGAGACCAGAGCGAGCATGTCGCGGTGGCGCACCCGCGCGCGCACGGCGGCGCGCGCCTCCCGGAGAAGGGAGAGGAGCAGCGCGCAGAGGAGGATCACCCCCACGGCGAGCAGGGGCCAGCGCCACCAGTCGAGTGCGTCCGGTCCAGTCTCCGCGTCACCCACGAGCGGGGCGAGGGCGAAGGCCAGGCAGGACGAGATGAGGGAGAGGCCGCCGGCGAGCCCGATCGCCTGCCAGAGGAGGATGGAGGCGACCGGATCCACGTCCGCGCGGCCGCTCTGGCGACGGGCGAGCGCGGTGGGCGCGGGCCACGCCAGCAGCACGGCGAGCGCCGCCATTGCGATTCCGATCGCTGTCATGGGATCTCCGCAGCCATGGGGAGCGCAGGCACGGCGGCTCAGTGCCTGCCGTGCCCGAGGCTCTCAGCGGGTGCCGCGGAGGCGGCTGTCGAGGACCCCGCGGAGGAACGCGCTGTCCGAGAGCGAGACCGTGCCCAGGAACCGCGCGAGCACGGCGCGGCGGTCGCCGGCCTGGTCGAGGACCTCGGAGAGGAGGTCCGTGACGTGCTCCTCCTTGCTCGACGCCGCGGAGTAGAGGTGCGGGCGCGTGCCGCGGTCGCGGTTGACGAAGCCCTTCTTCTCCAGGCGGGTGAGCACGGTGTGCACGGTGGTCAGCGCGAGCCCGCGATCGGCGAGCACGTCCCTGAGGCCGGCTGCGGAGAGGCCGCCGTCAGCGGCCGACCAGAGGGCGTCCATGACGTCCCGCTCCAGCTCTCCCAAACTCTCCAACACGTTCTCCTCTTGAGGGTGGCGAATCGATCTCCTGCGGATTCTACCAGTCGTAGTGAGACGCGGGCGGAACCGCGGACGGCTGTGCGTCCGCCTGCTGAGACGGCTCCGTATCGAAAGCGCGGAGGGGGTCGGACTTTCCTTCGCGAGGCGTATTCTACGGAGCGTAGAAACCCATCCGCCGCGGCGCGCGCCGCGCTGAAGAGCTAGGAGGTCGATGTGGAGTTCGACCCTGTGCTGATAGCCCGCTGGCAGTTCGGCATCACCACCGTCTACCACTTCTGGATGGTCCCGCTCACACTGGGGCTCGGGCTGCTCGTCGCGGTCATGCAGACGCTGTGGATGCGCACCGGGAACGAGGCATGGCTGCGGGCCACCAAGTTCTGGGGCAAGCTCTACCTCATCAACTTCATCATGGGCGTCGCCACCGGCATCGTCCAGGAGTTCCAGTTCGGCATGGCCTGGAGCGAGTACTCCCGCTTCGTGGGCGACGTGTTCGGCGCGCCGCTGGCGATGGAGGCCCTGCTCGCCTTCTTCCTCGAGTCGACCTTCCTCGGCCTGTGGATCTTCGGCTGGGACCGGCTGCGGCCCAGGCTCCATCTGGGCGTGCTGTGGGCCGCCGTCGTGGGCTCCTGGTTCTCCGCGTACTTCATCATCGTCGCCAACTCCTGGATGCAGCATCCGGTGGGTGTGGAGCTCGTCGACGGCCGGCCGGTGATGACGGACGTGTGGGCCGTTCTCACCAACAACACGGCGCTGGCCGCCTACGGGCACACCCTCGCAGGCGCGGTGTCCGTGGGGGCGGCGTTCCTCCTCGGGATCGCCTGGCACCACCTGTGGCGGCGGCGGAAGGACGGCATCGACACGGTCGACGAGAACGGCCGGGTGATCGTCGGCACCGCGCCGGATGTGCCGGGCCGTGACGAGGCGGACCACACCGTGTGGTTCCGGTCGCTGCGGCTGGGCGCCTGGTTCGCGGTGTTCGCCTTCGCCGCGGTGGCGGTCACCGGCGACATCCAGGCCAAGCTCATGTACGAGCAGCAGCCCATGAAGATGGCCTCGGCCGAGGCGGCCTGCCACGACGGCACCGAGTTCTCCGTCCTCACGGTGGGCAATCTCGACTCGAACGACTGCGCGGACGTCACCCCCGTCATCGAGGTCCCGGGCGTCCTCTCGTTCCTCGCGAAGGGCGACTTCTCCACCGAGGTCCCGGGTGTGAACTCCCTCATCCCCGAGTACCAGGAGAAGTACGGCACGCATCTGCCGGAAGGTGAGATGTACGGCGACCGCTCCGGCGCGGAGATCGACTACCAGCCGTCCATGTTCGTCACGTACTGGGGCTTCCGGCTCATGATCGGGTTCGGCGCGCTCGCGGCGGCGGCCGCGGCCTTCGCGCTCGTGGTCACCCGGAAGGGGACGGTGCCGCGGTCGGCCTTCCTCTCCCGGCTGGCCCTCTGGGGGATCGCGGCGCCCTTCATCGCGAACTCCGCGGGCTGGATCTTCACGGAGATGGGCAGGCAGCCCTTCGTGGTCGCCCCCAATCCGGACGCCAGCGGCATCGACGGGGTGTTCCTCTACACCGCCGCGGCCGTCTCGCCCTCGGTGAGCCCTGGCGAGCTGCTGTTCTCGCTCATCAGCCTCACCCTGGTCTACGGCGTCCTCATGGTGTTCGAGCTCAGGCTCATCATCCGCTACGCCCGCGGGGGAGTGGTGTCCGCGATGCCGGAGCTGGGCAGCCGGCGCACCGATTCCCGGGCCCGCCTCTCCGGCGGCGCGGACGACGAGGACTCGGACGTCCTGGCGTTCGCGTACTGACTGCGACGAGTGAGAGTGGAAAGGCACTGACATGACTGAAGCGCTTCCGGTGATCTGGTTCGTCCTCATCGCCGTCCTCTGGCTCGGCTACCTCTTCCTCGAGGGCTTCGACCTGGGCGTGGGCATGCTCATGAAGGGGTTCGCCAGGAACGAGAAGGAGCGCAGGCTCCTGCTCAACACGATCGGCCCCGTGTGGGACGGCAACGAGGTGTGGCTGCTCACCGCGGGCGGCGCGACCTTCGCGGCGTTCCCTCTCTGGTACGCGAGCCTCTTCTCCGCGCTCTACCTGCCGCTCACGCTGGCGCTGCTGGGGCTGATCTTCCGCGCCGTGGCGATCGAGTACCGCGGCAAGGGCGGGCACTCCCAGCGCTGGGTCGACGGCTGGACCTGGGCGCTGTCCCTCGGTTCGCTCGTGGCCGCGTTCTGCGTGGGGGCGATGCTGGCGCTCACGACCACGGGCCTGCCGCTCAACGCCAACGGCGACAACGTGGGCGGGGCCTTCGCCTGGCTCACGGTCCCCGCGGTGGTGGGCGGTCTGGCGGTCGTGGGCTTCTCGCTCCTCCACGGTCTGCTCTACCTCACCCTCAAGACGGACGGGCCGGTGCGTGCCCGTGCCCGCCGCACCGCCGTGGTCGCCGGTCCGCTCCTGCTCCTGCCCCTGGTCGCCTGGGTGCTGCTGGTGCAGGCCGAGCGCGGTGACGCGCTCAGCTGGGTGTGCACCGCGGCCGCCGTCCTCGCCGCCGTCGTCTCGTGGGTGCAGCTGCGCCGTGGGGCGGAGAAGCCTGCCTTCGTGGCACAGGGCCTCTTCCTCGCCGCCGGTGTGAGCGCGATCTTCGCCGCGGTCTTCCCCGTGGTGCTGCCCTCGACCCTCGATCCGGCGCACGATCTCACGATCCACACGGCCTCGTCCTCGGGCTACACCCTTGGGGTGATGTTCTGGGTCGCCGCAGTGGCCGTGCCCGTGGTGCTTGCGTACCAGATCTGGAGCTACACCGTCTGGGCGCGGAGGCTCACGGTCGAGCACATCCCGCCCGCGCACGAGGTGCCGGTCGCGATCCGCGGTCGCGTCTCCTGATGCGCACTGCTCCTGAGCAGGAGCCCACCCGGGCGCAGCGGAGTCCGCTGCGCCCGGCCCTGGCCACCGCTGCCGGCCGGTGGGGCCTGTGGGCATCCTGCGCGGTCGCCGCCCTGCGCGCCGCGGGCCTGGTGCTCGTGGCCGACGGCGTGGCCCGCGGGATCGTCGCGGCGATGCAGGGGGCGGAGGTGCGCAGCGCCGTGCTCACAGGTCTGGCCGGAGCGCTCTGCCAGGCCCTGGCGGCGTGGGCGGGCCAGTGGGCCGGCGCGCGGAGCTCGGTGGGCGCGAAGACCCGGCTGCGCAGCCTGTTCGTCATGCGCGCGTTCGCCGGCTCGGGCCGCGATCTGCCGGGCACGCAGGGCGCGCTCGCCCTCACCGCCACGCGCTCCCTCGACGAGATCGACGACTACTTCACGGCGGTCGTGCCCGCCCTCACGGCCAGCGCGGTGGTGCCGCTGCTCGTGGGAGCGCGGATACTGGCCGCCGACTGGGTGAGCGCACTCGTCATCGTCCTCACGATCCCGCTCGTGCCCGTGTTCATGATCCTCATCGGCCAGCACACCGCGGAGCGGATCGGTGCCGCCACCGCCGCGCTCGACCGCTTCTCCGGACACCTCGTCGAACTGGCGCGCGGCGTGCCGGTGCTCGTGGGGCTGGGCCGGCTGCCCGCACAGACGCGGGCCCTGCGGGAGGTGTCGCAGCGCTACCGGGACACCACCATGACGACCCTGCGCACGGCCTTCCTCTCCGCGCTCGCCCTCGAACTCATCGCCACGCTCTCCGTCGCCCTCGTCGCGGTGTTCGTGGGAGTGCGCCTGGTGCACGGGTCCCTGGACCTGGAGGCGGGACTCCTCGCGCTCATCCTCGCGCCCGAGTGCTACCTTCCCCTCCGCCGCCTGGGCGCGGCCTTCCACTCCACGGAGAACGGGCTCGCCGCATACGACCGCGTCCGCACGCTCCTCGACGCCCCGACCGCGCCGGGACCGGCCGCGCCGCCGGAGGGGCTGACCCTGCGGCTCGGAGACGTCACCGTCGCCCACCCCGGCCGCGGTGCGCCGACGCTGCGCGGGACCTCCCTCAGCTGGGGCGCGACCGGCCTGCTGGCGGTGACGGGAGCCTCGGGCTCCGGCAAGTCCACGGTGCTCGGCCTCCTCGCCGGTCTGGTGCGCGCCGAGGACGGGACCCGGGTGAGCGGCGAGGTCGAGGCGGTGCGCCCCGTGGCCTTCGCCCCGCAGCGCCCGGCCTTCGCGGCGGAGACGGTGGAGGCGGAGGTGGCGATGCACCTGCCCGCCCGTCTGCGCGAGGACCCGCGTCTGCGCCGGGACGCGGTGGAGGAGTGCCTGCGCTTCGCCTGCCTCGAGGACCTGCACGGCGGGCAGGGGACACGGGCCTGCGAGGCCCTGAGCCCCGGCGAGCAGCGTCGGCTGGCCCTCGCCCGTGCGCGCGCCGCCGTCATGGCCGGGGCGCGCCTGGTCCTCCTCGACGAGCCCACGGCCCATCTCGACGCCGCGCGTGCCACGCGGGTCCGGGCGGAGATCGGTGCGCTGGCTCGCGAGGTCGCCGTCGTCGTCGCCACGCATGACGCCGGTCTCACGGCGCTGGCCGAGGACCGGGTGCACCTGGAGGACGGCGTGCTCGGGGCGGAGCGCCCTGCTGCGGGCGGAGACGTAGCGGCGGTGACCGAGAGCGCGGCTGAGGGTGTGGCCGATGATGCCGCCCCGGCCGCAGACGCCGCTCCGTCCCCGCAGGCGGAGGCGGAGCGGGAGGGCGAGAGCGCGCCCCCGGTTCCCCTCCGCACGGTGCTGCGCCGCCTGGTGCAGGCGGTGGACCCCCTCTCCCCGCGGTTCCTCCTCGCCGTGCTGCTCGGGGCGGCCTCCGTGGCGGCGGGGGCCGCGCTCACCGGCGTCTCCGCGTGGCTGATCGTGCGGGCGGCCTCGCAGCCTCCCATCATGTACCTGCTCGTGGCGATCGTGGGCGTGCGGTTCTTCGGGCTCTCCCGCGCCGTCCTCGCCTACGCCCAGCGCCTGTGCCTGCACGACGCCGTGCTGAGCGCCCTCACCCGCCTGCGTGTGCGGCTCTGGCAGGGACTGGCCCGCAGGGGAGTGGCGGACCGCCGGGTGTCCCGCGGCGAGGGTGCCCTCCGCTCGCTCATCGCGGACGTCGACGACGTGCGCGACCTCGTGCCGCGCGTCGTCCTGCCGCCTCTCGTCGCGGTCGTGGTGAGCACGGCAGCCGTCGCGGTGCTCTTCTCCCTCCATCCCGCCGCCGGCTCGATCACGCTGTCAGCGGTGCTCACGGCCCTGGTGGCGGGTGCGGGCGTGACGCTGCTGTCCGACAGGCGGGCTAGCTCCGTGCGCGTCGGTGCGCGCAGCACGGTGCTCGCCCGGCTCTCCGCGCTGCTGGGCGCACGCGAGGACCTTCTGCCGGACGGGGCCTGGCGCGCGCCCGCGCAGGAGCTCGCGGAGGCGGACGAGGCGGCGGCCCGCGCCGAGCGCGGTGCCCTCCGTGCCCGCGGTGCGGGCGAGGCCGTCGTCACCGCCGTGATGATCGCCGCCGCGGTCCTCTCCGTGGCCGCGCTCGCCCCGTCCACGGGAAGCGGGGCTCTGAGCGGCGAGCTGCTCGCCGTGGCGGTGCTGCTCCCGCTCGGCCTCATCGACGCCCTGCTGGACGCGCTCAGCGCCGTCCAGCAGTGGCCGGCGCTGCGGACGGTGCTCGCAGGCATGCACGAGGACGACCTCGCCGCTCCCGAGTCCGTCGACGCCGCGGGGCCGTCCCGCCCCGCCGCAGAGGCCCCGGCCGAGATCCGCGCGCTCTCCGTCGAGGCGCTCACCCTCCGCTGGCCGGGAGCGGCGGAGCCGGCGGTGTTGGCACTCACCGCGGACTTCCCGGTGCCGGGCCGGACCGCGGTCACCGGGGCCTCGGGCTCCGGCAAGACGACGCTCGTGAGCGCGCTCATGCGGTTCCTCGACCCGGTGAGCGGGCGGGTGCGCGTCAACGGGGCGGATGCCGCGCCGCTGGGCCCGCAGGATCTGGCGGGACGGCTGGCGTGGTGCCCGCAGGAGGCCCACGTCTTCGACTCCACCCTGCGCGGGAACCTGCTCATCGCCCGTGACCGCGACGACGCTCCGGCGGACGCGGAGATGGAGGCCGCGCTGCGGCGCGCGGGCCTGGGGGAGCTGCTGGCCGATGCGGGTCTGGACGCGCAGGTGGGAGCGGGCGGCGCACGTCTCTCCGGCGGTCAGCGGCAACGGCTCGCCGTGGCGCGCACGCTCCTGGTGGGCGCGGACGTGGTGATCCTCGACGAGCCCACCGCCCACCTCGACAAGCCCACGGCACGCGCCGTCATGCGTGATCTGGACGACGCCCTCGCGGACCGCGGGATGGTGCTCGTCACCCATGACGAGGGCCTCGTCCGCGAGGACGACGTGCGCGTGCGGCTGTAGCGGCTGCTCGCGCAGGCGACTCCTGCTGTGCCGGTGCGAGCCGGCGAGGAGGCGTCTCAGTCCTTGCCGCGACCGCCGAACATGATCTCGTCCCAGCTGGGCACCGAGGCGCGGCCGCGGCGCCTGCCGCCGGACTCCGGCGCGGGCCTGGGGGAGGGAGTTTCCTCGCCCCCGGGAGCGGGGAACAGCGAGGCCGGGTCGTGAGCGTCACCGGCGTCCGCCGGGTCCGGCTCCGCGGCGGGCTCCACCTCGTCCACCTCGAGCAGTGAAGGATGGTCGGGTCCGGGCCCGGCCTCGACCGCGTCCCCGCCGTGCGGGGCCGTGTCTCCGGATCCGGGCACCGGTGCGGGCGGGAGGGTGCCTGCGTACTCCGGGTCGTCGAAATCCGGCGTGCCGATGGGGGCCGTGTGCTGATCGGGATGACGCTGTCCGGGGGTGCGTGCGCCGTGCGGGGCCGGGACGGCCACGATCTCCGCGTCGAGCGCCTCGCCGGGCGCGCTGGGGGCCGAGTGCGCGCCGTCGATGGACTGGTCGCGGTCGTCGCCCACGAGTCTGAGGCCGCCTCCGCCCGGAGTGGGTCCTGCGTCCGCGGCGGGCCCGGAATCAGCACCGTGCGGTGCCGCCTCTCCGTCGTGTGCGGTGAGGTGGCCTGTCTGCCTGCGGCGGCCGTGCGGGGCGGCCTCGTCCGGGCCGCCGCGTCCGGGCAGGGGAATCTCGCCGGTGTGCTGCGAGGCCGTCACGCCCCTGCGGCGGCGCAGGCTCTCAAGGATGCGCCCCGTCTCCGTCTGGTGGTCGCGTGCGGGTGCGGCCGGCGCGGGTTCGGCCGCGCGTGCCTTGCGCTCCTCGCCGGTGCCGTAGCCGGGGATGGGGCCGGAGTCGGTCGGGCCCGCGTCCGAGAGCCAGCGCGCCTCGTCGTCGAGGGCGTGCACGGACCCGCGGGAGTACGACCAGCTGGCGGTGCGCAGGCGCGAGCCCGCCTCGAAGGAGAGCTCGACCTGCCAGGTTCCGTCCGCGCGCCGCCATGCGTCCCAGCTCAGCGTCTCCGGGTCCACCTCGCGCAGCTTGAGGCGCTCCAGGGCGAGGTCCGCGAGCGGGGTCGGCGCAGCGGCGTCCGTCTCCGGCCGGACGAGCACGCGACCGGCCTGATGGGCGATGTGCCCGCGCTCGGCCAGGACCGGGCCCTCGTAGACCCGGATGTGCTCGAGATCCTCGCCCGTCTCCTGCGCGATCTCCTGGGCGGTCATCCCCTGCCGGATCATGGCCTGGATGTCGCGGGGGCGCAGGGGCTCGTCGCTGCGCACGGTCGAGGCCTGCCGGCGGTGGGCGCCGCGGACGGCCACGACGAGCGCGTCGTCGATGGGGAGGCGGTACGCGGACCCCGTGGCATCCTCGAGGACCAGTGCCGACTCGTCCTCCTCCAGGCCGCGCAGGCTCAGCTCGGTCATCAGGGCTTCCTCCTCGAGAGACATCTCGTACGATCGTGTCACGTCCCGGTGCGAGTCCGCGGCACATCTCCGGGCGAGTCGCGTAAATCGCGATCGCAGAGTGAGACCGCGGCTCCTGCCACACGGGTGCCCCGCAGGGCCCGGCCGGGCGAGCCGATACCCTGGAGGGCGTGACTTCAGAGCTTGCACCCTTCGACGCCCTCCTCCTCATGTCCTTCGGCGGACCCGAGAAAGACGAGGACGTGCTCCCCTTCCTCCAGAACGTGACGGCCGGCCGCGGCATCCCGGACGAGCGGCTCGTGGAGGTGGGTGAGCACTACTACGGGTTCGGCGGGAGGTCCCCCATCAACGACCAGAACCGCGCTCTGCGCTCCGCCCTGGAAGCGGAGCTGCGCGCGCGGGGGATCAGCACCCCCGTCCTCTGGGGCAACCGCAACTGGCGGCCGTTCCTCAGCGACGTGGCGCGGGAGACGGCGGCGGAGAGCGGATCCTCGCGCCTCCTGGCGATCGTCACCTCCGCCTACTCCTCGTACTCCTCCGACCGTCAGTACCGGGAGGACTTCGCGAGGGTCCGCACGGAGCTGGGTGCGGAGGGGCTGGACGTCAGCTTCGAGAAGGTGCGGCAGTACTACAACCATCCCGGCTTCGCGGAGGCCGAGCTGGAGTGCGTGCGCGAGGGCCTCGACGAGCTCGAGGAGCTCACCGGCGGCCTCGATCCGCGGACGCAGCGTATCCTCTACGTCACCCACTCCATCCCGGAGGCCATGCAGCGGGCGTCGGAGAAGCGCACGCTCGGCTACGAGGCACAGCACCGCCAGCTCATCGACTGGGTCTCCGCTCAGCTGGGTGAGCGCGACGTGCTCCCGCACGAACTCGTCTTCTGCTCCCGGTCCGGTGCTCCGCACGTCCCGTGGTCGGAGCCTGATGTCAACGACAGGATGGAGGAGCTCGCCGCCGAGGGCGTGACGTCCGTCATGCTCGTGCCGATCGGCTTCGTCTCCGACCACATGGAGGTCGCGTTCGACCTCGACACCGAGGCGCGGGCCACCGCCGAGCGTCTGGGCCTGGGCTTCGTGCGCGCCGGGTCCGTGGGCACCCGTCCCGTCTTCGTCCGCGGTCTCGTCGACCTTGCGCTCGAGCGGGCGGCGCAGGTGCGCGGCGAGGACGTCGAGGCTCCCGCCGTGACGCCGGAGGGTCCGCTGGTCCCCGGTTCCGGCTCCGGGGCCGAGGACGACTGCGCAGGCGCCGTGGACCGTCCGATCCACCCGGTGTGGCCCGCCGTCTGAGCGCTCGCGCCGGCTGCAGGCGCAGCGCGAGGCGCCCG
>NZ_BAAAPZ010000019.1:0-158098 GCF_039531405.1 Brevibacterium salitolerans | reverse complement strand
TCCGGGCGCCTCTGTGTGCGTGGCGGAGTGCTGGAGTGCGTCTCAGCCCGTGGAGGTGAGGCTCAGTCCGTGGAGGTGAAGCCCTCCGGCTCGTCCGCGACGCCCGTCGGGCTCTCCCCGGGATCGGCGCTCAGATCCGGGATGACCGGCAGCGCCCCGGTCTCCGCCTCCAGCACCGCTTCCATCTGCTTCGTGTCCACATCGGTGCGGCCCGCGATGTCGATGAGGGTCTCGAGATCCGTTAGGAGCTCCTGCTCCCGGAGCTCGTCCTGTTCCGCCCGCGCCTGAGCGAGGCGCTGCCGGAGTTCCGCGATCCTGGTGTCGAGCTCGTCTTCGAATCTGCTCACTGTGTCTCCCCTCTTGGCAGCCGGCGGCGCAGCTGTGCGGCAGGATGTCCTGCGGCGTGCCCGGAGGTGTGTGCCGCAGGCGGCTGGCGTCTTTCCGAAGGTCGATTCTCCCATCCCTGCGCGCCCTGCGGGTGACATCCGGGCTCCTGTGGGCGTAATAGGAGGCGAATCACAGAACAGGATGCCTCTTTCGTGTTGCGCGAGGGGCGGTGTGCGTGCAAAATGCAGGGGACATATCGGACGAAGGCCCTTTCCCCCGTCCTCCGACCAGAGAACAGCGGAGTGTGATCACGCCAGTGGCAACCGACTACGATGCGCCGAAGAAGCAGGACGAGGAGCTCCGGAGCGATTCCATCGAGGAGCTCAAGGCGCAGCGAAACCAGCAGATGGCGAGCCAGGTGGACGAGGACGAGGCCGTCGCTGCTGAGGGCTTCGAGCTCCCCGGTGCGGACCTCTCCAACGAGGAGCTCTCCGTCCGTGTGCTTCCCAAGCAGAATGACGAATTCACCTGTATGGAGTGCTTCCTCGTCCGTCACCGGTCCCAGCTGGCCGACGCCGAGGCGATGATCTGCACGGACTGCGCCGGCTGACCCGCACCCGCACTCCGCTCTGCAGCCCGCACGCAGCCGGGCGGCGGACGGCCCCGGACCGCGATGGTCCGGGGCCGTCGCGCGTGTGGGCGCGGGGCAGCGCACGGTCCAGAGGGCCGGCCGGTGGGGAGCCGTGAACCGGCTCAGGCGCGCAGCGCCGCCGCCAGCTCCTGCGGGTGCCGGGTGGACACCAGCCAGTAGGGGGTGGGGTCCGCGGGATCGTTCAGCTCCACCTTCACGACGGTCTTCACCCACGGCCGCAGGACGAGGAAGGCGCGGACGTCGAGCTTCTGCCCGCGCTGGCGGAAGGACTCCTGCGCGTCGAAGCCCTCCGCGCCGGCGATGAACCGCCTGGCGATCGCCGCGCCGCCGGCGGCGAAGGTGTCCTGCGTGACGAGCACCCGGGCGGAGGCGCGGGCGAAGCCGATCGCCACGGCGATCATCACGAGCAGCGCGAGCACCACTCCGGCCCAGGGGTTCACCGGGACGAGGAGGAGGGAGGTCATGGCGGAGAGCAGGAATCCTGCGATCGCCCAGCCCGCGCTGGGGTGGAGGCGCTCGCTGAAGGTCACCGAGGTGGTCGTGGTCATTCCCCCATCGTCCCACAGGCGGATCGGGCTCCACCACGGCCTCGGACGCCGCGGCGCTCCCGGGGCGCGCTAGTGTGTCCGTGCCCGCACCTCGAGGACAAGGAGCTCCTGTGACACCCTCCCGCCCGCACATCCCGATCCGGAAGCTCGACGCAGGTGCGGCCGTTCCCGCCTACGCCCACGCCGACGACGCCGGCGCCGATCTCTGTGCCGCCGAGGACGTCGTGCTCGAGCCCTTCGCCCGGCACGCGGTCCGCACCGGCCTGGCGATCGCGCTCCCGGAGGGGTACGCGGCGTTCGTCCACCCGCGTTCCGGTCTCGCCGCGAAGCACGGTGTGACCGTGGCGAACGCGCCGGGAACCATTGATGCGGGCTATCGCGGCGAGATCAGGGTGGCGCTCGTCAACCTCGATCCGCACACGGCGCACCACATCACCGCCGGTGACCGCATCGCCCAGCTCGTCGTCCAGGAGGTGGCCCACGCGGAGTTCGCCGTGGTGGAGTCGCTGGACGAGACGCAGCGGGGCTCCGGGGGCTTCGGGTCCACGGGCGGATTCTCCGCGTCCGGCGACTAGACTCGCACCATATCGTCGCGAAAGAAGGATGTATGGGACTGTTCGACCTTTTCCGGAAGTCTTCCGACCCCGCCGCATCCGGCGGGAGCGAGGACGCGCTGCCGGAGGACGCAGACGCGCGTTCCGCGGCCCAGCCATCTGCCGCGGACGAGGAGGCCCCCGCCGAGGCCGAGGCGGCCTCGGGTGCGGCCGCACCTGACGACGAATGGGCGCCTGACCCCAAGGAGGGTCCGCGGGACCGCGCGGAGAACGGACCGTTCGATGCGGCCGAGGCCGTTCCGGAGCGCAACAGGCTGGACCTGGGCGCCGTCGCCGTCCCCGTCATCGACGGGATGCAGATCCGTCTCGAGACGGAGGGCAAGACCGATCGCATCCTGGCCGTCACCCTCGTCAACGGCAAGGCCGCCATGCAGCTGCAGGTGTTCGCCGCCCCGCGCGGCGAGGGCCTCTGGCGTTCGGTGCGCACCGAGCTCGCGGAGAGCATCCGCAAGCGCGGCGGCAAGGCGGACGAGCTCTACACGGAGCTGGGCCACGAGCTGGTCTCGCAGGTGCCCGTCCGGACCAAGGACGGCCGCACGGGTGTGCGGATCACGCGGTTCGCGGGAGTGGACGGGCCGCGCTGGTTCCTCCGTGCCGTGTTCTCCGGCACCGCCGTGACGGAGGCGAGCGAGCGCGCCGCGCTCGTGGATCTGTTCCGGGGAGCCGTCGTCCGCCGCGGTGATGCGGCCATGCCTCCGCGTGAGCTCATCGCCCTCACCGCTCCCGCCGCACAGTCCGGCGGTGCCGCGGAGGAGGCGCGGGCGGCCTCCGACGCCGGGGAGGAGAAGTCCGGCGGGCCGGACGACGACGATCTCAACCCCTTCGAGCGCGGGCCGGAGATCGCCGAGGTCCGCTGACCGGGACCGGGCCGCGGGCGCCGGCCTCGTACACAGCGCACCGCGCGTCCCTCCTCGTGCGCAGCGCCCCTGAGAACCGCGCCACTGAGAGCAGAGATGACACAGAACGAGACAGTCACCGTCCGGGCCCTGCGACCGGCGGCGGGCGGTGAGATGCTCGCCCACCACGACGGTCGGACGATGTTCCTCTCCGGCGCACTGCCCGGTGAGGACGTGGTCGCCGAGGTGGTCCGCACCTCCGCCAAGGTGCTCCGCGCCCGCACGGTGGAGGTGCTCGAGCCCAGCGCGCACCGTGTCGCGGACCGCAGGGACCTCCTCGGCGTCCCCGGTGCCGGCGGCATCGAGTTCGCCCATGCGGAGCTCGCGCACTCCCGCGTGCTCAAGGAGCAGGCGGCGGCGGACCAGCTCAGGCGCCTCGGCGGGATCGATCCCGAGGCCGTGGGGTTCCGCGTGCTGCCGGCCCCCTCCGAGGCGGACGCGGATCCCGCTGACCTCGCCGCCGGCACGCGCTGGCGCACCCGCGTGCAGCTCGCCCTCGACGCGGAGGGGCGCCCCGGCATGTACGCCGCCGGCTCCCACCGCGTCGTCCCGCTCGGCGGGACGGACGTCCCGCTCGCGACCGAGGCCATCAGCGCGCTCGGCCTCGCACGGATGCGGCTGCCCGGTCTCACCCGGCTCGAGATCGCCGCGGGCGCGGACTCCGGGGCGGTGGTCCTGCGCGGCCCGTCCGCGCTCTCTCACGCCCCTGCTGTCGTGGAGATGAGCGCGTGCTGGCCGGGGGAGTGGAGCGTGCTCGCCGAGGACGGCGAGAGTGCCGCTGCCCCGGTGCCCGGCGGGGCCGCCGGCCGCGGCGGGCGCTCCGCCCGCGGACGCCGGGGCGCCGGCCGTGCGCGGACCGGCCGCGGTGGGAATGCGCGCAACCGGGGCGGGACCTCGGCGGCGGACCTCCGCCTCGTGACCGGCTCCGGTCTCGTCACCGAGGCGGTGCCGGGTCTGGGCCGTCCCCTCACGGTCGCGGGCACCGGCTTCTGGCAGGTGCACCGGGACGCGGCCGGGGTGCTCGCGCAGGAGGTGCGAGACCTGCTCGCGGACGGCGGCGCCACTTCCGGGACGGTGCTGGACCTCTACTGCGGTGCCGGGCTGCTGGGCGTCGCGCTGGCGGAGGACGGTCGCCGGGTGATCGGGGTCGAGGGCTCGGCCGAGGCCATCGAACGCGCACGGGAGAACGCCGCGGGCCTCGGAGCGGAGTTCCGCACGGGGCGGGTGGAGCGGCTCGGGGAGCTGCCCGAGGCCGCGGCGGCGGTGCTGGATCCCCCGCGCGCGGGGGCGGGGCGTGAGGTGGTCCGGGCGCTGGTGGACTCCCCGGTCCGGGACCTCGTCTACGTCTCCTGCGATCCCGCGACCTTCGCCCGCGATGCGGCGGGACTGCGAGCGGGCGGATACGAGCTCCTGTCCGTCACCGGACACGATCTGTTCCCGCTCACCGGACACCTGGAGACCGTCTCCCTGTTCCGGCGCGCGTGGTAGGATTTATCTTGACATCAAGATACTTTACGGAACATTCGCGTTGCCTAAATGCCGCGCACAGATTCCGTGGGTGTCGCGAGCAGCACGAAGAGGAGAAACACGTTGAGCAACGTCGACAGTTTCAAGTCCAAGAGCGCGCTTGAGGTCAACGGCAAGAGCTATGAGATCTTCCGCCTGAACCAGGTGGAAGGCTCGGAGAAGCTGCCCTACAGCCTCAAGGTGCTCCTCGAGAACCTCCTCCGCACGGAGGACGGTGCGAACATCACCGCGGACCACATCCGCACCCTCGCGAACTGGGACGCCACGGCGGATCCCAGCCACGAGATCCAGTTCACCCCCGCGCGCGTGGTCATGCAGGACTTCACCGGCGTGCCCTGCATCGTCGACCTCGCGACGATGCGCGAGGCGGTCAAGGAGCTCGGCGGCGACCCGGACAAGGTGAACCCGCTGGCCCCGGCCGAGCTCGTCATCGACCACTCCGTGCAGATCGACTCGTTCGGCAACGCGAACGCGATCGAGCGCAACATGGACATCGAGTACCAGCGCAACGGTGAGCGGTACCAGTTCCTCCGCTGGGGCCAGACGGCGTTCGACGACTTCAAGGTCGTCCCCCCGGGCATGGGCATCGTCCACCAGGTCAACATCGAGTACCTGGCCCGCGTCGTCATGGCGCGTGAGGTCGACGGCGTCACCCGCGCCTACCCGGACACCCTCGTGGGCACCGACTCCCACACCACGATGGTCAACGGCCTGGGCGTCCTAGGCTGGGGCGTGGGCGGCATCGAGGCCGAGGCCGCGATGCTCGGCCAGCCCGTCTCCATGCTCATCCCGCGCGTGGTGGGCTTCAAGCTCACCGGCGAGATCCCCTCCGGCGTCACCGCCACGGACGTGGTCCTCACGATCACGGACATGCTGCGCAAGCACGGCGTCGTGGGCAAGTTCGTGGAGTTCTACGGCAAGGGCGTGTCCTCCGTGCCGCTGGCCAACCGCGCCACGATCGGCAACATGAGCCCCGAGTTCGGCTCCACCGCCGCGATCTTCCCGATCGACGAGGTCACGGTCGACTACCTGCGCCTCACCGGCCGCAGCCAGGAGCAGATCGACCTGGTCGAGGCCTACGCCAAGGAGCAGGGCCTCTGGCACAACCCGGACGAGGAGGTCGCGTACTCGGAGTACCTCGAGCTCGACCTCTCCACGGTCGTCCCCTCGATCTCCGGCCCCAAGCGCCCGCAGGACCGCATCCAGCTCTCGGACGCCAAGTCGCAGTTCGCCAAGGACATCCACAACTACTCGCAGCCCGGCGACGAGGCCAAGTCCGCCCCCGTCTCCATGCCCGACGGCCGTGAGTTCGAGCTGGCCAACGGCGCAGTGGCGATCGCCTCGATCACCTCGTGCACCAACACCTCGAACCCCTCCGTCATGATGGCTGCCGGCCTGCTCGCGCGGAAGGCGCGTGAGAAGGGTCTCAGCTCGAAGCCGTGGGTGAAGACCTCGATCGCACCCGGCTCCCGCGTCGTCACCGAGTACTACGAGAAGGCCGGGCTCATCCCGGACCTCGAGGCGCTCAACTTCTACGTGGTGGGCTACGGCTGCGCCACCTGCATCGGCAACTCCGGTCCGCTCGAGGACGAGATCTCGCAGTCCATCCAGGACAACGACCTCTCCGTCACCGCGGTGCTCTCCGGCAACCGCAACTTCGAGGGCCGCATCAGCCCGGACGTGAAGATGAACTACCTCGCGTCCCCGCCGCTCGTCATCGCCTACGCCCTGGCCGGCACCATGGACTTCGACTTCGAGTCGCAGCCGCTGGGTCAGGACCAGGACGGCAACGACGTGTACCTCAAGGACGTGTGGCCCTCGCCTGAAGAGGTCGAGGCCCTCATCGACTCCTCGATCAGCACGGAGATGTTCACCGGCGAGTACGGCTCGATCTTCGACGGCGACGAGCGCTGGCAGCAGATCGACACGCCCACCGGCAACGTCTTCGAGTGGGACGAGAAGTCGACGTACGTGCGCAAGCCCCCGTACTTCGAGGGCATGACGCTGGAGACCTCCCCCGTGAAGGACATCTCCGGTGCGCGGGTGCTCGCCAAGCTGGGCGACTCGGTCACCACCGACCACATCTCGCCCGCGGGCTCCTTCAAGGCGGACACCCCGGCCGGCAAGTACCTCGTCGCCAACGGCGTGGAGCGCAAGGACTTCAACTCCTACGGCTCCCGCCGCGGCAACCACGAGGTGATGATCCGCGGCACCTTCGCCAACATCCGTCTGCAGAACCAGCTGCTGGACGGCGTGCAGGGCGGCTTCACGCGTGACTTCACGCAGGAGGGCGGACCGCAGACCACGATCTACGACGCCTCCGTCAACTACCAGGCCGCCGGCATCCCGCTGGTCGTCCTGGGCGGCAAGGAGTACGGCTCCGGATCGTCGCGCGACTGGGCCGCCAAGGGCACCAAGCTGCTCGGTGTGGCCGCGGTCATCGCGGAGAGCTTCGAGCGCATCCACCGCTCCAACCTCATCGGCATGGGCGTGCTGCCGCTGCAGTTCCCCGCCGGCGAGTCCGCGGAGTCGCTGGGCCTCGACGGCACGGAGACCTTCTCCATCACCGGTGTGGAGCAGCTCAACGAGGGCACCACCCCGTCCACCGTCAAGGTCACCGCGACCAAGGCCGACGGCACCACGGTGGAGTTCGACGGCGTCGTCCGCATCGACACCCCCGGTGAGGCGGACTACTACCGCAACGGCGGCATCCTGCAGTACGTGCTGCGTCAGCTCGCCACGAGCTGAGTCGCACGCTGCGCACCGGAGCCCCGGTCACGTCCTGGACGTGACCGGGGCTCCGGTGCGTCCGGGCGCCGCTGCGCCTCCGCTTCACCGCACCTCCCCGGTGTGTTCGCATGCTGCAGCACAGCAACGCGGAGCCGGCGTGTGTGTTCAGGCCGGGGGCTGTCGGTGAGGTGATTGCGGAGTGCCATAGGGGGCGCCGATCGTCGCCGAGACGCTGGATCCCGTCAGAACCTCGACGGGCGTGCGGATACTGCCCGATGCCACGTTCGACCAGTTCGAGTCAGGTCGTCGACCGCCACGCTGTGCGTTTTGAGCGTTTGAGGCGTACCATGGACTCCATGACTGGAGTGATCGCGCACAACGAGGCGCAGCGCCTTCGTTCTGCCATTGAGGACGCGATCGGCGTCCCGACAGGCAGCGGCGCGGCGATCCCGGGGGAGGCGCGGGACGCGTTGCTGCGCGTCGTCGAGGTGCTGGAATCGAGCGGAGGCGCTGTGGTCCTCCCTGCGGACGCGCTTCTGAGCACGCAGCAGGCGGCGGAACTGCTGGGCGTGAGCCGGATGACGGTGGTGCGGCTGATCGACCGCGGTGAGCTGGAGGCCGAGGGCGGGGGAGTTCACCGTCGGATCTCCGCCGCGGAGCTGGAGCGTTACCGCAAGGCCAGCGTGGCGCGCAGGCGGACCGCGTTGCGCGAGCTGGCCCAAGACGTCGCCGAGGACACGCGACCGGACCGCGTGATCAGCACCCGGTGAGCGGTCCGACCGTCGTTCTCGACGCGAACGCCCTGATCCCGATCAGGCTCGCCTCGACGCTGCTGTGGCTCGCCGAGGCCGGGCTCTTCCAGCCTCTGTGGTCGGATCGGATCCTCGGAGAGGTCGAGCACAACCTGCCGAAGCTCGGCGTGGACCCGAAGCACGCGGCTCGCCGGGTCGGATTCATGCGCGAGGCCTTCGGCGCCGAGGCGCTCGTCGACGGTTTCGACGAGCTGATCGAGAAGATGACGTGCGACCCGAAGGATGCGCATGTGCTCGCCGCCGCGGTGCACGATGAGGCCGATGCGCTTGTCACCTTCAACCTCAAGGACTTCCCGGCTGAGAGCACGGATCCGCACGGCGTCGAGGTGCTCCATCCGGACGCGTTCCTGCTCCAGCTGCTGAATCGGCGGCCGACCGCCGTGATCGCCGCGCTGGAGGTCGGCGTCCAGGACCTCCGCAGGCCGCCGGAGACGATGTCCGGCTGGCTGGCCGGGCTCGCCGCCACCGTCCCGATGTTCGCCAACCTTGCTGCGGACGCCATGGGCGAACCTCCGGACCCGGTCAGTCCGGTCGTCGCCATGACCGTCTCCGACGACGACTCTGTCGCCGCTTCGCTGGGGGAGCCGGGGGATCTGACCAGTCCGGCGCAGGTCGCACTCCTGTGGTATGCGGGACTCCTCGACGACCTCGACATCGCTCGGTCGCTCACCTATGACCCGTCTGTGTGGGGCGACTACGGGTGGGCGGTCGAGCACCTGGAGAAGAAGTCCCTGGCCTCGAAGGTGATCCCGGCGGTGGACGCTCCCGACCGGATCGCGTTCATGCGGTTCGTCCCGGAGGTCGCGCAGACGTCACAGGTCTTTCAGTCTTTCCTCGCTCCGGTGACGTTCCTCACCGTGGTCCGTATAGAGGACGGGACCTGGCGGGTGTGGGGGCTAGGTCCGGCTCTTCTGCCTGCCCGGGAGATCCTCGGCGAGTGAGGGGATCCTCCGATTCCTCTCACATGAAGTAGGGCTTGTCGGTCTCGGAACCGGGCTTGTCAGCGCCGAGGTTCGCTCCGATGTGCAACTCGCCACGAGCTGAGTCGCACGCTGCGCGCTGAGCCCCGGTGCGTTGCCGCCGCGCCTCCGCTTTACCGCACCTCTCCGGCGCGTTCGCACGCTGCAGCGCAGCAATGCGGAGCCGGCGTGTCCGCCGCACCACGGGCCGGCGCGAAGGGCGGGAGCCTCACCACAGAGGATAGAGTGGGAACCCATCCGTCCGCTTACCAGGAGTGTCCGCCGCATGAGCTTCGTGGAGTCCGTGTCAGAGCCAGCAGACCTGCGGAAGCTCACCCTCGCGGAGTGCGAGGTCTACGCCAAGGAGCTCCGGGAGGAGCTCGTGCGCACCGTCTCCCGCACGGGCGGCCACCTGGGCCCCAACCTGGGCGTCGTGGAGCTCACCTTCGCACTCCACCGGGTGTTCGACAGCCCCAAGGACACGCTCCTCTTCGACGTGGGCCATCAGAGCTACGTCCACAAGTACGTGACAGGCAGGGGCGACCGGTTCGACACTCTGCGGCAGGACGGCGGCCTGTCCGGCTACCCGTCGCGGGCGGAGAGCCCGCACGATGTGCTCGAGAACTCCCACGCCTCCACCTCCCTGTCCTGGGCGGACGGCATCGCCAAGGCCCATCAGCTCAAGGGCGAGGACGACCGGTGGGTCGTCGCGGTGATCGGCGACGGCGCGCTCACCGGCGGAGTGGCCTGGGAGGCGCTCAACACCATCGCGGCGGACGACTCGCACCCGCCGCGCAAGCTGGTGGTCGTCATCAACGACAACGGCCGCTCCTACTCGCCCACCGTGGGCGGCCTCGCCGCGCACCTGGACTCCATGCGCGCCTCGAACAGCTACGAGAGCCTGCTCAGCTGGGGCAAGGAGCGCCTGCACGGTGCCGGTGCCCCCGGACGCGCGGCCTATGCCGCGCTGCACGGCATGAAGCGCGGTCTCAAGGACATGGCGTCCGACTCCCGCACCGGCGTGTTCGACGACCTGGGGCTCAAGTACCTGGGGCCCGTGGACGGGCACGATCTGGAGGCCCTCGAACGGGCGCTGCAGCTGGCGAAGGACTACGAGCAGGGCCCCGTGATCGTCCACGCCCTCACGCAGAAGGGCTACGGCTACGGGCCGGCGGTGGCGGACGAGGCGGACCAGTTCCACGCCGTGGGCGTCATCGACCCGCTCACCGGTCAGGCGGCCCCGCGCGCGGCGGAGTCGTGGACCTCGGTGTTCTCCAAGGCGATCGCCGCCATCGCGGACCGGCGCGAGGACGTCGTGGGCATCACGGCCGCCATGCTCCACCCTGTGGGCCTGGACCGCTTCCAGGCCGCGCATCCGGACCGCGTCTTCGACGTGGGCATCGCGGAGCAGCACGCCGTCGCCTCCGCCGCAGGGCTCTCGTACGGCGGCCTGCACCCCGTGGTGTGCCTCTACGCGACCTTCATGAATCGGGCGTTCGACCAGATGCTCATGGACGTCGCCCTGCACCGGCAGGGCGTGACCTTCGTCCTCGACCGCGCGGGAGTGACAGGGCCCGACGGGCCCAGCCACCACGGGATCTGGGACATGGCGCTCCTGCAGGTGGTGCCGGGGCTGCGACTGGCCGCACCCCGTGACGCCGTACGGCTCGTGGAGGAGCTCGAGGAGGCCGTCGAGGTCTCCGACGCCCCCACGGTGGTCCGCTTCAGCCGCGGCGACGTGGGGGAGGAGATCGCCGCCCTGCGGCGCACGGAGGACGGCGCGGACGTGCTCGCCGAGGTCCCGGAGGGGCTCGGCGCGGACGTGCTCGTGGTGAGCGTGGGAGCGCTGGCCGACCGTGCACTCGCCGTGCGCCGGGCACTCGCGGAGGCCGGCGTGGGGGCCTGCGTCGTCGATCCGCGGTGGGTGCTGCCGGTGCCCGAGTCCGTCCAGGCCATGGCCCAGCAGCACCGGCTCGCCGCCGTCATCGAGGACGGCGTGCGCACCGGTGGAGTGGGCTCCCGCCTGCGGCAGGAGCTGCGGGCTGACGACTCTCCCGTGGGCGTGCTCGAACTGGGAGTGCCCGATCGCTTCCTGCCGCAGGGGACACGGGAGACGGTGCTCGACGGCGCGGGGCTGAGCGTGACCGCGATGGTCGAGCAGATCCTCGCACGGCTGCCCCGGCGGGGCTGACGCCCCGGGCCTCAGGCCGGCGGCACGGCGTCAGACCCGTGGCACGGCGTCAGACCCCCGGCACGGCCTCGAGCGCCCGTGCGAGCACGGGAGCGCTGAGCTCCGTCTGCCAGGCGCGCGCGTCCTCGCCGGCGAGGAAGCCGCGCACGGGCTCCAGCAGCCCTGAGCTCCCGGAGGGAGCGAGATCCGGGCGCGCGGCCAGGGCCCTCACGAGGGCGGGCTGGAGCAGGAGGTCATGGGGGATCCCCGTCCGCTCCGCGAGCTCGTACATCGCCTCCCGCATCGCCGCGGTGCGCTCCTTCACGTCCGTGCGGTCGGTGCGGGGACGGCTGCGGTCGCCGGGGGCGCGGCGGGGCGGCAGCGCGTCCTGGGGCAGGGAGTCCGCGTGTCTGACCGCGTCGAGCCACCGCCGGGCGTCGCGGCGGGTGAGCCGGCCGGTGCCCAGGGTGCGGAAGACGTCGTCGGCGGTGCGGAGGGTCGCTCCCGCGAGGGCGGTGATGTCACGGTCCCGGAGCAGGCGGCTGGGGGCCACGTCCTCGGCCTCGGCGACGCGTTCGCGGACGGTCCAGAGCTCCCGGGCGCGGGCGAGCTGCCGCGGGGAGCGCAGCGTCCCCAGCCCGTGCATGCGCCGCCAGGGCTCGTCCCGCACCGGGGGCGCGAAGCCCAGCAGGTGCTCGAACTCCTGCTGGGCGTACTCCGCGAGGCCGCGGGCGTGGAGCTGGCCGTCGAGCACATCGGCGACCTCGAGGAGGACCTCGACGTCGAGCGCCGCGTAGTTCAGCCACGACTCCGGCAGCGGGCGGGTCGACCAGTCCACGGCCGAATGCTCCTTCGCGAGGCGGACGCCCACCGTCTCGCCCACGACGGCGGCCAGGCCGAAGCGGTCGTAGCCGAGCATGCGCGCGGCGAGCTCCGTGTCGAAGAGGGCGTCCGGACGCATGTCGAGCTCCGCCAGGCAGGGCAGGTCCTGGGTGGCGGCGTGGAGGACCCACTCGGTCCCGCGCAGGGCGTCGTCGAGGATCGCGAGGCTGGAGAACGGCTCCGGGTCGATGAGCACGGTGCCGGCCCCCTCCCGGCGCAGCTGCACGAGGAAGGCGCGCTGCCCGTACCGGAAGCCGGAGGCGCGCTCCGCGTCGACTGCCACGGAGCCGGTGCCGGCGCCGAGGCCGGAGACCGCCGCGCGCAGACCCGCGGGCGTGTCGACGACCTCGGGCAGGCCCTCGGCCGGCGCGCTGAGAAGGGGCAGATCCTCGGGAGGCATGCTGCGCGGAGACCTGTGCTGTGCAGGCGCTGCGCGGGAGGGGCGCTCCTCGGCGGGCGCTCCCGGGGAGGGGCGGCCCGCTGCGGGTGCCGGGAGGGGGGTCGGGTCAGGGTCGACGTCGTTCGCACTCATCGGGAGAAGTCTCGCAGATCGCCGCGCGGGGCGAGGACCCGCGGGGTGAGCGGCCTCACCGGCGGCGGCCGGGCAGAGCGGTGACGCCCTCCGGCAGGGGCGGCAGGCCGGCGACGGTGGTGAGGAGGTCGATCCAGGCGTCGAAGTGGCGGGCGATGTCCTCGGGCTCGCCGAGCACGGGGGTCCAGGAGGAGCGCATCTCGAGGTCGATCGTGGTGGGGCGGGCCGAGAGGGTGCCGAAGCTCTCCGACATCACCTTGGTGGTGGTGCCGCCGGCCTCGCGCACCTCGCAGTCCTGCGCCTCCAGCGCGTCCCTGAGCCAGGACCAGGCGACCGCGCCCAGCATGGCCTCGCCGCCCATCTCGTGCTCCAGCTCGGCGCGCACGTAGGAGACGATGCGGAACTCGCCCCGCCATTCCGCCGGTGCGGAGGGGTCGTGCAGGACCACGATCCTGCCGGTCGCGAGCTCGTCGATCTCCTCGCCGGTCACGCGCTGGAAGGCCGCGTCGGCATGGACCTCGGCGCCCACCGCCACGGCGAACGGCGCGAGCCCGTCCGGAGCGCGGATGGCGGACACCGTCACGTGGGGGACGTCCGCGGCCGCATCGAGCACGGCGCGGACGCGTGCGAACGCCTCGGGCGTCGGATGGATGGGGGTCAGTGCAGCCACGCCACCCACCGTAGGACCTCGGGCTCCTGCCGTGGCGGACCCACGCCGGGCGCGGCCGGAATCCGCCGAATCCGGGACGGGAATAGAACCGGACGCATGTGCCTTCTGCACGGTGGCGAGGGCACAGACGTGCACCGCTCACATCGGAACGGAGAGACGGCACCCATGCAGGACGTGACAGAGGAGAAGCTCAGCGAGGACTTCCGCGAGGCGTTCCGGCACCACCCGGGCGGCATCGCGATCATCGCGGCGACAGGCGCCGAGGGTCCGGTGGGGATGACGGCCTCCTCCGTCGCGAGCGTCTCGGTCACGCCCACCACGGTCCTCTTCTCACTCATGCGCACCTCCCGGTCCGCCGTCGCCGTGCTGGAGGCGGACCGGCTCAGCGTCAACCTCGTCCACGCCGGGCACGTCCGCCTCGCCCGCGACTTCGCCACGCGCGGCGCGCCCCGGTTCACGCCCGAGCAGAACTGGGACCGCCTCGAGGACGGGACGCCGGTGCTCGCGGACGCCGCGGCCGTGCTGATCGGCCATGTGACGCGGACGGTGGAGCTGGGCGAGGCCGTGGTCGTCATCGCGGAGATCACCGAGGTGCGTCGGGGCGAGCCCGGCACGGGGATGGTCTACCGCGACCGGACCTTCCACGGCCTGGGCACGGACTCGGCGCTGGAGTGAGCGGACCGCTTCCGTCTGGCGAGATCCGGGATCCCGCGGAGGCGGGTGCGGTCGGCGGTGTCCGTGCGGTCTGAGAGACTGATGCCCATGCAGCCCACTCTCGTCTCCGCGGCCCGTTCCCAGCCCGTCTCCCGCACCCCGGTGTGGTTCATGCGCCAGGCGGGGCGCTCGCTGCCGGAGTACCGCAGCCTGCGCTCCGGCACCACCATGCTCCAGGCCTGCCGCACCCCAGAGCTCGTCACGGAGATCACCCTGCAGCCGGTCCGCCGGCACGGGGTGGACGCGGCGATCTTCTTCTCCGACATCGTCGTGCCCCTCCAGGCGGCCGGGGTGGACGTGGAGATCCAGGCCGGCGTGGGCCCGGTCATCGCGCACCCGGTGCGCAGCCGCGCGGACCTCGACAGGCTGGCAGAGCTCGACCCGGCGGAGCTCGCGGACATCGCGGAATCCGTGAGCGCCATCCGCGCGGAGCTCGACGCGCAGCACCCGGACACCGCGCTCATCGGCTTCGCCGGGGCCCCGTTCACGCTCGCGAGCTATCTCATCGAGGGCGGCCCCAGCCGCAACCACGAGCGGACCAAGGCGATGATGCTGGGGGACCCCCAGCTGTTCTCGGACCTGCTCTCCCGGCTGGGCGCGATCTCCTCGGCCTTCCTCCGCGTGCAGCTGGAGGCCGGCGCGCAGGCCTTCCAGCTCTTCGACTCCTGGGCCGGATACCTCTCGCCGCAGGACTACCGGGCCTCCGTCCTCCCGCACTCCTCGCAGGTCTTCGCGGACCTCGCGGACCTCGCGGTGCCCTCCTTCCACTTCGGCGTGCAGACCGGGGAGCTCCTGGCTCCCATGTCGGAGGCCGGTTCGGACGTCATGGGCGTGGACTTCCGGGTCGATCTCGCGGACGCCTCCTCCCGGGTGCAGACGGGACAGGCGCTGCAGGGCAACCTGGACCCGGCGATGCTGTTCGCCCCCTGGGAGGTGCTGCGCCCGCGGGTGGAGCAGATCGTGCGGGCGGGACTGGAGCATCCCGGCGGCTACGTCTTCAACCTGGGCCACGGCGTGCTGCCCACGACGGATCCCGAGGTGCCCGGCAGGATCGTCGAGGAAGTCCACCGCGTCTCGGCAGAGATCCTGGGAGGCCGCTGATCACCGTGGACCGCACCGCAGACTCCCCGGAGCACGTGCCGTCCGTCGCCGTCGTGGGCGGCGGGATCTCCGGCCTCACCACCGCGCTGCGCCTGCTCACCGCACGGGATTCCGCGTCGCAGGACTCCGCATCGCAGGGACTGGCCCCGGCAGGTGTGCAGGTGACCGTCTACGAGTCCGCACCGCGGCTGGGCGGATGCCTGTCCCGCACGGAGCTGGGCGGGCTGCTGCCCGGCGGAGCGGACGAGGGCGCCGAGGCCTCGCTGCACCGCCGCCCGGAGACCCGGGAGCTCATGGAGGAGCTGGGACTGACGCCGGTGCACCCGTCCACGGCGCACGGCTCGCGCATCCTCACCGACCACGGCCTGCGTGCGATCCCGCGGGGCACGCTCATGGGCGTGCCCGGCGATCCGCGCGCACTCGCGGAGGTCCTCAGCCCCGAGGGCGTGGCGAGAGTCGCTGAGGAGACGCTCACGCCGCCGCAGGACGGGGACGTGTCCTGCGGCGGCTTCCTGGCCTCCCGGCTCGGCGACGAGGTCGTGGACACGCTGATCGATCCGCTCATCGGCGGGGTCTACGCGGGCCGGTGCCGCGAGCTCTCGCTGGCCGCCACCGTGCCCGCCCTCCTCCCGGCCGCGCAGCAGGGCACCCCGGTGCTGGAGACGGTCCGGGAGGTGCTCGCGTCCCGGGCGCAGACGCAGGGCGCGAGCATTCCCGGGGCCTCGGGCGGGAACGGCCAGCCGCCGGTGTTCTGCTCGCTGCGCGGCGGCATCAGCGGTCTCATCCCGGCCCTCGCGGACCGGCTGACCGCCCTCGGCGCCTGCATCAGAACAGGCACAGGGGTGCGGGAGATCCGCGCAGGCAGGCCCTCCGGGGAGGCGCGCCCGGCGGTGCGGACGCAGGCCGGCTGGGAGCAGTACGACCACGTGGTGCTGGCGGTGCCGGCCTGGGCGGCCGCAGGCCTCCTCCGGGAGGCGGATCCGCGGACGGCGGAGCTCCTGTCCGGGATCGGCTACGCCTCCTCGGCCGTCATCACCGCGGTCCTCGACGACGCAGGCACGGATGCGCTGTCCGGTTCGGGCTACCTCGTGCCGCCGGTGCGCGGGAGCCTGGTCAAGGCCTCGACCTTCTCCTCCAACAAGTGGCCGTGGCTGGCCGCGGAGCTGCCGGCCGGCCGGCACGTGGTGCGGATGAGCGTGGGCCGCTTAGGCGACACCGCCTGGCAGCAGTGCGACGATGCCGCACTCATCGAGGCCGCGCTGGCAGAATGGCGGGAGGCCACCGGTCAGGAGGCCGCCGTGGTCCACGCGGAGGTGCGCCGCTGGGAGCGGGCCCTGCCGCAGTACGCTCCCGGCCACGCGGAGCTCGCGGCCGCGCTGACGGCCTCGACGTCCGCCGGCCTCTCGCTCGCCGGCAGCTACCTCGAGGGTGTGGGCATACCCGCCTGCATCTCCCGGGCGCGCGCCACGGCGCAGCGCGTCCTCGCAGACCTCTCATCCACCATTCTCACGAAGGAGCACGCATGAGCGACTACACACCTCCCACTCCGGAGCAGATCGAGAAGCTCAACCAGGAGACCCGCTACGTCGCCTACTCCGTGTTCGCCGTCTCCGGCGAGCTCGGCACGGCGGACAGGCAGACGCTCTCCGCCGAGGTCGACGCGGCACTGGCCCCGCTCGCGGAGCTGGGGCTCGTGGTGCGCGGCATCTACGACGTGTCCGCCTTCCGCGCGGACGCGGACATCATGTTCTGGTGGCACGCGCCCTCCGTGGAGCTGATCCAGGCGGCCTACGCCGCGGTCCGCAGGACGGAGCTGGGAGCGGCGCTGGAGCCGGTGTGGTCGGCGATGGCGGTCCACCGGCCGGCGGAGTTCAACAAGGCGCACCTGCCCGCGTTCCTCACCGACGACGAGGCCGGGGCCTACATCTGCGTCTACCCGTTCGTCCGGTCCTACGAGTGGTACGTGCTGCCCGCGGAGGAGCGCTCGGCCATGCTGCGCGAGCACGGCATGGCGGCCGCGGACTACAAGGACGTGAAGGCCAACACGCTGGCCGCGTTCGCCCTGGGCGACTACGAGTGGGTGCTGGCCTTCGAGGCCGAGGAGCTCGCCCGGATCGTCGATCTCATGCGGGATCTGCGGGACACTAAGGCGCGTCTGCACGTGCGTGAGGAGATCCCCTTCTTCACCGGTCCCCGCCGCACCCTGCAGGAGATCATCACCGGCTGGCGCTGAGTCCGGTCCGCCCGGCGCCGAGCTCCGCCCGCACCCGGTCCTCGGCGCCCGGCCGGTGCATGGGAATGTGCGGGATCCCGTCCTCCGTGAAGCCGGGTCCGGAGAGCGCGAACCCGTGGCGGCCGTAGTAGCCCTCTAGATGGGCCTGGGCGTTGAGGGTGAGGTCCGCGTGCCCGTAGAGCTCCACGACCGCCTGCATGAGGCGGTGGCCGAGCCCCGTGCCCCGCGCGGCCGGGTCCGTCACAACACGGCCTACGCTGCGGGCGCCGGGGCGCGCGGCGGGCCCGTCGGCGAAGCCCTCGGGGAGGACGCGGGCGTAGGCGGCGGGCTCCACGGAGACCCCGGCCTCCGCACCGTGCGAGTCGCGGGCCGTGCGGGGCGACTGCGGCAGGAAGAGGTGGTGCGTGCCGGGCAGGGTGTCCACGCCGTCGAGGTCGAGGAAGACGCAGTCCTGCTCGACCACGAAGATGCGGCTGCGCAGCTGGAGGATGCCGTAGAGCTCCTCGGCGCGCAGGCCGGAGAAGTCCGCGAGGACCCAGTCGCCGTGCTCCTGCCTCACTGCGCGTCCGCGCTGCCCGTGTGCGCCCCGGCGGCCTCCGCCTCGTCCTCGGGCACCAGCCGCAGGCTCACGGAGTTGATGCAGTAGCGCAGGTCCGTGGGGGTGGGGAAGCCCTCACCCCGGAACACGTGGCCCATGTGGGAGTCGCAGGCCGCGCAGCGCACCTCGATGCGCTCCATGCCCATCGAGGAGTCCCGGATGTAGCGCACCCGGTCCTCCGCCAGAGGGGCGAAGAACGACGGCCAGCCGCAGTGCGCGTCGAACTTCGCCTGCGAGCGGAACAGCTCCGCCCCACATGCGCGGCAGGCGTAGACGCCCGTGCGCGTCTCCGTCTCGTACTCGCCGGAGAAGGGCCGCTCCGTGCCGGCCTCGCGCAGCACGTGGTACTCCTCCGGGGAGAGGATCTCCCGCCATTCGGCCTCTGTGCGCTCGGCGCCTGCTGCCTGCTCCATGAGCCGTCTCCGTTCGTCGTCCGCGGTGGCGGCACAGTGGGTGCGCCGTGCCGTCTCCGGCAGGCGTCCGCTGCGCCGCAGTGGTCACAGCAGGATAACCACGCACGGCGCGCGTGTGTTCCGCCCGCGGTCTCCCCGCCTGCGGTGCATAGGATTGCGGCATGAGCGTGAGACGGTCGGCCGCGGTGGCGCGCACGAGGACAGGACGCAGCAGGACGCCGCAGGGGCCGGGCACGGGGGAGGGGCCGTCCTCCGGCACGGCGGTCCGCGTGGCGAGCACGGTGCTCGCCGCGGGCGCGGGGCTCGCGGCGCTCGTGTCCATCGCCTCCTCGGGCCTCGCGGTGTACTTCGCCCGCAGGATCGTGGTGCCGGAGAACAGTCCGGAGGACCTCGAGATCCTCCACGTCTCCGGATTCGACGACGATCTCACGGTGCAGCTGCCGGCCACGGAGGACACCATGCTGCCCGGCACCTACGGGCTGATGTTCGCCGGCGGGAACGGCCACGCGCGGATCGGCGAGGTGGTCGAGTACGACCCCGCTTCGCGGACCGTGGCCCGGCGCGTCGAATCGGTCACCTCGGGAGACCTCCACCGGGCGCGCTGGGGGAAGTGGACCGGCTCCGTCTTCACCCACCCCGCCCAGACCGGGGTGCCCTACGAGGACGTGGTCCTGCGCTCCGACGTGGGCGATCTCCCTGCCTGGTTCCTCCCCACGCGCGCCGCCGCTCCGGCGGACACCTGGGCGATTCTCGTCCACGGCCGGGGCGCCACCCGCACGGAGACGCTCCGTGCCGCCCGCGTCCTCGACACCCTGGGCGTGCCCGCCCTCGCCATGTCCTACCGCAACGATCCCGAGGTCCGCACGAGTGCCGCCGCGCGGTACGGCCTGGGCGACACGGAGTGGATCGACGTGGACCTCGCCATCGACCACGCGCTCGCGCACGGGGCCCGGCGGGTGGTGCTGTTCGGCTGGTCCATGGGCGGGGCGATCGTCTTCCAGGCCGCCTCGCGCGGGCGCAACCGGGAGCGGATCGCCGGCCTCGTCCTCGACGGTCCGGTGGTGGACTGGTACGACGTGCTGGACAACCAGGCCCGGCTGAACTACCTGCCCACCCCCATCGCACGGCTCACGCTGCAGATGATCTCGCAGCCCTGGGCGCGTCCCTTCACGGGACTGGAGACGCCGCTGGACCTCGACCGGCTGGACTGGGTGACGCGGGCCTCGGAGCTGGACCGGCCCGTGCTCCTCATCCACTCCGACGACGACGAGTTCGTGCCCTCGGGCCCCTCGCACTCGCTGGCGCGGGTCCGGTCGGACCTCGTGACGATGCCGCACTACGACACGGCGGCCCACACCAAGGAGTGGAACGTGGACCCGGAGCGTTGGGAGGACGATGTGGCGAACTACCTCGAGGCCAAGCTCAGGGTGAGGGCGCCAGCCCCCAGCGCTGGATGAGCGTGGAGCCGTCTGTGAGGATGCTCAGCGGCACCGCCTGCTGCAGCTGCTCCGGTCCGGAGTCGTCCAGGACGGAGCGGGGAGCACCGGCGCCGGGCGGGCCGGCGAGCACCGGGGAGACGGTGAGGCAGAGCTCGTCGATGCAGCCGGCGGCCACCCAGCGCCCGAGCGTGCCCGGCCCGCCCTCGTGGAGGATCTCGCGGAGCCCGCGGGTGCGCAGATCGGCGAGGACGGCCGCAGGCGTGGGCTCTCCCGCGTGGAGGACGAGTGCCTCGGCTCCCAGGGTGGTGCGGATCGCGGCGGCGCGGTCGGCGGGCACGTGCGCGGCGGAGGCGTGCACGAGCACGGGGGAGCTGCCGGCCTCCTCGAGGCGGGCGAGGTCGACATCGCCGGACCGTGAGACGAGCACGAGGACGGGGACGTCCTCCTGTCCGCGCGAGCGTCGCCGGTCCAGGTGGTCTGCCTTGGGCGCCAGCCGGGTGTAGCGCTCGGTCCGTGCTGTGGCGCCGCCCACCACCACGGCGTCGGCCAGCCCGCGCAGGACGGAGAAGACGCGCTTGTCCGCGGGCGAGGAGATGGAGCCGGATCTGCCGTCGCCGCCCACCACCTCGCCGTCGAGCGTCGTCACCATGTTCGCGCGCACCCACATGCCGCCGGCGTCCCGCGGCGCACCGGTGAGGTCTGCGTACAGCGCGACGAGACCGGCCTCACCGGTCTCCGGCGGGAACTGCGCGGGGTGTCGCCGCGGTCCGTCCGCGGCCTGCGGCAGGAGCAGCGTGAGCGGCACGGAGGACGGGTGCGGGGAGGGCGGGGGCGTGCTCATTGCGCGAGGAACTCCGCCTCGCCCATCGCGATGTGCGGTCTGCTGTCCTGCTTGAGCTCCCGGATGAGGCGCTTGAGATCGTCTGCGGGCATGGAGACGCAGCCGCTGGTGGGCGAGGTGTGCTCGACGTGGAGCCAGATCTTCCCGCCCTTGTCCCAGCCCTCCGGGCGCGTGTTCTCCGTGGGCGCCACGCCGGTCTTCCGGTTGTAGTCGATGGCGATGACGTAGTCGAAGACGTTCTCGTAGCCCTCCCCGTAGACGGCCTCCGCGCCTCCGCGGAGGCCCGCGTCCTGGTAGTAGGGCAGATCGGAGCCCGGGTCGTCGAGGAAGCCGCCGGCGTCGCTGAGGGAGAAGACGCCCTCGGGAGTGGTCTTGTCGCCCTCCCGGCGGTCCTCCCTCCACCCGTTCTGTCCGTTGATCGTGTCCCACCCCATCGTGCGCACCCAGCCGTCGTCCTCCCGCTCCCAGAGCGAGAGCTGCGAATCCGTGGAGGTCTCGTCCTCGCCGGAGACCACGACGAGCTGGGTGGTCTCCTCGGGCACCCGGGCGTAGGTCTTCTCGCCGAGGCCGGCGGGGCGGGGCAGAGCGGCGTCCTGCGCGTCTGCGTCCTGTGCGTCCGCAGCCGGGCCGTCGGCGTCCTGATCCGCGGCGGGCGTCTCCGAGGCCTCTGCCGGGGAGGGGGTGCGCTGGCTCGGGGCGGCGAAGCCGTCCGGTTCCCGCTGCGCGGGTGCGGCGAAGGCGTCGCCGTCCGCCGCGGCCGCGGGAAGCGCGCTGCGGAGGAGAGGCACCGTGAGCAGGCCCGCGGCGAGTGCCGCAGCGGCCACCCGTGCGGAGACCACTCGTGCAGAGAGGAGGGAAGGACGCATGTGAGCATTCTTCCACTTCTCGCAGGCCCCTGTCAGCCTGTGCTCCTCCCGTGGCCGCTGCGGCGCGGCGGTGCGGACGCCCGGTGTCCCTGGCCGTGACGGGTGCGCCGGGACGCGTCCGCCTCTCAAGCGGGGTCCAGGCTTCGCATCGTAGGATGTCGGCACTATGTCTGTACCTCCTCCTCCGCAGCACCCGCCGCCGCGCCGCGCTCCTCAGCCTCCCGTGGGCGAGGAGGGCGAGTCGCTCACCACCCAGCTGTACGTGGGCGGTGCGAGCGGTGCGGGGACCGCGTCCGGGGCGGCTGCCGAGGGCGAGTCGACGCAGATGCTGTCGATGGAGGAGCTCCGGCAGCTCGCGGCGGAGTCGCACGTGGACGAGATCGACGGTCCGCGGGAGGCCGGTGGGCGCGGGACGGCGAGGAAGGCCGGGGCCGAGGACGAGGCACGGGCGCAGGTGCAGGCCCCGCCCAGCGTGTTCAGCGCGCAGCCGGGCGCATCGGCGCCTCTGCACGCCCCGCAGCACGGCTCTCCGTCCCTGCAGGGGGTGTTCCCCACCGCTGCCGCCCCTGTCGCTCCTGCGCCGCAGGGGAGCTTCCCCCAGTCGCACAGCACCTTTCCCCAGGGCGCCTCGGGCTCTCAGGGGGTTCCGGGCGCGGCGGACCCGTACGGTTCCTCCGGCAGGCAGGCGGGAGTCGCCCCGCACCTCGCGGCGGCCGGCGGTGCCGGTCACGGCGGCGTGGGACAGGGAGGCGCACAGCCGAACGAGGCGCCGCAGGGCGACGGGCGGCAGAAGCGCCGCGGCGGTCTCCCGCCGGTCGCGGTGGTCTTCGTCATCATCGCCGCACTCGTGGTCTTCGGCGTGGGCGGATGGATCACCTACGACGTGCTCACCCGCGGCGGCGACTCCTCGCAGGACGTAGCACCCCCTCCCGCGACGGAGGCCGCGGAGGGGCAGGACGACGAGAGTGCGGACGAGGACGCCCAGGGCGGCGACGACCTCGTCACCGGTGAGGACGAGGAGCCGGCGGAGTCGTTCGTCGTGCCCTCCGGGAACATCGGCTGCACCATCGACTCCGAACGCGCCCGCTGCATCATCAAGTCGTGGGACTTCACCCCGCCCGAGGCGCCGGACTCCTGCGACATGGACAAGTGGGGCTCCGTCGTGGTGGCGAATCGCGACGGCGCGGGATTCTCCTGCACGGAGGCGAACTTCCCGGTGGGTGCGGAGACTCTGGAGTACGGTCAGTCGGTCTCCGCGCACGGCATGTCCTGCCACTCCTCCGAGCAGGGCGTGCGCTGCGAGGCGGACGAGACCGAGGCGGGCTTCCAGATCGCCCGAGCGGGTGCGTCCTTCGACCAGCCCTGAGGCGGCCCGCGCCGGCGTTCCCCGGGCGACCGGGAGCCGGAGAGGGTCCGCGATGCGGACAGGCGGCTTCGTGCCGTGGCCCGGGGCACTATAGTGACGGGCATGTCCCACGGACTGCTCCTCCTTATCTGCCGCGGCGAGGCCTGATCCACGAGGCCGCCCCCTCGCCGCGGAGTTCGCCGTGCCGGTCGCACACTGTTCACGAACCCGGTGCGGGTCACTCATCGACAGGACCCCGCCGCAGAGGCGAACACGAACACAGGAGTGAGAGCAATGGCCAATCTGCAGAAGCCCAGTCCCATGCCGTTCGGCAAGTACAAGTCGTTCTTCGACCGCATCCAGCTGGACATGCGGGACCGCACCTGGCCGGACAACCGGCTCACCAAGGCCCCGCGCTGGCTGTCCACGGATCTGCGCGACGGCAACCAGGCCCTCATCGACCCCATGACGGTCGAGCGCAAGCGCCGGATGTTCGACCTCCTCGTGAAGCTGGGCTTCAAGGAGATCGAGGTGGGCTTCCCGGCGGCGAGCCAGCCGGACTTCGACTTCGTGCGGCAGATCATCGAGGAGGACGCGATCCCGGACGACGTCCGCATCAGCGTCCTCACCCAGGCCCGCGAGGATCTCATCGAGCGCACGGTGGAGAGCCTGCGGGGAGCGGCGAAGCCCACCGTGCACCTCTACAACGCCACTGCCCCCGTCTTCCGCAAAGTGGTCTTCGGCCTCGACGGCGACGGCCGCGACGAGATCCGCGACATCGCGCTGCGAGGCACGCAGGCCGTCATGAAGCATGCGGAGTCGATGCTCGGCGACGCGGAGTTCGGCTACCAGTACTCCCCGGAGATCTTCGTGGACACGGAGCCGGACTTCGCCATCGACGTGGTCAGCGGCGTCCTCGACCTGTGGCAGCCCGGCGCCGGCCGTGAGACGGTCGTGAACCTGCCGGCGACGGTGGAGCGCGGCACCCCCAACACCTACGCGGACCAGATCGAGTGGTTCATCCGGAACATGCCCTACCGCGAGGACGTGGCGGTCTCGCTGCACCCGCACAACGACCGTGGCACCGGCGTGGCGGCGGCCGAGCTGGGCCTCATGGCCGGTGCGGACCGGGTGGAGGGGTGCCTGTTCGGCAACGGCGAGCGGACCGGCAACCTCGACCTCGTGACGGTGGCGCTGAACCTGTACTCGCAGGGCATCGATCCGGAGCTCGACTTCTCCGACATCGACGAGGTCATCCACACCGTGGAGCACTGCAACCAGATCGGCGTGCACGAACGCCACCCCTACGGCGGCGATCTCGTGTTCACCTCGTTCTCCGGTTCGCACCAGGACGCGATCAACAAGGCGTTCGCGCGCCGTGAGAAGGACGCCTTCGAGGCGGGCGTGCCGGTCGACCTGCAGGAGTGGGACATGCCCTACCTGCCGGTGGACCCCAAGGACCTGGGCCGCACCTACGAGGCCGTCATCCGCGTGAACTCGCAGTCCGGCAAAGGCGGCGTGACGTACCTGCTCAAGAGCGAGTACGGGCTGGACACGCCGCGACGCATGCAGGTGGAGTTCTCCAAGGTCGTGCAGGCGCACACGGACGGCGGCGGCGAGGTCACCGCCAAGGAGATCTGGCGCATGTTCTCCGACGAGTACCTGCCGGCCGACGACGCCTCCGCGAAGTGGGGCCGCTTCGAGATCCTCGGCCTGCGCACGGAATCGGCGCACACCGAGGAGGACGAGGGCGGTCGCCACGGTGAGCGCATCGAGGTGGATCTGCGGGTCGACGGCCAGGAGCGGACGTTCGAGGGCAGCGGCAACGGACCCGTCGCCGCGCTGGTGAACATCCTCAACGACCGCTTCGACCTGGACATCCGGCTGCAGGACTACACGGAGCACGCCGTGGGCACGGGCGCGGACACCACCGCCGCGGCGTACGTGGAGCTCGCGGTGGGCGACCGGGTGCTGTGGGGCGCAGGCCTCCACCCCAACATCACCAAGGCGACGCTCAAGGCGATCATCTCCGCGGTGAACCGTGCCGTTCGCTGAGGTCTGAGCCCGGTGGTGGGATAATCACCGGGTGAAGCACTACAGGGATGAGGCGGTCGTCCTCGGCGGGCACAAGCTCGGCGAGGCCGACCGCATCGTCGTCCTCCTCACCCGCGACCACGGGCTGGTGCGCGCCGTGGCGAAGGGGATCAGGCGCACCAAGTCGCGGTTCGGCTCCCGGCTGGAGCCGTTCATGTTCGTCGACGTGCAGGCCCACGTGGGCCGCTCGCTGGACGTCATCACCCAGGTGGAGCTCAAGGAGCCCTTCGCCCGCGGGATCGCGGCGGACTTCGACACGTACTCCGCCGCCTCGGTGATGGCGGAGACGGCGCAGAAGCTCACCGAGGACGAGCCGCGGACCCGGGGGCAGTTCCTCCTGCTGCTGTCCGCGCTGCGGTCCCTGTGCCGCGGCGAGCATCCCCCGCGCCTCAGCCTCGACGCCTATCTGCTGCGGGCGATGTCCCTGGGCGGCTGGGCCCCCAGCCTCACGGACTGCGCGCAGTGCGGGGCGCCGGGTCCGCACCGCGGCTTCTCCCCGGCGATGGGCGGGACCGTCTGTCCGGACTGCCGTGCGCCCGGTACGGCGCTGCACTCCGTGGCGGTGATCGAGCACCTGGCCGCCCTCCTCACGGGGGACTGGTCCCGGGTGGAGGACTCGCCTGTGCATCACGCGGCCGAGGCCTCGCGCCTGGTCGCCTCCTTCGTCCACTGGCATCTGGAGCGCCGCGTGCGCTCCCTCACCGTCCTGGAGCGCATATGAGCTATCCCGCACCCCCGCCGCATCCGAGCGGAGCGCGTGCGCCGCAGATCGAGAAGCGGTTCCTGCCGCGGCACGTGGCCGTCGTGATGGACGGCAACGGCCGCTGGGCCAATGAGCGGGGGCTGCCGCGCACGGAGGGCCACAAGGCGGGGGAGGCCTCGCTCCTCGACGTCATCCACGGGGCGATCGAGGTGGGCGTGGAGTACCTGAGCGCCTACGCCTTCTCGACGGAGAACTGGAAGCGTTCGCCGGCGGAGGTCCGGTTCCTCATGGGGTTCAACCGTGACGTCATCCGTCGTCGCCGCGACGAGCTGCACGCGCTGGGCGTGCGGATCGTGTGGGCGGGGCGGCCCGGCCGGCTCTGGAAGTCCGTCATCCGCGAGCTCGAGGACGCCGCGGAGATGACGAAGCACAACACCGGGCTCGTCCTGCAGTTCTGCGTGAACTACGGAGGTCGCACGGAGCTCGTCGATGCGATGCGGGAGCTCGCGGCCGAGGCCGCCGCCGGCAGGATCTCCCCGGACCACATCACGGAGAAGTCCATCGCCAGGCGCCTGTATGCGCCCGAGGTGCCCGACGTGGACCTGTTCCTGCGCTCCTCCGGCGAGCAGCGCACCTCGAACTTCCTTCTCTGGCAGTCCGCCTACGCGGAGTTCGTCTTCCAGGACGTGCTGTGGCCGGACGTGGACCGGCGCACGCTCTGGGACGCGGTGCTCGAGTACGCGGGCCGCGACCGGCGGTTCGGGGGAGCGGTGGACGCGGTGGGAGCCGGGTCTCAGGAGGAGGGCGCGGGCTGATCGCCGTGCAGGACCGCCATGGCGATCGCCTGCACATTGGAGGCGAAGGTCGTCCGCGCGCTCACCCGCGGCGTCCGGCCGAGGTCGCTGAGGATCGCCGTGGCGATGATGACCCGCATCCGGGCCTCGAGGCGACCGGCGGCGGGATCGGCCTCGCAGACGAGCGCGGTCCATTCGTCGATGTACTCCGACTGCGCGCGCTGTGTGCCGGCGATGAGCTCGTCCCCGATCTCCGGATCGACCACCCAGCGGGTCCATGTCCGGGACAGCCGCAGCTGTCCCTCCACGAGGAGGTGCAGCGCCGACTCCGGCGAGTCGGCCTCGGCCAGCGCCCGGTCGAGGACGAACCAGGCGGCATGCCTGCCGCGGTCCAGCACGCCCCTGAGCAGGTCCGCCTTGCTCTCGAAGTATCCGTAGAGGTTGGGCCCCGTCGTGCCGGCGGCGGCGGCGATGTTCGCCATCGACGTCTCCGAGTAGCCCCGTTCCCCGAACTGCTCCGTGGCCGCGAGCAGGAGGCGTTCCCGGCGAGACTGCGGCAGGCGCCGGGGCGACGTCGGCATCCACGGGCCCGTGGGCACCAGCTGCGTGCGGATGAGGACCGACATCGCCGTGCGGACGCCGGCGACCCGCTCGTCCTCGGGAACCCTGCCGCTTCGTGTCACGAGGCCGGCGAGTGCGGAGTGCAGGGACCAGGCCAGGATCTCCGCCTGCCCGTCGTCGAGCTCCGGGCGGGCGCGGCCGAGCACGGGCAGGAACGAGTGCGTCCACCGGCGCAGCCGCGCACGCATCTCCCGCTGCGACTCCGGGGGGAGGTAGCGGATCTCCCGGAACCACAGGACGCCCAGATAGGGACGCGCGGACACCGCGGCGATCGCCCCGTCGATGAAGGCCTCCGGGGTGGCGTCGCGGATGGGGTCGTCCTGGTAGGCGAAGCCGTCCAGACACACGGCACGGAGCAGATCCGCCTTGTCGGAGAAGTGCCGGTACAGAGCTCCCGCGGTGATGCCGACCCCCGCGGCGATGGTCGCCATGGAGACGTTGGGGAAGCCGTGGTCGACGAACAGCTCCCGGGCGTGCGCGACGATCTGCCGTCTGCGGTCGCGGGGGCGTCTGCGCCCTGCGGTCGGCTCTTCGCGGCCGGTCATACCCGCTCCTTCTCGGGGAGGAATCGACATTCACTTCTGCTTCACTGTAGTCCTTGGGACAGCCTTGGAGAGCCGCAGCGACGTCAGTGTTACCTGAATGGCCGTTGACTTATCCGTCTCACCGCGGTCTACTGGAAAGCGATGGGAGGAGGCACAGAGAGGTGCTTCCCGCCCAGCGGCAGCGGTGGCTCCCTGTGCTCCCGCTCCGCTGCGGACCCGCCACGGAACACGGAGGAGTGCGGAGTGGAAGTGGGGAACGCGATCGCGCTGGTCACCGGCGGAGCCTCCGGGCTGGGGCGGGCAGCAGCGCATCGGCTGGCCGCATCCGGCGCCCGGGTCGTGATCGCGGATCTTCCGGACACACAGGCGCACGTGGAGGCCGAGTTCGGCGGTCGCGTGGAGTTCGCCCCGGCCGACGTGACGGACGAGTCCGCCATCGCCGCGGCCGTCCGCGCCGCGAGCGGGCTCGGTCCCCTCCGCATCCTGGTCGCCTGTGCCGGCATCGCCGATCAGGGCCGTCTCCTCGGCTCGCGGGGCCCGGTGGACCTGCGGAGAGTGCGGCACGTGATGGATGTGAACTTCGTGGGTGCGGTGGGTGCACTCGCCCATGCCGCTGACGCCATGCAGCACAACGAGCCGCTGGACGGAGACCGCGGCGTCGCGGTCCTCGTCTCCTCGGCGGCCGGACTGGACAGCAGCTCCGTGTCCTACGGCGGGTCGAAGGCCGCGGTCGCCGGGATCGCGCTGGCCGCCGCACGCGAACTCGCCGGGCGGGCGATCAGGGTGGCCGCCGTCGCCCCCGGAGTCTTCGACACGGAGATGGTCGCCGGGATGAGCACGGCCGCGGTGGAGAGCCTCGGCCGGCCGGCGCACCCGCCGCGCCGCGGCGCGGCCGAGGAGTTCGCCGGCCTGGTCCAGCACATCATCGAGAACCCGATGATCAACGGTGAGGTGATCCGGCTCGACGCGGCGCTGCGCGCTCCGGCCCGGATCCGGTGAGAGGACGAGGCAGTGTCGGACTCCGGATGCCCGGTGGTGAGGACGCAGGTGCGGGACGCGATCGGTGTCATCACCCTGAACCGCCCCCAGCGCCTCAACGCCGTGACGCACGAGGTGATCATCCGGCTTCGCGAGGCATTCCGGGACCTCGGCGTCCGGGACGGCGTCCGGGCGATCGTCCTGCGCGGCGAGGGCCGGGCCTTCTGCGCGGGTCTCGACCTGGAGGCCGGCATCGGCGATCCAGCGGTCGCGGACCCGGCTCTCGCGATGGAGCAGGGGATGCGGACAGGCGCGGATCTCATCCGGACGATGCGCGCCGTCCCGCAGCCGGTCATCGCGGTCGTCCAGGGGCACGCGGTCGGCGCGGGCTTCGCGCTCGCAGCGGCCTCGGACGTGCGGTTCATCGGCCCTGCGGCGGTGTTCTCCGCCCCGTTCCTCCGGCTCGGGATGAGTGTCGGGGATCTGGGCCTGTCATGGTTCCTCCCGCGGCTCATCGGTCAGGGCCGCGCCTCCGAGCTGTTCCTCTCCGCCGGAGAGCTCACGGCCGGAGACGCGGTGGAGTACGGCCTGGCGATCCGGATCTGTGAGGATCCTCTGGATGCGGCCACGGAGTATGCCCGCGACCTGGCCGCGTTCCCGGTCTACGGCGTCCGGGCGAGCAAGGCGCTGATGGACGCGAGCGGCTCCGCCGGCCTCCACGAACACCTCGACTCCGAGGCCCGGGCGCAGGTCGTCGGAGGGCTGAGCCTGCCGGCGCGGGAGGCCATGGCGGCCCTGCTCGCAGAGACGAAGAAGGACTGACGGAGGAGAAGGCATGAGCACGAGTGCCCGGTACATCCGGACGGAGAGGCCGCGGCCGGGGATCGCCCGCGTGGTCCTCGCCCGCGCGCAGACCCGCAATGCGCAGAGCCCCGAGCTGCTCAAGGAGCTCGACGCGGCATTCATGGACGCCGTGCGCGATGCGGAGGTCAGCGTCATCGTGCTCGCGGCGGACGGACCGGACTTCTCCTCCGGCCACGACCTCAGAGCGCCCATGGAACTCGACGGGGAGCCTATCGCCACGATGCACGCGCGCTCGGATCAGGGCGGCATCGACGGCCACTTCGCCTTCGAGTGCGAGGCCTTCCTGGGACTGAGCCTGCGCTGGCGGGACATACCCAAGCCGACGATCGCGCAGGTCCAGGGCCGCGTCATCGCCGGCGGGCTCATGGTGGCGTGGCCGATGGACCTCATCGTCGCCTCGGAAGACGCAAGCTTCTCCGATCCGGTCGCCGCTTTCGGCGTCAACGGCGTCGAGTACTTCGCGCACGTCTTCGAGGTCGGTGTCCGCAAGGCCCGCGAGATGCTCTACACCGGCATGGCCGTGTCCGCGCACGAGGCCAGGGAACTCGGCATGGTCAACCATGTGGTGCCGCCGGACGAACTCGAGTCCTTCACCCTCGACCTGGCCGCACGCATCGCCGCCCGGCCGCAGTTCGGCCTGCGCCTGTCCAAGATGAGCATCAACCAGCAGCTGGACGCGATGGGCCAGCGGCAGTCGTTCGAGGCGGCTCTGTCGCTGCACAACCTGGGCCATGCGCAGAACATGCTCGCGCACGGCACCGTGGTCCATCCGGAGGGCGCCGCCGTCATCCGGGAAGAGGCGAAGCACCACACCGCCGAGAGGGAGTAGGAGATCCACCATGCAGATCACACAGTCACTGCACCGCGCTGTGCAGGCCGTGCCCCATGAGGTGTGCACGGTGTTCGGCGAGAGGAAGCGCACGTTCGCCGAGGTCGCCGATCGGGTGGCTCGATTCGCCGGCGCCCTGCAACGGCTGGGTGTGGGCGACGGGGAACGCGTCGGCATCTATGCGCTCAACAGCGACCGGTACCACGAGTTCCTCCTGGCGGTCCCCTGGGCTGGAGGGGTGGTTAACCCCGTCAACGTGCGCTGGAGCCCCGCGGAGGTCGCCTACTCCCTGGTCGACTGCCAGACCGAGATCCTGCTGGTCGACGATGCCTTCATAGGCACGATCGCGGAGGTGCGGGAGAAGGCTCCCGCTCTCCGCACCGTCATCCACATGGGCGAGCACGCGGCTCCGGACGGCGTTCTCGACTACGAGGAGCTGATCAGCGGGACGGAGCCGGTCGAGGACGTCCGCCGCCGCGACCGGGACCTCTACGGGATCTACTACACGGGAGGGACCACCGGAGCGCCGAAGGGCGTCATGCTCGACCACCGGGCGATGCTGACCTCGGCGATGGGATCCTCGATCAGTGCAGGAACCGTGGCCCTGCGCGGGGTCCTGCTGCACGCCGCTCCGATGTTCCACCTCGCGGACGGCGCAGCGGGCAACCAGGCGAATCTGACCCTGAGCACCCACGTGATGGTGCCGAGCTTCACGCCGGCCGGAGTGATCGAGGCGATCCAGGAGCACGGGGTCACCAACCTGTTCCTCGTGCCGACGATGATCCAGATGCTCCTGGACGCACCGGAATCAGCGAGTGCGGACTTCTCCACCGTCGAACAGGTGCTCTACGGCGCCTCGCCCATGTCGGAGACGCTGCTGCGGCGCGCGCAGGACGTGTTCGCCAACGCGGGCTTCATCCAGGCCTACGGGATGACCGAACTCGCCCCGGTCGCCACCGTGATGAGTCCGGCCGACCACGGCAGGCCGGAACTCGCCCGGTCCTGCGGACGCGCCGCCGCGCACTCCGAGGTCCGGGTGGTGGATCCCGACGACACCGAGCTGCCGCCGGGAGACGTGGGCGAGATCGTGGCCCGGGGCGATCACGTCATGCAGGGGTACTGGAACAAGCCGGAGGAGACTGAGGCGGCGCTGCGGGGCGGCTGGATGCACACCGGGGACATGGGCTACATGAATGAGGACGGCTACTTCTTCGTCGTCGACCGCCTCAAGGACATGATCATCACCGGCGGCGAGAACGTCTACTCCGTCGAGGTCGAGAACGTCCTGGCGAAGATCCCGCAGGTCGAGTCCGTCGCGGTGGTCGGTGCGCCGGACGAGGAATGGGGCGAGCGCGTGCACGCCTTCGTCATCCTGCGCGAGGGGGAGACGCTCACGCTGGAGGAGGTCCAGGCCTTCTGCAAGGAGCACATCGCCAACTACAAGATCCCGCGCTCCATGGAAATCGTGCCCGTGTTCCCCCTGTCCGGCGCGGGGAAGATCCTCAAACGCGATCTGCGCAAGGAGCTGTGGGACGACGCAGGACGATCGGTCAACTGAGGCCCACCGGCACCGTTCGCGGTGCCGCCGCTCAAGTGCGAACAGACGCAGGAAGAGGTGCGAGGATGAACAAGGCAACCGGAACGCTCACGGTGGGCAACCTCCTCACGGTCGCGGCCCGCCGCTTCCACGGGAGGACGATGCTCCGCTGCGTGACGACGGGACGGAGCTTCACCTTCGGAGAGGCGAACACCCGGGTCAATCGTCTGGCGAACGGTCTGTCCTCCCTCGGTGTGCGCAAGGGGGACTGCGTCGCCTTCCTGTGCAACAACCGCGCGGAACTGGTCGAGACGTACTTTGCCCTGGCGAAGCTCGGAGCCGTCGGCATGCCGATCAACTACCGGCTGAGCACATCGGAGATCGCCGACCTCCTGCAGCTCAGCGAGGCCGGGACCCTCATCTTCGCGCCGCGCTTCGCAGCTGCGGTCGAGGGCCTGCACACGGGTGCCGACGGCAGCGACGGCCATGAGCGCTCCGGACTGCGCTGCATCGCGATCGGTGAGGAGGTCCCGGGCTTCGCTCAGGGATACGAGGAGCTGCTGGAGGGATCGTCCCCCGAGGAGCCGGGCACCGTCGTCACGGAGGAAGACCCGCAGTACTTCAACCTCACCTCGGGCACCACGGGGTCTCCCAAGACCTACCTTCTCAACCACTACAACAACGCTCTGGCGGGAACACTCATGGCCGGCCAGTTCGATCTCACCGGCACCGACGTCGTCCTCACCGTCTTCCCGATGTTCGGCCGGGTGGGGTTCGGCTGGACGCTGGCGGCCGTGTACAGCGGGCTGCCGAACGTCATCATGGACTTCGAGCCGCGAGCTGTGGCGGCGGCGATCCAGGACGAGAAGTGCACGATCGTCAATCTGGTGCCCACCATGGCGCAGATGCTCATGGGGCTGGACGACATCGAGGCCCGCGACCTGAGCTCCCTGCGCGGGATCGTCTACGCCGGCGCGCCTCTGCCCACGCCCGTCCATGAGGCCACCGTCCGGCAGCTGTGTCCGCACGTCTACGAGTACTACGGCATGCAGGAGACGGGCGTCGTCGTCGACATCAAGCCGGAGGAGAAGCGGACGCACCCGACCTCGGTCGGACGGGTCTCTCCCTTCTGCGAGGTCCGCGCGGTCGATCCGGAGGGCAACGACGTCCCTGCAGGGGAGAACGGTGCGATCATCGTGCAGGCGCCGACCTCGACCACGGGGTACTACCGGAACCCGGAGAAGTCCCGCGAGACCTTCCGCGACGGGTGGATCCACACCGGCGACATCGGTCGCTTCGACGAGGACGGCTTCCTCTACATCACCGGCCGGGCCAAGGACGTCATCGTCACCGGCGGGCAGAACGTGTTCGCGACCGAGGTCGAGGACCTGCTGCTCCGCCACCCCGGTGTGGCGGACTGCTCGGTGATCGGACTGGCCGACGAGTTCTGGGGTGAGAGGGTCACGGCCGTGGTGGTGGCCGCACCGGAAGCCGAGGTGACCGAGGAGGCTCTCATCGAGTACTGCAGGCAGTCCCTGGCCGGGTTCAAGACGCCCAAAGCGGTGCTGTTCCGCACGGATCCCATCCCGCGGACTCCGACGGGGAAGGTCACCAAATACTCGCTGCTGGAGGAGTACGCGCCGTCGTGACCGGCGGCCTGTGCGGGCGGCAGCCTGCGCTCAGTTGAGGTTCCAGAGCAGCCAGCCGAACGCGCCGGTGAGCAGGATGCTCGGAAGCAGCAGAAGCACGTGCAGACGCCGGTGCATGTTCGCCACGGCGACGAATTCGCGGAGGAAGGCGCTGGGGACGAAGTACCGCGCGGTCCTCGCGCCGACCGCGTCCGCATCGATGCCCACCGCGCGTGAGAGCAGCGCCGTCCGCGGCACGTGATAGCCGTTCGTGACGACGAGCAGGTGTCCGCCGGCGGGCCCCTGCCGGCCGCCGGCATCCTGGCCGTCCGCGTTCCGCTCGTCGACCAGCCTGCGGGAGAAGAGGAGGTTCTCCTCCGTGGTGCGGGCGCGGTCCTCGGCGAGGACCGCGCCCGCGGGCACTCCGCTGTCCCTGAGGTACTCCGCCATCGCCTCGCCCTCCGGGCGGGGCTCGTCCTGGCCCTGGCCGCCGGAGGGCACCAGGTAGAGAGGTGCTGCGCCTGCGGCGAGCTGCTGCTCGAACTCGAAGCGGCCCCGGTCCAGGCGGGCGCGGAGCAGCGGAGGCACCTCGCCGCGGATGAGCCGGGATCCGAGGACCACGACGGCATCCGGTTCCGGACGTGGCCGGCGGCGGGCGTACAGGCGGGCGAAGGTCAGGAACACGAGGAACGCCGTACCCAGATGCGCGCAGACGAGGAACAGCAGCATCGCTCCGGCGATGCCCAGAGGGCTCAGGGTGAGCGCCAGCGGGATCGCGACGGCCGGGGCGGCGAGGAGGCCGATGCCTGCCAGGAGCGACAGGGAGTTGCCGAGGCTGCGGCCCTCGCGCCGGAACATCCGCATGCCGTTGCGGATGAGGACGCCGCTGAGCACGAGGACGGAGAGCGGGAAGAGGAACAGCACCCCCAGCACCAGGAAGCCCGCCGCGCCGGGGAGCAGGAGTGCGATGAGCTCCAGGGCCGCGGAGACCGCGAAGTAGCAGGTGAGGAGGAAGACCGCCGCATTCCGGAGACGGCGCGGCTCCTCTGCCCACATTCGCCGGAACAGGAACCCGAGGCACACGGCGCAGAGGAGGCTGAACATGGAGGGGAGTCTATCGAGGGCGGAAGCGGGAGGGTGCACGCACACTAATTTCATGAACTAGTGAAAATAGGAATGCTCACTGTCATGACTGCTGTCGTGCGTGCCCGAGGACTGGAGAAGAGATTCGGCTCGTTCCGAGCCCTTGACGGCCTCGACCTCGAAGTCGAGGCCGGCGAGGTGCACGGGTTCCTCGGGCCCAACGGCGCGGGGAAGTCGACGACCATCCGGGTGCTGCTCGGCCTCTATCGGTCCAGCGGCGGAGAGGTGCAGCTGTTCGGCCGGCGTCCGTGGGTGCGCCCGGCGGAGCTGCATCGGCGTCTGGCCTACGTTCCCGGTGACGTGACTCTGTGGCCGTCCCTGACCGGAGGAGAGGCCATCGACCTTCTGATCCGGCTGCGGGGCGGCAGTGCGGTCCACTCGGATCGGGAACGGCTGATCGAGGCATTCGACTTCGACCCGACCGCCCGCATCCGCACCCTCTCGAAGGGCAACCGGCAGAAGGTCGCGCTAATCGCGGCGTTCGCGCTGCCGGTGGAGCTGTACATCTTCGACGAGCCGACCTCGGGCCTGGATCCGCTCATGGCTCGCCGCTTCCAGGCCGAGGTCGCCCGGGTCGCGGCTCGGGGATCCTCGGTCCTGCTGTCCAGCCACATCCTCGCGGAGGTCGAGGAGGTGGCCGACCGGCTCTCACTCATTCGCAGGGGCCGGCGGGTGGAGACGGGCACCCTTGCCGAGCTGAGGCACCTCACCCGAGCGGAGTACGAGGTCCCGGCGGTCCTGGACCAGGCCGTGTGCGAACGCCTCCGGGGTGTGGTCCACGAGTTCGCGGAGTCGGAAGGGCGCACGCGCTTCACGGTCGAGGCCGCTGACACGGCCACGGTGCTCGCGCTGCTGGCCGAGGCGCGGATCACCGGGCTGACGGTGCGGCCGCCGTCGCTCGAGGAGCTGTTCCTGCGCCACTACCGCGACGACCGGCAGGGTGCGGCATGACCGGGGTGTTCCTGCTGACGCAGGTCGCGCTGCGCCGGGATCGCGGCCGGCTGTTCGCGTGGTCCGTCGGCATGCTGGCATTCGCGACTGTCTGCGCGATGCACGTGACGAGCGGATTCGGTGAGGAGGCTGTGCGCGCGGCCTCGCTGCGCGCCGCGATCGACAGTCCCGCTCTGCTCGTGGGGCGCGGGCTGCAGATGGGGGCTTCGCACGGAGCGTTCCTCTTCTACACCCACGGGGTGCTTCTCGCGAACGTCTTCGCGCTGTTCGCCGTGTTCTTCACGATCCGCCACGGCCGTGCCGAGGAGGACGACGGCAGCCGGGAGCTCATGCGAGCTGCGGCCACCGGGAAGACCGCGAGCCTCGCCGCCGCTCTCGCCGCCGGGACGGCCGGGCTCCTGCTGCTCGCCCTTGCGATGATCGCAGGACTGCTCATCGGCGGTGCTCAGCCGGGAGGGGCGTTCCGGGCAGGGCTGGTCTGCGCGCTCGTCGGCGCGGTGTTCCTGCCTCTCGGCGCCCTGTCGGGTCAGATCGCCCCCACCTCCCGCGCGGCCGCCGGCCTGTCCTTCGCCGTGGTCATCGGGTTCTTCGCCGTGCGAGTGGCCGCCGACCTCCTGGCCGACGTCGATCCGGCAACGCTCGTGGGCTCCCCGGTGCCGCTCGCGTGGTTCTCGCCGTTCAGCCTCGCCGGGATCGCCGATCCGTTCGGCTCGCTCGATCTCCGGGCGCTGCTCGTCCTCGTCGCTGCGACGGTGCTCGGTCTCGCCGCCGCCTTCGTCTGCGAACGGCGACGCGAGTTCGGGGAGTCGGCGCTGCGCGCCCGGCCGGGGCCGCCACATGCACCGGCCTCGCTGCGTACGCCCCTGCAGGTGCAGCTCCGTCTGCAGCGAGGCACTCTCGTGGCGATGGCGCTCGCCGGTGCCGTCGTCGGAGCGTTTGCCGCGGTCATGGCGGGCATGGCCCTCGGAAGCGAGCAGGACCAGTCTCTCGATGCCGCCATCCGGGACGTCGTCGGCGGTAACGGCTCGCTCTATGATCTGCTGCTGGGCTACGTCATGGTGCTCGTCGGCGAATGCGCGGCTGTCGCCGGTGCCCTGACCGTGCTGCATGCGCGGCGTGAGGAGAGGGCAGGGAACGGCGAGCTCGTGCGCGCCGCTGCGAGCGGTCCGGGACGGTGGCTCGCCTCCGTGCTCGGAGCCGGTCTCGTCTCGGTGCTCACGGTCCTCGCGGCGGCGGCGCTCGGGGCGATGCTCGTCCATCTGCTCCGGGGTGCTGATGCCGGCCTGGTCCTGGGGCTGTCTGCGGCAGCGGCGGCCCAGGCTCCCGCCGCGCTTCTGCACCTGGGCCTCATCGGACTCGTGTTCGCTGTGCGGCCCCGTCTCACAGCGGGCGTCGCCTGGTCCGTCCTCGTCCTCGGCGTGGTCATCGCCGAACTCGGCGGCAGGCTGGGGCTGCCCGAGTGGATTCTCGTCCTCTCGCCGTTCCTCCACAGCCCGCTCGTGACGATGCCCGATACTCAGTGGGCAGGCGCGATCTGGATGACTGCCGTCTCCCTGGTCCTCGCCTTCCTCGCCGTCGCCGCCTACAGGAGAAGGGACCTCACCCCATGACCTCTGACCCGAGGAAGTCCGACTCGACGAGGCCGATTCCCCGCGCGGAGCCTGACGAGGAGACTCGCCGATACGCCGACGGACTCGCCGGACTGCTGGAAGCGGCCGGTTTCCCGAGGATGCCGGCTCGTGTGCTCATGGCGCTGCTCACGAGCCCGCACGACGGACTCACCGCCGAGCAGCTGAGCGACGTTCTCGATGCCAGCCGGGCTGCGATCTCCGGGGCGGTGCGCTATCTCGAATCCGTGCGGGTGCTCCGGGCCGATTCGCTCCCGAAGACCCGCAAGCGGGTCTACCGGGTCGTCTCCGGGTGGTACACGGCCACGCTCAGCCGCCGCTCGCTCTACCGTGAGCTCGCCGAGCGAGCGGCACAGCGTCCGCCCGCACTCGCAGAAGGCACTGCGGCAGGGGAGCGAGTGCGGGAGATGGCCGACTTCTACGCCTTCCTGGATCGCCGCTTCCCGGAGCTGCTCGAGGAATGGGAGTCCCGGCGCTGATCTGCGCGTCGCACTCATGCAGCTCGTCCTCGTGGCGGGCACCTCGTGTGCGGGACTTTCGTCCCGCTCTCGCTCCGGGCCATCCGCTCGATCAAGCTGCGCTGAGGCGCCGCGGGAGGTGGTCGCGGCATGCACGGCCGGCGGCACGGATGCGGCCCTCCTCCTTTCGCGAAGCCCGCGCAGGACACGTATCATCGGGGGAGAGCGCAGACGGCCTTCGCGTGAGCAGAGATGTGCGCGCCGGGCCGCTTGCACCGCACCCGCCCCCCATCCTCACCGGAAGGCAGCCATGGACCACCTCATCTACCTCGCCACCGTGCATCCCGCTCTCATCATCTCCCTCGTCGTGATCGTGGGGCTCGGCCTCATCTTCGGGCTCGGGGCCGTCTTCAACATGGGTTCGCCGGACCGCCATCCCAGCCGCACCCCCGAGGTGATCGCCCGCGAGGACCAGGAGCGCGCCGAGAACACCGCAGCAGTGCTGGGCCACGTGCGCAGCGGCATCGAGGAGCGCGCACAGGCACGCCGGACCGGGCAGCAGTCCGAGGCGAAGTCGATCCACTGAGCATCCGGGCGGTGCGGCTCGCAGCCGCGTCCGCCTGCGCAGGCGCACTGCACACACGCGCAGAACTCCTCCCCGCCGTTGCATTCGGCGGGGAGGAGTTCTGCGCGTGGTGCGCCGGCCGTTCCGGCGGCTGCCGCCCCGGTTCGTGGGTCTCCGGTCGCGGGTTCACCCTCTCTCAGAGGCGGATCGCCTTCGCGCGCGCGTGCTCACGGATGCGGCTCGCTCCGGGTGAGCGCGGCACGCAGCTCTCCCTGTGCCTGTGCGTCGAGCCCGAGGCCGTCGGAGAAGTAGCCGTGGATCGAGCCGAAGTGTCGCCTCATCTCGTCCAGGGCCGCGTGCAGATAGCTGGGATCGACGCCGAGCACCGGCTTGAGGATCTCCGGATCGCCGCCCGCGGCGGTGAACTGCTCGAACAGGCCCTGGAACGCGGGCAGCAGATCGCGATTAGCGAGCAGATAGTCGGCGAACACGTCCTCCTCGTCGACGCCGAGCAGGAGGAGGGCCGCCGCGGCGGCCCAGCCGGTGCGGTCCTTGCCGGTGGTGCAGTGGAACAGGGCGGGGCGGGTGGGCTCCGCGGCGAGGTCGGTGAAGAACCGTCGGTAGGCCTCCAGGGCACTGGTCGAGGAGACGATGTGGCGGTAGGCGTCGTGGAAGAGCTCGACGGCCTGACCGTGGCCGAGGGCGTCGGCGGCACGGGCGGGATTCCTGACGACTTCGAGCATCTGGGCCGGGGCTGCGTTCATCGAGCCCGCGAGGACGTCGCAGACGACACCGGTCGCGCCCTCGGGCAGACGGTCCGGCGCTGCGTCACGTTCTGCCCGGGTCCGCAGATCGAACACGGTGCGGATGCCGCGCTTCTGCAGTTCTGCGGCATCCGCGTCCGTGAGTGTGTCGAGGGCGACGGTCTGTACAGGACTCCGGTGCGCACCGTCGCCCCCGAGGAGGTGGTGTACCCGCCGATGTCACGCAGGTTCGGCAGAGACGCCAGCGGGATGCATGTGCCCGGTCCGGTGGTCGTGGTCTCGTGTGTCACGGATGTCCTCTCCTCATTGTCCGGCCGCTGCGGGTGTCGCAGACCTTTGTGGACCATCGGGTGCTCCGGCGCCGTGCAGCAGTATCGCCGGCACGTCGTTCTCCCTGCTCGGTTCTCCCTGCTCAGGCCGTGATGTTGGCGCTGTCGCCGCCGGTCGCGGCGAAGCTCGTGCCCGAGACCATGCGGGCCTCCTCGGAGGCGAGGAAGACCACCAGCGGAGCCACGTCCTCGGGCTCGACCCAGGGCACGCCCAGGGGGAGCTTGGCCCGCTGAGCGCCGGTGGCGGTCTGCTCGTCCTTCTCGACGTCGCCGGTGGGCTCGTGGCCGCCGGTGCGGATGATCTGGGCGTAGCGGTCCTCGTGCCGGGTGAGTGCCGTGTTGATCAGCCCGGGGATGACGGCGTTCACCGTGGTGTTGTGCTTGCCCAGGTCGAGGGCGGCGGACTTCATCAGCCCGAGCAGTCCCCACTTGGAAGCCGAATAGCCCGCGCCGTCGAGGGTGCCGTGCTGGCCCTGTGTGGAGGAGGTGACGATGATCCGGCCGCCGCCCCGCTCGATGAGCAGCGGGGCCGCGGTGCGCAGCACGTTGGCCGTGCCGGTGAGGTTGACGTCGATCTGGTCGTCCCAGAGTTCGTCGCTCATCTCCAGGATCGAGCCGAAGCCCTGGATGCCGGCGTTGGCGAACACCACGTCGACGCCCCCGAACCGGTCCACCACCTGTGCGAATCCGGCCTTCACCGCGGCCCGGTCGCGTTGGTCGAAGATCACCGGCAGCCATTCGGCACCGGCCTCCTGCACGAGGCGTCCGGTCTCGTCGAGATCCTCCGGTGTGGCCGGTGCGTAGTCCATCGCCGCGCTGGTCGGTGCGGCGATGTCCGCCCCAGCGATCCTGTATCCCGCTCGCGCGAACGCGACCGCCGTGGCCCGACCGATCCCGCGGGCTGCGCCGGTGACGACCACCACGCGCTCATCGTTCTTCTCGCTCATGCTCTTCTCCTTCTCGTTCATCATGCGGGCCTTCAGTCGAAGAGCCGGCGGAATAGGTTCGTCTCGGCCAGGTCGATCAGCTCCTCGCCCCGGCCCGACAGCACTGTGCGCAGTGCGTAGAGCGTGAATCCCTTCGCCTGCGCAGCGGAGATCGTCGGTGGGATGGACAGCTCCTGCCGGGCGGTGCCCACGTCGATCAGCGCGGGACCGTCGTGGGCGAACGCGGCCGTGAGCGCGTCCTCGAGCACCTGTTGGTGCGCACCCTCGGTTCCCATGCGGTTCCTTCGGTTCTGCGGAGATGATGGATCTCGAGATCGGCCCGATGCGTCGATCCACCCTTCATACTGGCAGTAACCAGCGTTCAGGTCCAGAGCGTCGGCCGGCCTGGCTTAGGGTTTCCATATGGTACGAAGACCGCTCAACGACGAGGAGCTCCTGGACATCTCCCTGCGCTGCGCCGAGGTCATCCATGAGTACGACGGCAATGCGCCGACCTCCGCCCTGGTGGCGGCCTCGGGCCTTTCCGAGCGGACGTTCTTCCGCTACTTCCCCACCAAGGCCGAGAGCATCAGGCCGTTCCTGGACGCCGGCAGCCGCCGTTTCTCCGCCGTTCTCACTCAGCACCTCTCGCGCTCCGCCGCGTCCGTGTTCGATGCCGTCGTCACGGCCCTTCCGGAGGCGTTCGCCGGTGTGCGCACGCCCTGGACGCACCATCTCATGCAGCTCGTGCTCACCGTGCCCGCGCTGCGGCGTGTGTGGCTGGAGTCCAACGAGGACCTGGTTGACATGCTCCTGCCCACGCTCGCCCGGGCGCTGGGCCTCTCTCCGGACAGCGCGGAAGCGCGCATGGCGGCCGACCAGGCGGCTCTGCTCGCCGAGTCCTCCGTCAGGCGAATGGTGTATCTGGACGAGGACCGCCACCAGGCCGTCGCGAAGGTCGCCGCCGCCTTCCGGAGTGCGCCTCTCTCACGCAGGCCGCAGTCATCCACGAGCTGACCGCCGTGCCTGCGGGTGCCCGGAGGCGGTGTCCGCGCGCGTGGGCCGTTCTGCCGCCGGATGCCTATCGGCGTCTCCTGGGCCGCTCACCGGGCTCCGTCCGGGGCGTGCTGTTTCCGAGTCAGCCGTGATTCAATGGATGCCCGGCGAAGGAGGCACGATGTCCGATCGGTTCAGTGTGGGCGACCACGTGACGTGGAACTCGGAAGCAGGCCGCGTCTCGGGCACGGTGACGAAGGTGCATACGCGGGACTTCGACTACAAGGGTCACACCCGCCGAGCGTCGGAGGACGACCCGCAGTACGAGATCAAGAGCGACAAGACCGATCACATCGCGGCTCACAAGGGGAGTGCTCTGAGCCTGCTCGATGAGTGAGCCGATCTGCGGGCACAGCCCGAGGCGAACACCACGGCGCGATCAGTGTGAGTGGAGTGGGAGAGAGGCTGCAGCGGTGTCCGTGACACTTGTGGGGTCGCTAGGCTCGCGCGTATGACCGACTACCTCGGCCCGCATTGGGAGAGTGCCGCACTGGTCGTCATCGACGTCCAGAACGACTTCCTCGAAGGCGGAGCGGCCCCTGTTGCCGGGACGCGCGAGGTGCTGCCGGCTCTCGCGGAGACCACCGCCGCGTTCCGTCGCTCCGGCAGGCCTATTGCACACATCGTGCGCTTCTACCAGCCGGGCGGCTGCGATGTCGACCTGCCGCGCCGTGCGGCGGTCGAGGCTGGCCGGCGGATCGTCGTCCCAGGCTCTCCGGGGTCGCAGATCCCCTCTGTCCTGCTGCCCGCTGAAGTCGCTCTGGACAGTGAGAAGCTGCTCGCCGGCGCTCCGCAGACACTCACCGGTTCCGGCGGGGAAGTCGTGTTCTTCAAACCCCGCTGGAGCGCATTTCACCGCACAGGGCTGGAGTCGTGGCTGCAGGAGACCGGTTGTGACACCGTGGTCGTCGCCGGCTGCAATCTGCCCAACTGTCCCCGGGCAACCCTGTTCGACGCCAGCGAACGAGACTTCCGCACCGTGCTCGTGACCGACGCCGTCTCACAGGTCACCCCTGAACGCCTCGTCGATCTGGAGGGCATCGGCGTACAGCTGCGCGAGTCGGCTCAGGTGGTGGATGCGCTGAGCCGCAGCTGAGGTCGTGAACCGGCCTGGGGGTGTGGGGACGCGCTGCCGGGGTCGCACGCACGGTGCATCCGCGCATCGGGTGCCCCCGGTCGGACTTGAACCGACGACCAAAGGATTATGAGTCCTCTGCTCTGACCAGCTGAGCTACAGGGGCCCGGCTCCGGAGTCGCATTGTCGCTGGTCCGGCGCCTCGCCTATAGTACAATAAAGCTCGTGCTCACCTCGGCACGGATCGTAGGGGAAGACGTATCCGGGTAGAGGAGGCACCAAATGGATATGGCTCAGGGCGTACTCTTCGTCCACTCAGCACCTCGTGCGCTGTGCCCTCACATCGAATGGGCGGCGGGCGGGGCGATCGGCGCGCACGCGAAGTTCGACTGGACTCCGCAGCCTGCCGCTCCGGGCATGTACCGGGCGGAGATCTGCTGGAAGGCTCCGGCCGGTTCCGGCGCGCGGATCGCCTCTGCCCTCCGCGGATGGGACGGGCTCCGCTACGAGGTCACGGAGGAGCCCAGCGAGGGCGTGGACGGCGGCCGTTGGAGCCACACGCCGGATCTGGGCATCTACCATGCCGTGACGGACGCGCACGGCAACATCGTCGTGCCCGAGGACGTCATCCGCTCCGTCATGGAGCGCACTGCGGGTGACCCGCACGGCCTCACCGCGCAGATGGAGCGCGTGCTCGGCCAGGCCTGGGACGAGGAGCTCGAGCCCTTCCGCTACGCAGGCGACGGTGCCCCGGTCCGCTGGCTCACCAAGGTCAGCTGAGCGGTCCGGTCGCCGGAGCCGGGCGTGGCCGGTCGATCGCCGTGTGCGACGGCCGGAGCGCCCGGCTCGGCCTGTCGCCCCCGTCGCGTCACCTCCGGTCCCGCCCCGCTGTGCCCGGCCCCTCGTGCCGGCGCTAGTGTGAGAGCGAGAATCTGCCGCGACCGAGGAGCCGACGATGACCGACCTGACCTGGCTGAGCACCCGTGAGCTCGCCTCCCGCCTCCGCACCGGTGAGGTGTCCGCACGGGAGGCGCTCGAGGCGCACCTGGACCGCATCGATGCGGTCAACCCGGCCCTCAACGCCGTCGTCACCCTCGACGCGGACACCGCTCGCGCCCAGGCCTCGGCGGCGGACGAGGCGTACGCCCGCGGCGAGCGGCTGGGCCTGCTCCACGGCGTCCCCATGACGCACAAGGACACCCACGACACCCGTGGCATGCGCACCACACTGGGATCCCCGGTCTTCGCGGACAGGGTGCCCGAGTCGGACGACCTCCTCATCAGCCGGCTGCGCGCCGCCGGTGTCATCACGACCGGCAAGACCAACGTGCCGGAGTTCGCCGCCGGCTCGCACACCTTCAACCCGGTCTTCGGCACCACTGTCAATCCCTATGACACCTCGCGGACCTCGGGCGGCTCGTCCGGCGGGGTCTCCGCGGCGATCGCCGCCGGCATCCAGGCCTCCGGCGACGGCTCGGACATGGGCGGTTCGCTGCGCACCCCGGGGTCCTTCACCAACACGGTGGGACTGCGGCCCTCGAACGGCCGCATCCCGCATGCTCTGCCGGGCCGCCCGTGGGCCTGGCTCGGCCAGCAGGGCTTCATGGCCCGCGAGGTCGCGGATGTCGCTCTGCTCATGCAGGCCGGAGCGGGTCCCGCCGCCGGGGCGCCGCAGTCGCTCCGCGAGACCGGTGAGGTCTTCGACCGGCCGGAGTTCGCCCGCGACGGCGAGGGTGAGGGCCTGCGCGGTCTGCGCGTGGGCTTCTCGGCGGACCTGGACGGACGGCTCCGGGTGGAGAGGCCCGTGCGCGCCGTCGTCGAGGCCTCCCGCAGCGTCTTCGAGTCCGCCGGCGCTCATGTGGACGAGGCAGTGCCCGACCTCGACGACGCGGACGAGGTGTTCCGCGTGCAGCGCGCCTACGACTTCGCCTGCAGCAACGGGCCGGTGCTGAAGGAGCACCGTGACCAGATGAAGGACTTCGTCATCTGGAACACGGAGATGGGGCTCGGCCTCACGGTGGAGGAGCTCATCGGTGCCGAGGCCGGCCGTGGTCGCCTGCTCGCCGCCACCGAGGCCTTCTTCGCCGAGCACGACCTGCTGGTCACGACCACCAGCCAGGTCCTGCCCTTCGATGCGGGCATCGAGTACCCCACGGAGATCGAGGGCACCGCGCTGCACACCTATCTCGACTGGATGCGGGCGGCGACCCTCATCTCCGCCACCGGCTGCCCCGCCGTCACAGTGCCGGCGGGCTTCACCCCGCCGCTGCCCGGCGCACCCACCGGACTGCCGGTGGGCATCCAGCTAGTCGCAGCTCCCGGGAAGGACGTGGAGCTCCTCCTCGCCGCCAAGGCCTTCGAGGAGCTCACCGGCCACCACCGCGTCCGCCCGCAGCTCTGATGCCGGAGGGCCATTCCGTCCATCGGATCGCAAACCGCTTCACGGCCGTCTTCGCGGAGGCGCAGGTGGCGGTCTCATCCCCGCAGGGGCGCTTCTCGCAGGGGGCGGAGCTGCTGGACGGCCGGGAGATGACGGCCTGCCGCGCGGTGGGCAAGCAGATGTTCGCGGAGTTCGACAGGGAGCTCACCCTGCGCGTCCACCTGGGGCTCTACGGAGCCTGGGACCTCTGGGAGCGGGCGGGAGCGCTCGCAGACGGTGCTGCGGACGGCGCCTCGGCGTCCTCCATGGGCGCACCCCGGCGCACCGGGACGGAGAGCCGGACCGCCGCCCGCGGCACCCGTGTGGGTGAGAGCGACACGGAGCTGCGCGGTGCTCCTGAAGCGTGGCCGCCGCCACCGGTGGGGGCCGTGCGTGCACGTCTGCTCACCGGCTCGGTCTGCGCGGATCTGCGCGGGCCCACCGTGTGCGAGGTGCTCACGCCGGAGGAGACCGCCGCGCGTCTGCTCAGGCTGGGTCCTGATCCGCTGGTGGACGGCCGTGCCGCAGGCAGGCGCCGGTTCCTCGCGAAGGCGAGCCGGAAGCGCACTGCGGTGGGCGCCGTGCTCATGGACCAGGAGGTCATCGCCGGGATCGGCAACATCTACCGTGCGGAGCTGCTCTTCCGCGCGCGGGTGAACCCCTACACCTCCACGGCATCGCTGGGGGAGGAGACACTCGCAGCGCTCTGGGACGACTGGTGCCGGCTCCTGCCGCTCGGTGTGGAGACCGGGGTGATCCTCACCCGCACGGAACTGCGCGGACGCCGGCGGGAACGTGCGCTGGCGGAGCCGGAACACCGGCACTGGGTGTACGGAAGGCAGGGACAGCCCTGTCTGGTCTGCGGCACCCCCGTGAGCCTGGCGGAGATGCAGGGGCGCAAGCTGTACTGGTGCGCGCAGTGCCAGGCCGCATGACGGAGCGCGCGCCTCAGTGCAGGGTGCGGATCCGGGTGAAGACCGAACGGGCGGCGTCCACGCAGGCATAGCGCTCCGTGGTGACGTGCACGTCGTACTCCGTGCGCCCGTCGGGCCCGGGGCTAAAACGGCGCTTGCCCACCGTGAGTCCGGACCAGTCCGGGCCGATCACGATGACGCAGAACTCCGCCTGCAGCGGGTCCGAGGTGTCGATCTGACCGCCGCGCGCCGCCGGCACCGGTGGAGTGTCGAAGCCGGCGGAGAGCATGACCGTGTAGCCCACGGAGTCCGCGACGCTCTCGAACCGGGCGAGGGTCTCCGGGCTCAGCTCCTCCGCGTCCGCGAACACGCTGATGACCACGGCGGACTCGCCGGCGGCGAGGCTCCGCTCCGCCAGCGAGTGCAGCTGCGCCGTGAGCATCTCCCCGTCCATCACCAGCGGGTCGCGCTCCCTGCCCTGGGCGATGGTGAAGGGCGTGCCCTGCGCCAGCTGGTTGCGGGTGTGGTGGTCGGCGAGCACATCCGTCTCGCCGGGATCTGCGGCCTCGGGCTCCTGCGAGGGCTCTCCGAACCAGGGCCCGGTGCCGAACCGTGCGCCGAGCGCCTCCGCCTTGAGCAGGTCCTCCTCCGTGGTCACCCCGTCGGCCACGAGGATCGCGTCGGTGCGTTCGACGTGCGCCTGCAGCAGGCGGATGAGCTCCGCGAGGTGGACGTGGTCCTCGATCGCGAGGACGGAGGGCCGGAGCATGACGACGGAGGGATTCACGAGCGGCAGGAAGGAGGTGGTGCGGAGATCGTCGCCGATCTCCGCCATGCCGATGCCCCACCCCAGCGTGCGGGCCTGGCGCACCGAGCGCAGGGTCATGGCCGGTGCCTGTGCTATCCGGTCCGGGTGCAGCTGGAGGATGGCGGAGCGGTCCGGCTCCGCGGTCCGGTCCTCGACGGTGCCGAGCGCCTGCGGCTCCGCCGTCATGAAGAGGCGATTGGTGCGCGGCAGCCGGAGCTGTTCGGCCTCGCGGAGCGCCAGGGAGCGCAGCGAGGCGTCGAGGTCCGCCACGTGCTCCGACTCCCGCACGGCACGGCGGAAGGCGGTGAAGTGCGCGGGCTCCGGCGGCACGCCGGCGACCCCGTGATACACCCGATGGCCGATCACGATGTCGCTCTGCAGGTCGACGACCGGACTAAGGTGCGTCGCGACGAGACCGCCGCGGACCAGCTGCTCGAGGGTGTGCTCGGACGCCGGCGTCGCCGCCGGACCGCTACCGTGTGAGGCCTCCACGCGCTGTTCTCCCTTTCGGTCGCCTGCAGGCCGATTGTCTCATGGCGGCCTTTCAGGAATCGCGCCGCCCCCTCGCCCTCCTACTGCGCGCGAGGTCTGCGACGGCGACCGCTCCCGCGACGGCGATGACCACGGCGATGACGCCCAGGCCGGTGGCGAACGCGACCTCCCAGCCGGTCGCCGCGACGGTGGCGAAGACGATCCCGGTGATCATCGCGATGCCGATCGAGGTGCCCACGCGCTGACCGGTCTGGAGCACTCCGCCGGCGGAGCCGGCGTAGCGCAGCGGCACCTCGGCGAGGGTGAGCGTCTGATTGGGGCCGACCACGAACGCCTGGCCGGCTCCCAGGATCGCAAGCGTGCCCAGCAGCCACCATTCGCTCAGACCCGTCGAGTAGTGGAGGAGCACCGCGGCGCCGGAGAGCACCAGTCCGGCGAGTGCGAGCAGGATCCCCCAGAGGACCATCACCCTGCCCACACGGGTGACGTGGCGGCCGGCGATGGGGGAGAGGACGGCGCTGACCACGGCCGAGGGCAGGCCGATCATGCCGGCGGCGAGGGCGGAGTGGCCGAGGCCCTGCTGCATCCAGAGCGCGAGGACCACCCAGATGCTCGTCATGCCGAGGAAGTAGACGGTGATGATGACGGCGCCGTTGGCGAAGCTGCGGGTCCGGAACAGCGTGAGGTCCACCATGGGCTCCCTGCCCGTGCGCGCGAAGCGGCGCTCCCACCACACCCAGATGAGCACGAAGACCGCACCGAGGCCCAGTGCCGCCCAGATGACGGGTCCCACCTCGCGCTCCACGAAGGGCAGCATGACCAGGAGGATGCCCGCGCTCAGCAGGACGACGCCCACGGGGTCCAGATCGGCGAGTCTGCGGCGGTCAGGTGCCGGGCTTCCGGCGCCCTCACCGGCCGCACCTGTGGCACCGGCCGCACCGGTGGCGACGGTGCCCGAGGTGGGTCTCCAGGCGCTGCTCGGCAGCCAGAGGAACGCCCCCACGAGACCGAGGATCACGAAGGGGACGTTGATGAGGAAGGCGGACCGCCAGCCCCATTCGTCCCCGAGCACCGCGACGAGGATGCCTCCCAGCACGGGACCGACAGCTACGGAGACGCCGATCACGCCGCCGAAGAGTCCGAACGCCTGGCCGCGCTGCGCGCCCCGGAAGTACTGCTGGATGAGCCCGGTGACCTGCGGGTTGAGGAAGCCGGAGCCCAGCCCCATGAGGACGCGGGAGAGGTTGAGCCACAGCGCGTCCGTGGAGAACCCCGCACACAGGGAGCCGAGACCGAACATGAGCAGACCGATGACGAAGAGCCGGCCTCTGCCGAAGATGTCGCCGGCCCGGCCCGCGGCCACGAGCACCACGCCGAAGGCCAGCGCGTAACCGGAGAGGATCCACTGGAGTGCGGCGGGGCTCGCACTGATGGAGGACTCGATGGCCGGGATGACCACGTTGACGATGGAGACGCTCAGCAGGGAGAGGAAGGCGACGACGAAGGAGACCAGCAGGATCTTCTTCTGCTCGGAGGTGAAGCCGGTGGAGGAGGCGTCCGGTGCGGGTTCAGGGGAGGCGCTGGAGTGGGAGGTCACCCCTGCAGTTCTACTCCTGGCGCGGAGGAAGGGCAATCGCAGGGGTGCGGCAGCCTCCTGGCCGGGCCGCTCCGCGCCGCATCTGCACCTGTGGCTAGGCTTGGCAGCATGCGGGCAGATTCGAATGGGGCGGATGGCGCGGGGCGGTTCGCTCCCTCGCCCAGCGGCGATCTCCACATCGGCAATGTGCGCACCGGGATCCTCGCCTATCTGTGGGCGCGGCGCACCGGTCGCCGCTTCCTCTGGCGCAACGAGGACCTGGACCGGGTGCGAGCGGGGGCTGCCGAACGACAGCGGGAGCAGTTCCTGGCCCTGGGCGTGCGGATCGACGGCGAGGTGGTGGATCAGTCGCGGCGCACGGCGGCATATGCCGCGGCCTGTGAGCGGCTGCGGGAAGGCGGTCTGGTCTACGAGTGCTACTGCTCGCGGAAGGACATCCTCGCCGCACCCTCTGCTCCTCATGCACCTCCCGGCGCCTACCCGGGCACCTGCCGCGACCTCGGCGAACAGCAGCGGACCGAGGCCCGGGCCCGCCTCGCGGCGCAGGGACGGACGCCCGCGCTGAGGCTGCGCTCCGACGGCGCGGAGTGCCGCGTCGACGACGTGGTCCTGGGAGAGGTCTCCGCGCACGTGGACGATCTGGTGTTGCGCCGCGGTGACGGGGTGTGGGCCTACAACCTCGCCGTGGTCGTGGACGATGCGGCGATGGGTGTCGATCAGGTGGTGCGCGGGGATGACCTCGCCTCGTCTGCGCCCCGTCAGGCCTACCTCGCCGGCCTGCTGGATCTGTCCGTGCCGCAGTACGTGCACGTCCCGCTGGTACTGGGCCCCACGGGGCAGCGGCTGGCCAAGCGGGACGGTGCCGTCACCCTCGAGCAGCTCGCGGGGACGGGGTTCGACCTGTGGGCGTGGATGGGGGAGTCGCTGGGGTTCGGGCCCTGGACGGGTCTGGATGAAGCGCTGGAGTCCTTCGACCCGGCGCGCATGCGGCATGAGCCCACGGTGTTCGACCCGAGTACTGGTCGGTAGGAATGTGAACGGGCGGACCGGGTGCGGCGGCGCTCGGCGATCCGAGCGCTCGGCCGGCAGAACGGCGACGAGAAGGGCCCCGTCCAGAGGACGGGGCCCTTCTGCGATGCTCCCCCGGCTGGGCTCGAACCAGCGACCCTTCGATTAACAGTCGAATGCTCTGCCAACTGAGCTACGGAGGACTGCATCCGCGAACGGATGTGTATTCACTTTGCGCGCGAACCGCGCTGTACTGCACGGGACCACATGCATGCGGCTTCCCGAGCGCTCCCCCGGCTGGGCTCGAACCAGCGACCCTTCGATTAACAGTCGAATGCTCTGCCAACTGAGCTACGGAGGACTGGTGCTCATTGCTGAACACGAGAGACCAATATAGCAGTGGGCACAGCACCCCGCCACTCACGCCCGCCCGGCACCGGTGAATGTGAGGAGACGCACTGCGCGTAGGCGTCCGCGGCGTTACCCTGGCGGTGTCTCCGTGAGGAGAAGCGTCTCTCCGCGAGACTGCCACAGGAGGGAGAGGCGCTGCGGCGGTCCCGCCCGCACCGCGGTCGGGGCACCGTCCATCAGGTCCGCCACGCGACACGAGGAGGCCCGCACCATGCCCAAGACGACGAAGTCCGGTAAGGCCCGCAAGGACGAGCTGCCTGCCACTCTGCAGCGTTCGGACGCACTCGCGCAGAGAACGTTCGCAAAGGCCTACGATTCCGCGATGGACCAGTACGGCGAGGAGGACCGGGCGCACAGGGCCGCCTGGGCCGCACTCAAGCACACCCACGAGAAGGTGGGGGACCGATGGCGGCCCAAGGACCACTCCGGTCCTTCTGACGCGCAGGCGGAGGGCGGGAAGGACACCGAGAGGACGACCGCCGGCGGAGTCGACGCCAACGCCACCAAGGAGCACCTCCTCGGCCTCGCGCGTGAGCTGGACATCTCCGGCCGCTCCACGATGAACAAGGAGGAGCTCGTTGAGGCGCTCCGGAAGGAGAACGACAGGAGAACGAGGAAACGCCGCACCGGCTGAGTCCGGCATGTGCGTTCCACATGGCATGAGTCACCTTTCGGCCACGGTCGGGGCTGCTGTCAGGCGGTGCACGGCGAGAGTCAGTAGTCTGACCGGTGATGACCGCGATCGCCATCGGCCTAGCCCTTCTCTCGGCCGTCTCTCTTGCCTACGGCGCGCTGCTCCAGCACAGGGGCGTGAGCGCGCTCGGTGCGTCCCCCGGGGCGCTGCGCCTGCGCGCCCTCCTGCCGCTGCTGCGCTCAGCGCCGTGGCTGCTGGGCCTGCTCACCCTGGGCGCGGGGATGCTCGCCAACGTCGTCGCGCTGTCGCTCGCGCCGGTGATGGTGGTCCAGCCGGTCGGTGCGATCTCCCTCGTCCTGTCCGTGGGGCTGGGCGTGCTTCATCGCGGACTCGCCGTGGACGGCAAGCTCATCCGTGCCGTGATCGCCTGCGCGTGCGGGGTGCTCGGGTTCGTCATCGCCTCGGCCCTCATCGCCACCACCACTCCCATGACCGGGACCGAGGCCGTCATCCTCACCGTCATCGGCCTCACCGGGGCCGGTGCCGGGGCACTGTTCATGCTCGTGTGGCGGCGCCCCCGCCAGCTCGTGCTCATCTCCGGCGCGGGCATGCTCTTCGCCTTCTGCGCCACCAACGTCCACGTCGTCAGCGCCACGGTGGTCCAGGAGGGCATCACCCTGGCGACGCTGGGAGACATCCCCTGGTGGAACGCGGCCGCGCTGGCCGCCTCCGGCCTGGTCGGCTCCTGGTTCGTCCAGGCCGCCTACGCCTCGGGACCGCCGGAGATGGTCATCGCCGGTCTCACCGTGATCGATCCGATCGTCGCGGTGCTGCTGGGCATCCTGGTGCTCGGCGAGGCGGAGGGCGCCACCGCGCTCTCACTGGCGGTGATGCTGGTCTGCGGCGCGCTCGCATGCTTCGCCGTCTTCATCCTGTCCCGCTATCATCCTGATGCGGTCGAGGCCGAGCGCCGCCGCTCCGCCCTCAAGCACGGCTCCCCGTCCTCCGACGGCGCGCCCCGTTCCACACCCCCGGAAGAGGTGTCCGATCCTGCACGCCCATGATCCCCGCCCCGCCCCAGGCGCGGAGCCGCGCACCCGTGCGGATCTCCGCCCCCTGCGCATCGTCGTCGCCGCGGAGACGTACCCGCCGGAGATCAACGGGGCGGCGACCTTCGCCACCCGTCTGGCCGGCGGTCTCGCGGCCCGGGGGCACGAGGTGCACGTCATCGCCCCCTCGGCCTCCGGTTTCCCCAGCACCCGCGACGAGGACAGCGTGCGCGTGCACCGGGTGCGATCGCATCACTGGCCGCTGCACCCCACGTGGATGATCTGCCTGCCCTGGGAGACCCGGCCCGAGCTGGCGCGCCTGCTGGACGTCATCGACCCGGACGTGGTGCACACACAGGCGCATTTCGTGCTGGGGCGCTTCGCCTTCTCCCTCGCGGAGGAGCGGAACATCCCCGTGGTCGCGACCAACCACTTCATGCCGGACAACGTCCGCCCGTACGTCCGCGCTCCCAGGCCCGTCCTCGACGGCGCCACCGCGCTGGCCTGGAAGGACCTGCGGGCCCGCTTCCAGCGTGCGGACCGCATCACCGTGCCCACACAGCTGGCCAGCGATCTCCTCACCCAGAACGGCTTCGACCGTCCGATCGAGGCGGTGAGCTGCGGGATCGACCTCGAGGCCTTCGACCAGGCCCATGCGCAGGCGCGGGCGCGGGCGGAGGAGGCCGAGGCGTCCGGCCGTGCACCGGCCGAGCCCTCCGTGCTGTTCGTGGGCAGGCTCTCGCAGGAGAAGCATCCCGAGACCATCGTCGAGGCGCTCGCGCTCATGGACCCGGGGCTGAGGCTGCACGCGCGGATCGTGGGCGAAGGGGACCAGGCGGAGCCGCTCGCGGAGCTCGCCCGTGCCCGAGGTGTGGGAGACAGGGTGCACGTGCTCGGGAAGGTGGACGATGCGCAGCTGCGGCGTGAGTTCGCCGAGGCGACGTGCTTCTGCATGCCCTCGACGGCCGAGCTCCAGTCCATCGCCACCCTGGAGGCGCTGGCCTCCGGACTGCCCGTGGTGCTCGCCGACGCCGTCGCCCTGCCGCACCTGGTGCGCGACGGGGTCAACGGCCATCTGTTCCGGCCGCTGGACGCGGCGGATCTGGCGGCGAAGCTCACGGCTGTGGTCGCGGCGCCTCCGGAGGAGTACGCCCTCATGCAGGAGGCCTCCCGCGAACTGGTGAAGGCGCACGACATCCGCCGCACCATCACCCGGTTCGAGGAGATCTACCGCGAGGTCATCGCCGAGCGCTCCGCGAGCTGAGCCTCAGTCCACGGTGCTCCGCGGTGCGCCTGCCCGGGTGCGCTCCTGCACACCTCTTTCGCGCAGCTGCGCAGGGCGTGAGCGGTTCAGGCGGTCTTGAACGCCACCACCGCGTTGTGCCCGCCGAACCCGAAGGAGTTCGACAGTGCGGCGAGGTCACCGGCCGGGAGCTCCGCAGGGGTGTCCCGGACGATGTTGAGGTTGACCTTGGGGTCCACCTCACTGATGTTGATCGTCGGGGGAGCGAGGCGGTTGTGGAGGGCGAGGATCGTGAAGATCGCCTCCACGGCCCCGGCACCGCCCAGCAGGTGGCCGGTCATTGACTTGGTGCCGGAGACCAGCGCGGAGTCCACGTGGCCGCCCAGCAGCTGGTTGATCGCGATCGACTCGGGAATGTCTCCCACCGGGGTGGAGGTCGCATGCGCATTCACGTGGGCGAGGTCGCCGGGTTCGAGGCCGCCCTGCTGGAGGGCGAGCCGCATGGCGCGCAGAGCGTGCACGCCCTCGGGCTCGTTCGCGGTGATGTGGTGCGAGTCGTTCGACAGGCCCCAGCCGGCCAGCTGCGCGTAGACGCGCGCGCCGCGGGCCCGGGCGTGCTCCTCGGACTCGAGGACGACGGCTCCGGAGCCCTCACCCATGACGAAGCCGTCGCGGTCCACGTCGTAGGGGCGGGAAGCCGTCTCCGGGGAGTCGGTGCGGCGCGAGAGCGCGCGCATCGAGGAGAACGCGGCCAGGGTGATGGGATGGATCGCGGATTCGGAGCCGCCTGCGACCACGACGTCCGCGCGGCCGGAGGAGATCATCTCGTAGGCCTGCCCCAGGCTCTCGGTGGACGAGGCGCAGGCGGAGACCACCGTCTGGACGCCGGCGCGCGCCGCGATGTCCATGCCGATCGCCGCGGCGGGGCCGTTGGGCATGAGCATGGGCACGGTGAGCGGCATGACGCGGCGCGAGCCCTCCTCACGGAGGGTGTCCCAGGCGTCGAGCAGCGTCCAGACTCCGCCGATCCCGGTCGCCCAGGAGACGGAGGTGCGCTCCGGATCGAGGTCCGAGGTGCCGTCCTCGCTGCGGAGGCCGGCGTCCGCGAGCGCCTCACGGGCGCTGACGAGTGCGAAGCGGCTGGAGGGGTCTAGGCGCTTGGCCTCGACCTTCTTCAGCTTGTCGGCGGTGAATTCGGCCGGAACGGTCGCAGCGAAGTCGACGGGGATCTCGTACTTCTCTGCCCAGTCGTTGTCGAGGGTGTGCGCGCCGGGGGTGCCGGCAAGCGCTGCCTGCCAGGTCTCTGCGGCAGTAGCGCCGAGGGGCGTCACGGCGCCGAGGCCTGTGACGACGACAGTGGAACTCATGGTGTGAAACCTCGTCGAATCGAAGGGGGTGTCCGCAGCGGGGCCGAGGGTCGCCCGACCCCGCCGACGGTCGGGAGCTCAGGCCTGCTGTGCCTTGACGATGTAGTCGACGGCGTCCTGGACGGTGACGAGGTCCTTGACGTCGTCGTCCGGGATCTTCACGCCGAACTTCTTCTCGGCGTTGACGACGATGGTCATCATGGAGATCGAGTCGATGTCCAGGTCGTCGGTGAACGACTTGGAGCCCTCGACGGCCGAGGTCTCCAGGCCGGTCTCCTCGTTGACGATCTCTGCGAGTCCTGCGAGGACGTCAGCTTCGCTGTGTGCCATGTGTCTTTCCTTCTCTCATAGTGTCCGCCGGGCAGGCGGCCCCGCAGTGCGGAGCGCGCACGCCCGAGTGGGCAGGAAACGTGATTCGACGACGATCCCGCGCTGATCTTACGTCATCGCGTGCGCGTCGTCAGGGAAGCTCAGGGGAGGACGACGACCTGTGCGCCGTAGACCAGCCCTGCGCCGAACCCGATCTGGAGGGCCAGCTTGCCGTGCAGCTCCGGATTCTCACGGAGCAGGCGCTCGGTGGCGAGCGGGATGGAAGCGGCCGAGGTGTTGCCGTTGTCCGCGATGTCACGCCCGATCTGCACCGACTCCGGGAGCTTCAGCTGCTTGGCGAGCTCGTCGATGATCCGCATGTTGGCCTGGTGCGGAATGAACGCGGACAGGTCCGCGGCGGTGATGCCGGCGGCGTCGAGGGCCTGCTGGGCGACCTCCGCCATCTCCCACACGGCCCACCGGAACACGGACGGACCGTCCTGGCGGAGGGTGGGGAACGGCGCCTCGGGGTCGTCCTTCATCTCGATGAAGGAGTTGGTGAGGCGGATGGTCTCCCAGTTCTCGCCCTTGGAGCCCCACACGCTCGCAGCAATGCCGGGGGTGTCCGAGGCGGAGACGACGACCGCGCCGGCTCCGTCGCCGAGGAGGAACGAGATGGAGCGGTCCGTGGGGTCGACGAAGTCGGAGAGCTTCTCCGCGCCGATCACGAGGATGTTGTCCATCGTGCCGGAGCGCACGAGCGCGTCCGCCTGCGCGATGCCGTAGCAGTAGCCGGCGCAGGCCGCGGAGATGTCCCAGGCCGGCACCGGGCCGGTGCCCAGCTTCTCCGTGAGCAGCGCGGCCGCGGACGGCGTCGGGATGCCGGTGGTGACCGTGGCGAGCAGGATGCCGCCGATGTCCGAGGGCTTGAGGCCGGCGTTCGCGATCGCCTCGACCGCGGCCTCCTCGGCCATGTCGGCGACGCTCACGTCCGCACCCGCCCGGTGCCGGGTGATGATGCCCGTCCTCTGCCTGATCCACTCGTCGGACGAGTCGATCGGGCCCACGAGGGCCTCGTTGGGGACCGCGTGCTCGGACCGGCAGCCGCCGATCCCCGTGATGCGGGAGAAGCGTCCGGCCTCGGGTGTCTTCAGTGTGGTCATGGGATTTCCTCTCGGATGATGCCTGGGAGCCCGGCGTGCGGTGGGCTCAGGCGCTCGTGTGTGCCCGGACGAACTCGCGTGCGCCCTCGACGTCCGCTGCGCTCTTCACGGCGAAGACCTCCACGCCCTTCATGGCGCGCTTGGCGAGGCCGGTGAGCGTGCCGCCGGGCACGAGCTCGAGGATGCCGGTGACGCCGGCCTCCAGCAGAGTGGCCTGGCAGAGGTCCCAGCGGACCGGGCTGGTCACCTGGCTCACGAGGAGGTCCAGGTACGCCTGCCCCGATTCCACGCGCGTGCCGTCGGAGTTGGTGAGGATGGGGAGGGAGGGGTCCGCGGGCGTGATCGAGGCCGCGGCCTCGGAGACCGCCTGCGTGGCGGAGCCCATGTACGAGGTGTGGAAGGCGCCTGCGACCTTGAGCGGGATCACCCGGGCACGCTCCGGCGGGTTCTCCGCGAACGCCGCGATCGCGTCCTTGGAGCCGGCGGCCACGGTCTGGCCCCCGCCGTTGACGTTGGCCGGCTCCAGGCCGGCCTCGGCGATGGCGGCGAGCACCTGCTCGGGATCCCCGCCGACCACGGCGGCCATGCCGGAGGGCTCCGCGGCAGCGGCCGCGGCCATCGCCGCACCGCGCACCTGCACGAGGGCCATCGCGTCAGTGGGGGAGAGGATGCCGGCGATCTGCGCGGCGCCGATCTCGCCCACACTGTGCCCGGCGACGAGGTCCGTGGCCAGACCGGCCTCGATGAAGATCTCACGGTAGGAGGCGATCGCCGCCGCCACGAGCAGCGGCTGTGCGAGAGCGGTGTCGGTGATCGTGGCGTCGTCGGAGACGGTGCCGTGGGTCACGAGGTCGATGCCGGAGGCCTCTGCGAGCTCCCCGAGGGCGGAGGCGAAGCCGGGCAGTTCCAGCCAGGAGCTGAGGAACCCGGCCTTCTGGGCGCCCTGTCCAGGGCATGCTGTCACGAGCACGAGTATGTCTTCCCATCAGTCGATTCGGTTGTGCACACTACGACAGCTGTCAGCTGCCGGGGGTCTGTTTGTGGCCGCTCGATAACTGACCGACAGCTGACAGTCGGCCGAACACCAAGGCTATGCGTATCACGAACGACGGCCGGGGCTGCGTGGGATCGAGGCCCACGAGCTCCGTGATCTTCTTCAGCCGGTACCGGACAGTGTTGGGGTGGACCTGCAGCGCCCGGCCCGTCGCCTCGAGCGATCCGCCGTGGTCCAGGTAGGAGGCGACCGTCTCGAGCAGATTGCCGCTGCCCGCGGCGAGCGGTGCGTGGTACCGGTCGATGAGCGCGTCCACCGCGGCCTCGTCGCCGGCGATCGCGCGCTCCGGCAGCAGCGCGTCCGCGTGGACGGGCCGCGGCGTGGACTGCCAGGCGGAGGCGGTGCGCAGCGCCCAGAGCGCGGAGGCGGCGGAGGTGCCGGCCTCGGCGAGCGAGGCGACGACCGGTCCGACCACCACGTGGGAGGGTCCGTAGAAGTGGGAGAGGGCCTCTGCGGCCTGGTCCACGTCCTCGGCACCGCCCAGCACGATGAGCAGGCGGTCGTCGTGGATGCCCACGAGCACGTCCTCGGCCCACTTCCGCGCGGCACGGCGGATCTCGTCGATGCTCTTGTGCGCCGAGCGGCGCGGCGCCCGCCCCAGCACCACGGCCACCTGCCCCTGGGACTGCCAGCCGAAGGCAGCGGAGCGGCTGGCGAGCTCGTCGACCGAGTCGCCGCGGACGAGGGCGTCGACCACCATCGCCTCCAGACGGGCGTCCCAGCTGCCGCGGGCCTCGGCCGCCCGGGCGTAGACGTCCGCCGCGGCGAAGGCGATCTCCCGGGAGTAGACGAGGACCGCGTCCTTGAGCTCGGCCTGCTCCGGGGCGCGCGCCAGGTCCGGGACGCGCTCCTCGACCACCTGCACCACCACGCGCAGCAGCTGGAGGGTCTGCTGGAGCGAGACGGCGCGCACGAGTTCGCGGGGTGCGGAGCGGAAGATGTCGAGGACCATGCGCAGAGGAGTCTGCGGGTCCCGGTACCAGTCCACGAAGGAGGAGATGCCGGAGGTGGCCACCACGGAGACCCACTGCCGGTCCGCGGGCTCCATGCTGCGGTACCAGGGCAGCTGCGCGTCCAGCTGCTGGACGGTGAGCTTGGCGAGCTGCGCCTGGCCGGCCTTGAGCCTGCGGACGGTCTCGGCCCGTCCGCGGAGCTCTGCGGCGGGTGCGGGGGCGGTCTGCTGCTGCGACATAGCGCTCACCCTACCGTCCGGAGCACGAGGATCTTGTAGCGACACGACAACTATTGGTGAGACCGCACAGTCGAAGTGGCGATGCAGACGCAGACCGGGCCCGAGGCCGCGGCGGCCTCCGTGGGGAGGTCACCGCGGTCTCGGGCCCGGCGGGGGTGCGCTGCCGCTCAGGCCGCGCCGCCCTCCAGCGAACCGGAGGTGCCGGCCGTGGGGTCGTCGAGCTGGTAGCGCTCGGCGGCCTCGGCGGCCTTCGAGATGTCGATCGCGCCGGTGTCCGCCAGGCTGATGAGCGCCTGGACGGTCATGGAGGCGCCGTCGATGAGGAACTTGCGGCGCGCGGCCGGACGAGTGTCCGAGATCGCGTAGCCGTCGGCGCCCAGCGAGGTGAAGTGGCCGGGCACGTACTGCCGGATCTGGTCCTGGACGGCGCGCATGTAGTCGCTCGTCGCCACGACCGGCCCCTCGGCCTCACCGAGGACCTGGGTGATGTACGGCTGACGGGCGTCTCCATTGGGATCGAGCAGGCGCTCCTCGTCCGCGGCGAGACCGTCGCGGCGGAGCTCCGACCAGGAGGTGACGGACCAGACGTCCGCGCTCACGCCCCAGTCCTCGTCCAGCATCCGCTGGGCCTCGAGCGCCCAGGCGACCGCCACACCGGAGGCGAGGAGCTGGACCTTGGGCCCGCCGTTGTCCGGGCCGTCGGCCAGCTTGTAGATGCCGCGCAGCAGACCGTCGACGTCCAGGTCCTCCGGCTCCGCCGGCTGCGACATGGGCTCGTTGTACAGGGTGATGTAGTAGAGCACATTGGGGTCGAGCGCCGGGTTCTCCGGGTCCTGGCCGTACATCCGCTCGATGCCGGCGCGCACGATGTGGCCGACCTCGTAGACGTAGGCGGGGTCGTAGGAGACCACCGAGGGGTAGGTCGAGGCGAGCAGCGGGGAATGGCCGTCGCCGTGCTGCAGCCCCTCGCCGGTGAGCGTGGTGCGACCGGCGGTGGCGCCCATGACGAAGCCGCGGGCCATCTGGTCGCCGGCTGCCCAGAAGGCGTCGCCGGTGCGCTGGAACCCGAACATCGAGTAGAAGATGTAGAACGGGATCATCGGCTCGCCGTGGGTGGCGTAGGACGTGCCCACCGCCGTGAGGGCGGAGGTGGCGCCGGCCTCGTTGATGCCCACATGGAGCAGCTGGCCCTGCGGGGACTCCTTGTACGCGAGAAAGAGGTCGCGGTCCACGGAGATGTAGTTCTGTCCGTGCGGGTTGTAGATCTTCGCGGTGGGGAAGAACGAGTCCATGCCGAAGGTGCGGGCCTCGTCCGGGATGATCGGCACGATCCGCTTGCCGAACTCCTTGTCCCGCATGAGGTCCTTGAGCACGCGCACGAAGCCCATCGTCGTGGCGATCTCCTGGTGGCCCGAGCCGCGCTTGGCGACGGCGTAGGCCTTGTCGCCGGGCAGGGAGATCTGCGTGTACTTCGACCGGCGCTCCGGCACGTACCCGCCCAGCTTGGCGCGGCGCTCCTGCAGGTACTGGATCGCCGGGTCGTCCTCGCCGGGGTGGTAGTACGGCGGCTTCTTCGGGTTCTCCTCGAGCTGCTTGTCCGTGATCGGGATGGAGAAGTGGTCGCGGGCCAGCTTGAGGTCCTCGAGCGTCATCTTCTTCATCTGGTGCGTGGCGTTGCGGGCCTCGAACGTGGGGCCGAGCGAGTAGCCCTTCACGGTCTTCACGAGCACCACGGTGGGCTGGCCGGTGTGGGCCATGGCCGCGCGGTAGGCGGCGTAGACCTTGCGGTAGTCGTGGCCGCCGCGCTTGAGGTTCCAGATCTGCTCGTCCGTGTAGTCCTCCACCAGGGCCTTGGTGCGGGGGTCACGGCCGAAGAAGTTGTCGCGGACGAAGCCGCCGTTCTCCGCCTTGTAGGTCTGGTAGTCGCCGTCCGGCGTCTGGTTCATGAGGTTGATCAGTGCGCCGTCGCGGTCCTTGGCCAGGAGGGCGTCCCACTCGCGGCCCCAGACCACCTTGATGACGTTCCAGCCGGCGCCCCGGAAGAACGCCTCGAGCTCCTGGATGATCTTGCCGTTGCCGCGCACCGGGCCGTCGAGACGCTGCAGATTGCAGTTGATGACGAAGGTGAGGTTGTCGAGCTCCTCGTTCGCCGCGACGTGCAGCATGCCGCGGCTCTCCGGCTCGTCCAGCTCGCCGTCGCCGAGGAAGGCCCAGGTGTGCTGCTGCGAGGTGTCCTTGATGCCGCGGTTGTGGAGGTACTTGTCGAACTGCGCCTGCGCGATCGCGTTCATGGGGCCGAGGCCCATGGAGACGGTGGGGTGCTCCCAGAAGTCCGGCATCTGGCGGGGGTGCGGGTACGAGGGCATACCCAGGTTCTTCCCGTTGACCACGTGGCTGGCCTGCTGCCGGAAGCCGTCGAGCTGGTCCTCGCTCAGCCGGCCCTCGAGATAGGCGCGGGCGTACATGCCGGGGGAGGCGTGGCCTTGGAAGAAGACGTGGTCGCCGCCGCCCGGGTGGTCCTTGCCGCGGAAGAAGTGGTTGAGGCCCACCTCGTACAGTGTGGCGGCACCGGCGTAGGTGGAGATGTGGCCGCCCACCTCGATGCCGGGCCGCTGCGAGCGGTGCACGAGCATCGCGGCGTTCCAGCGGTTCCAGCGGCGGTAGGTGCGCTCGACGGCCTCATCGCCGGGGAACCAGGGCTCCGCCTCGGGGCTGATGGTGTTGATGTAGTCGGTCGCGGTCAGGCTGGGCACGCCCACATTGGACATGCGGGCCTTCTCCAGGAGGCTGAGCATGACATAGCGGGCGCGGGCAGGTCCTGCCTCGGCGATGAGGGAGTCGAGGGACTCCAACCATTCCTGCGTCTCTTCCGGATCGATGTCCGGAACCTGGCTCGGAAGCCCGTTGAGGATGGGTCCTCTGGGGTTGTCGGGCACGGCAGTCCTCCTCACGAAGTTTCACGTGCTGCTCTTGGGTCTTCAGCACATGCGGACCGGCCGGCGCGCATGAATGTGGACGCCGCCCGCTCCGCGTACGGATGGTTCCAGCATATGGGCTCCGGCCGGTCCCCGCGGGAACGGGGAGTGATCGGCCGATGTGTTCTTCGACTCGCGGTGCAATGTGCGGGACTGCGCGGGAACGGCGCGCCGGATTTCCGCGCGTCGTTTGCCCGGCGGTGCCAAGCGTGTGGAGAATGGTTGCATGAGCACTTCTGCCTCAGAGAGGAATACACGGGACTCCGCTGCCTCCGCCGCTGCCGCGCTCGACTTCAAGCCGGGCCAGTACGTCCAGGAGATCGGTTACGACGAGGACGTCGACTTCGATCTGCGCGAGTCCATCGAGGCGGTGATCGGCGAGGAGATGGCCGACGAGGACGTGGATGAGGTGTTCGACGCGATCCTCATGTGGTGGAGGGCCGACGACCCGGACCTCACCGATGCCATCGTCGACGCCCAGACGACCCTGGCGGACGGAGGCTTCATCTGGCTCCTCACGCCCAAGGCGAACCGTCCTGGTCACATCCGTCCCGTCGACATCTCCGATGCCGCGCCCACGGCCGGCATGCACGTCACCCGCACCGTGAGCACCGTGCCGGACTGGTCCGCGTGCCTCCTGCTGGGGAGGAAGAACTACGACTGACCTCGGGCGCAGCGGTGCGGGCGGCGGATCTGATGCCGCTGCCCGCACCGCGCATGCCGATGCACCGCGCCCTGACCTTCTGGGTCGCACCGTCCCCCGCCTCGTCCTCCCCGCACACACCGGGGAGGACGTTCCGCTTCTGTCCCCGGCGGGGACCGGGGAGGCCGACCGGGCGGACGGGGCAGAGGGGGAGAGACTGCTGTTGGCCTTCGTGCCCTACGCCTTCACGCCGGTCTGCTCCTCCGAGCTCGCGGAACTCGCAGCGCTCGCTCCGCGGCTGCGGGCGGCCGGCGTGCGTCCCGTGGTCGTCTCGTGCGACACCAAGTACACCCTGCGCGCGTGGGCGGAGCAGGAGCTAGGCGAGGACTGGGACGCCGTCGCTCTGCTGAGCGACTTCTGGCCGCACGGGCGGCTGGCGGAGGCGCTGGGGGTGATGGACCGCGCCCGAGGCGGTCCCCACCGCACAGCGCTGCTCGCGGACGCCTCGGGCACCGTCACGCAGGTGATCAGCGCGGACTTCGGCAGCCGACGCGACTTCTCCGTCCTGCTGTCCGCTGCGGAGGGCACGGAGGAGTCTTGGGCCGAGGGCGAGGGGCAGTAGTCTGTCCCTCGGGTCCTCTGTGACCCGCAACACCGGAGACAGCCGTGCGAGGAAGGCACGGCGCGAATGCGCGGCGAAAGGCAGAGAGCGGCGATGACGACCCTGTTCACCAAGATCATCGAGCACGAGATCCCCGGCGAGTTCGTCTACGAGGACGAGCGGTGCGTGGCGTTCCTGGACGTGCAGCCCATGACGCCCGGGCACACCCTCGTGGTGCCTCGGGTGGAGGTGGACCACTGGATCGATCTCGACGACGACCTTGCGGCGCATCTCTTCGCCGTGGCGAAGAGGATCGGTGCGGCGCAGTCCTCCGTGTTCGACTGCGAGAAGGTGGGCCTCATGATCCAGGGGTATGAGGTTCCCCACACCCACATCCACGTCTGGCCGACGACCTCGCTGAAGAACTTCGACCCGTCGACGCGTGCGGCGGCCGGTCCGGAGGAGCTCAGGACAGTGGGGGAGAAGCTGCGCGCGGCGCTGTGAGCGCAGATCGCTGTGAGCGCGGACGGGGCCTCACGCCCCGAGCAGCGCGTCCAGTCCTGCGCGGAAGGACTGCGCGGCGGTGGGTTCCGGGGCTCGGGCGAGCATGGCGCGGCTCTGTTCCACCGCCACCGCGCCCAGGACGAACGCGACGATCTGCTCCCGCAGTCCGGGCTCCAGCTCGCGCAGCCCCGCGGGGAGCACCTGCGCCCCGCTCACGGAGTAGGCCAGGATCACGATCTCCGCGCTCTCCCGGTAGCGGAGCAGCACCTCGCGGAATGTGAGGATCCTCGCACTGTGGTCGGTCTCGGCAGGGCGTGCGGCAGCCTCCGCCTCTGCGGAGATGCGCTCCGCGAGGAGCACGAAGAGGGACTGCTTGTCCGCCACGTGCCAGTAGAGGGCGGAGGGCTGCACCCCCAGTTCCCGCGCCAGCCGGCGCATCGTGAGGTCGCCGAGGCCGAAGTCGGAGAGGATCCGCAGTGCGGTGTCCGCAACCGTGTCGACCGTGAGGGCCATCCGAACTCCTTGTGCCGCGCGGGGGTGTGCTGCCACCTTAGCGCCGCGCTCGGATTTGCAAAGCGCCGCGGATGGGCTAGAGTACTTCTCGTTGCCCAGCGAGGGAGACAGCCTCCGGGACGGCTTCCAGAAGCGCTCAGGGAGTGCGGAGCGGGCAGCGAGAAGTGAATACCGGGATATAGCGCAGCTTGGTAGCGCGCCTCGTTCGGGACGAGGAGGTCGTGGGTTCGAATCCCGCTATCCCGACAGATTGTGAAAGCCCCGCTCGCCCGCGAAAACACTGGGCGAGCGGGGCTTTGTCGTGTGTGCGGGCCGGTGGGGGAGCGTGCCGATGGTGGGGTGGCGGGGACCCCATAGGGACCCCCACGGTTTCAGTGGGGTGGCGGAGCCTCCGGCTGAAGGTGCTCGGGCGCGTGAGAAGGACCATGTGCGCATGAGGTCATCGAGTTCCGGCGCTGAGTGAAGGTGTCGGAGGGCAGGAGCACTGCTTTGAGCGGATGGGGCACCTGCAGATCATGTGTGCGAAAGATTGCGGTGTGTTGCGAGGCTTGTCCATTTCCGGATGGGCATCTGTTGTTCGGAGTGGAGGAGGACCGTCCTTTCCGTTTGAGATGCGCTCGGTTCTCGGCCGCTGCAGATCGGTTCCATGTCCGTGGCCGGTCTGGCGGCGAGGCCTATTGTGGATATCCTTCTGGTGATCCCAGACTCTTCGGGTGAGGTTGGTTGAGTGTGCGACTGGGGATCTGCGGGCTGAGGCGAAGAGCAGCATCGTCACAGATATGCCCAATGGCATCCACGTGCTGATCACGACGGACCCGGACAGGGAGAACCCATGTGAGGCGTCGAGGACGTGCCCGTTTCCCTCAGGCGGCAATCGCGGTCGAATGACGTTCGCGCCGCTCTATTGGGAAATGCATGTTCATGGTATGTTCTCCGGGGTACATGAATGCGACTGGAAGGAACTCCGTGGCTCGTCAGGTGGTTGAAACGTTCGTTTCCGATATTTCCGGTGCGAGTGGAGAGGATGTCCGGACCGTGGCTTTCGGTCTGGATGATCGGCGGTACGAGATCGATCTCACCGAGGCGGAGGATGCGAAGCTGCGTGAGGCGCTGGAGCCGTATCTCGCAGTCGCGAGGAAGGCATCTGCGGCTGCGGCACCGGCGCGTGAGCGGGCATCGCAGTCGTCCGGCAGTGGGTATTCCCGTGAGGAGCTCGCTGATGCGCGTCAGTGGCTGAAGCTGCGCGGGTACGAGGTCAGCGATCGGGGCAGGATCAAGGCTGCGCTGCTCAAGGAGTGGGAGGACGCCGGCCGGCCCTCGGGGAACTGAGGGCCGGCCTCTGCCGGCTCGCCTGCAGGTGCGAGTGAGAGGGCGGTGTGCGTTCGTCGGTGAATGCACACCGCCCTCTCCCGTGTCAGTGGGCCAGATGTGCCGTCACGAGGCGGACGAGTTCCATAGGGCGAAGGTGCGGTTGCCTTTTCCAGAATTCGTACGGGGCCGCATCTGCTTCGTCTCGATCGTCGTCGACGTGCCAGCCGGCTGCGTTCAGCCATGAGTGCATCTGGTGGGGAGAGGCTGCCGTACGCCACGGTTCGCCACCGCGGCCGGCTGTTGAGGCCACTGCAGAGGCGTACGCGTTCCCCGCTTCGTCTCGCCTGTTCTTCCCCAGGTGGTAGTCGAAGATGAGTGTCGAGCCGGGTGCGAGTCCTGCGAGGTCGGCGAGGAACTGGCGCAGGTCGTGTGGGTCGAGGTACATGCTCACGCCCAACCACACAATCACCACTGGAGCTTCGAGATCGAGTCCGCAGCCCTGAAGGTCACCTGCCCCGAGGCCGTCGGTGAGGTCGAGCGGGATATGTGTTGTGCTGTCACCGACTTCCGCCTCTGCGAAGACCTGCTGGCGCCATGCGAGGACGCCAGGCTTGTCGAGCGTCCAGGTGTGCGTTCGGCTGCGCGCCGGAAGCCGGAGATGGGTCGTGTCGAGTCCAGCGCCGACAATGAGGAGCTGATCAGCTCCGGCAGAGTGCTTCAGCATCGTCGTCGATCAGAAGGTGGGGCGGTGCATCCACGTGCTTGTGTGCGGCGCGAGCTGCTGCGGAGAAGAATGCGGTCTGACTGGGCGTGTTGTGATCTCTCATCTCAACCAATTACCAGTGCGGAGTGCATGTCTCAATGGGGCGCGCCGCCGGGAGCTGCAAGTGCAAGTCGACCGAGGGTACGCACCGGCTCCGCCTCGTGAAAACCTAGTGGTCACTACACATTCAGGAGTCCCGCGTGGTTGACTCGGGGCCATGGTGAGGCCTGAACTCACGGATCGCGTGCCAGGCGGCTTCGGCAGCCGCATCGCCCAGCTCGAGACCGAGTACTTCGAGGTCGAGTCGCCCACGATCGGCGGCAGGCTCGGCATCTCGGTCTCACTGCCGAGCGGCTACGATCCGGACTGGCCCGCGATCCCGGTCGTCTACGCGCTCGACGCGCAGTGGCAGGGAGGCCTCTACGAGAAGATGCACCGGGGCCTCACCGGTCCGGAGGGCATGCGCGCCGTCGCCCCGTTCCTCCAGGTCAACATCGGGTACGTCGACGAGCAGATCGATGCGCTGGCGCTCCGGAACCGCGACCTGGTGCCGCCGGGGGAGCCAATGCCGGACTTCATGCGCGACTACATCGGCGAGACGTTCGCGTCGGAGGAGCTGGCGCACCAGTTCGCCGTGCTCATGGAGAACCCCCATGCCGATCGCTTCCTCGACTTCCTGGAGGGAGAGCTCCATCCGCACATCAGGGAGCACTACGCCGTGGGGGACGAGGGGGCCGGTGTCTTCGGGTTCTCCTACGGCGGGCTCTTCGCCCTCTACGCCTCGATGCATGCGCGAACGCTCACCCGCTTCGGTGCCGCGAGCCCCGGCATCCTCGTCCCTGACAGCACCGTCTTCGATGCCTACCGTGAGTTCGCGGCGCGTGCGGGAGACTCCGGGGTCCGCGAGCAGACGGTGCTGCTCACCCTGGGGACGGGCGAGGTGTTCGGGCCCCTTCCCATGTACCACCAGCTCGCCGTCGAGAACATCAGGTTCTTCTCCCTGGTGAGGAGCCGGCCGGTGCCGGGATACAGCCTCACGGCGCAGATCGTCCAGGGCGAGGACCACGAGACGGGCTGCGTCGACGCATACCGCCTGTTCGCCCGCACCTGCTACCCCCGGACGGCCTGAGCGCTCGGGATCGCCGGGGTCCGCGTCCCGCTCAGCCGGGCACGAGCCGGTAGAGGACCTCGGGGCGTCCCCTCTTCCCGTAGCGGTGCGCGAGGTCGACCGTCCCCGTGCTCACGAGGTGGTCGAGGTATCGCCGCGCGGTCGCCCGGGAGAGCTCGCACCGCCGGGCGACCTCGGCCGCGGAGCGGGACTGAGCGGGGTCGAGCGCCTCCATGACCTTTGCGAGCGTCACGGCGGAGATCCCCTTCGGCAGGTGAGTGGCCGCCTCCTGCTGCGGAGGCCTCGGTGCGAGCATGCGGTCGATCTCCTCCTGCCCGAACTCCGTCTCCCGCACGGGTTCCGCCGATGCGTGCCTGTGCTCCTCCCGGTAGACGGCGAGCCGCTCCGCGAACACCTCGTACGTGAATGGCTTCACGAGGTAGCCCGCGACCCTGCCGGCGAGGGCCTGACGCACCGTGATGCGGTCCTGCGACGAGCTGATGACCATGACGTCCGGGGATCCGGAGGTGAGCGTTCGCAGCCTGTGGAGCACCTCGATGCCGCTCACGTCCGGCAGGCGCAGATCGAGGAGGACGAGGTCGATGTCGCCGCGCCCCGCCCTGGTGATCGCCTGCGCCCCCGTGGCGACGATGTCCGCGACGACGAAGTCCCGGAGCCCCGCGGCGAACCGGGCGTGCAGGGCCCGCGCCCCCGGGTCGTCGTCGACGATGAGGAGACGCAGCGGACGGTCGGCCCCTGCGGGGTGCGACGGCTCAGTCATGACCGGCTCCTCTCCCGTGTCTCGTCCGCCCCGGCGGCGGTCTCCTCGACGCGCATGTCGAAGGCGAAGCGCGCACCTCCCAGCTCGGAGGTCCCGACCTCGATCGTGCCGCCCCTCTCCGCCACGGTGCGCCGCACCATCGCGAGACCGATGCCCCGTCCCGTACCGGTCCGATCGGGCTTCGACGTGAAGCCGCGGACGAACAGGGAGTGCCGCTGGCGCAGGTCGATGCCGTCGCCGTCGTCCGCGACCTCCCCGTGGAAGACCCCGTCGGCCTCCTGCAGGGCGCAGCGGACGCGTCCGGCCCCCGCCTCGCCGGCGTTCCGGCAGAGGTTCGCCACGACGAGCAGGACCGTTTCGTCGACGCGGGAGACGACGTCGATCGACGTCTCCAGGCTCGCGCCGAGCACGTCGAGTTCGGCCCGCAGCGCCTCCAGCGTCGCCCGCAGCACCGGCTGCCCCGCGGAGGCCTCGTCCGCAGACGCGGAGGTGACGGACACCGAGGAGTCGATGTACTCGAGCGCCTCGGCGATGTCGCCGTGGGCCACCAGCCCGCGCACCACGTGGAGGCGGGTGTCGAACTCATGCGCCTGTTCGCGCAGGGCTCCACTCGTCCGTTCCAGGCGGTCGACCTCGCGGGCGGCCTCGTCGTGCAAGTGGAACCGGCGTCGGATGGACGCGGACATGAGGGTGCTCAGCGCCAGCCCGACCACGAGGGCGCCCGCGGTCCACGGCAGCAGCGTCCGCAGGGCCTCCTCGACGTCCTGGGTCATCCTCGACTCGAACATGCCCGCGGAGACCGCGCCGATCACTTCGCCCTGCGCGTTCCGGACCGGGAGTTTGGCGCGGAGCGTCCGGCCGATCGTCCCCGTCCTCACCTCCACGACCCTCTCACCGGCCAGCACGCGGGAGCTGTCGGTCGAGACGGGCCGCCCCCGCTCCTCCGGGTCCGGGTGCGTGAGGCGCAGGCCCGCCGGGTCGATGACGACGACGTAGTCCACCCCGGAGGAGCGTTCGACGAGGCTCGCGAGCGGTTGCAGCTCCTGGGTCGCTCCGGTGCGTTCGGCGCGGTCGTGGGGATCCTCCAGCTCCTGCAGGACGCTGCGCACCTGCTCGAGTTCGGCGAAGCCTGCGGCCACGTCGACCACCCGCGCGGAGGCCGCGTCCCGGATGCTCTGCCTCTGCACCTCCATCGCGATCGCGGTGACGGCCCCCACGCACACGAGGACGAGGAGCGGGGGCACGAGGAGCAGCAGGAAGCGCGAGAAGGAGGTTCTCCTGTCCGCAGCCACGTGCGTCACCACCTTCCCCTCTGCCGTGCCGGCGTCCGTCCGTCCCACACGTGACCGGGCCAGGCACATCGATCCGTGTGCATCAATGAGCACAAATCCTCCGGGCACCTTCCCACATGGCGGGCCGTTGCATCCTAGTCGACGGTATTCCACACGGCCGCGCATCGACATCGTCGTCTGCGCGGAGTCCCACGAAGGAGTGAAGACATGTCCGCATCCGGTCCACCGCCTCCGCATCTGCCGGAGCCTCCCGACACATCGCACACCTTGCCGGCTTCCCTCACACGGAGGACCGTCCTGCGAGCCCTCGGCGGCACGCTCGTCGCTGCGGCCGTCGGGACCGCGGTGTACGGCTCCGTGAGCTCCGCCGCCGCAGGCGGGGACCTGCACGCATCGCTGACGCTCATCGCCCCGGCGGCCGCGGGAGGTGGATGGGACACCGTTGCGCGCGAGCTCCAGCAGGCGCAGAAGGCCAACGGGCTGGTGAACAACGTGCAGGTCGTGAACATGCCCGGCGCCGGCGGCACGATCGCCCTCGGCAACCTCTCCACGCTGGCCGGGCAGGCGAACAACCTCATGGTCGGCGGCACCGGCCTCCTCGCCGCGACGCTGCAGTACGGATCGGCGACGACGCTCGGCGACGTGACCAACCTCGCCGTGCTCTTCGAGGAGTACGACGTCATCGTCGTCCCCGCCGACTCTCCCCACCGGACTCTGGAGGAGCTCGTGGACGCGTGGAAGGACGACCCGGCGGCGCTGCCGTGGACCGGGGGAGGATCCTTCGACGAGCTCGTCGTCACCGACCTGGCGATCGCCGCCGGCATCGACCCCGTCGAGACCACCTACATCTCCTCCGACGGAGGCGGTGAGGCGATCCAGGCCCTTCTCAACGGCACCGCCGCCGCGGCGGCGGGAGGCTACCCGGACAACATCGACCAGATCGAGTCCGGACGTCTGCGCGCTCTGGCCCTCGTCGCGAAGGAGCCGGTGGGCGGGATCGACATCCCGACCGCGCGGGAGCAGGGCTTCGACATCACGCTCTCCAACTGGCGCAGCCTCTCCGCCCCTCCCGGGCTCACGGCGGAGGAGACCGCAGATCTCGAAGGGCTCATCGACGAGACCCTCGCGACGGACGAGTGGCGCGCTGCGGTGGAGCGGTACCACTGGTCCCCACGCGTCCTCTCCGGCGAAGCGCTCGAGGGCTTCCTCGCCGCCGAGGAGTCCCGGATCGCCGCACTCTACGAGGAGATGGGACAGTGAAGGACTTCCTCATGCCGGTGTTCCTCCTGGCCTTCGCGGCCTACCTCGGCTTCGGCATCCTCACGATGGACGTGCCCGAGGGGACGGCATTCCCCGGACCCGCGTTCTTCCCCGGCCTCATCGCGGTCGGCCTTGGCCTCTTCGCCGTGCTCCTCACCGTCAGCGCCCTCCGCACGCGGAAGCGCGCGCATGCCGAGGACGCCGGTTCCGCGGCTCCGCGATCCTCCGTCGACTGGGCGTCGTTCGCCTGGATCGCCGGAGGGTTCCTCGGCTTCGCGCTGCTGCTCACCACACTCGGATGGGTCATCGGCGGCGCACTGCTGTTCTGGTGCGTGGCGCGCGGATTCGGCGAACTGCGGCACGGCCGTTCGCTCCTCGTCGGCGTCACGACGAGCTCGCTCACGTACATCGCTTTCGACATGCTGCTGGGCCTCTCGCTGCCCTCCGGCATCCTCGGATGGGGGTTCTGAATCATGGACACTCTGCAGCTGCTCGGCGAGGGCTTCCTCGGCGCGCTCTCACTCGCGAACCTCATGTGGGTCGTCGTCGGATGCCTCCTGGGCACCGCCGTCGGCGTCCTCCCGGGGCTCGGCTCCTCGATGGCCGTCGCACTTCTGCTGCCGGTGACGTTCACCCTCGAGCCCACCGCGGCGTTCATCATGTTCGCCGGCGTGTACTTCGGCGGGCTCTTCGGCGATTCGACGATGGGCATCCTCATGAACACGCCGGGACAGGCCTCGGCCATCGCCTCGACGTTCGAGGGGCACAGGATGGCGCTCGACGGGCGAGCCGCCAAGGCTCTCGCGACTGCCGCGATCGGCGCCTTCATCGGCGGCTTCATCGCCTCGATCGTCGTCGTGTTCGCCGCCCCCGTCCTCGCCGAGTTCTCCGCGAAGTTCGGGCCTGCCGAGTTCTTCGCGCTCGCCGTGTTCGCCTTCGCCGCGACCTCGACGGTCGTCACCGACGACATGGTGAAGGGGCTTGCCTCGCTCTTCATCGGTCTGGGGATCGCCGTCATCGGCGTGGACGGCGTCTCCGGCGCGGCGCGCTTCACGATGGACTCCCCGCACCTCTTCGACGGGGTCTCCCTCGTCACCGTCACCGTCGCGATCCTCGCCCTCGGCGAGGTCGTCTACGTCGGCTGCCTGGACCGGCACAGCAGCGGGGGACGTCTCATCCGGCCCCGCGGGCGGCCGTGGCTCACCCGTGCAGAGTTCAGGGAGGCGACCCCCGCCTGGCTGCGCGGCACCGCGATCGGCCTGCCGTTCGGCGTGGTTCCCGCCGGCGGCTCCGAGATCCCGACCTTCCTGGCCTTCGGTCTGGAGAAGCGCCTCGACTCCCGCCGTCGTGACCCCCAGTTCGGCAAGGGCGCCATCCGCGGCCTCGCGGCCCCGGAGGCGGCCGGCAATTCGACCACCGGTATGGCCATGGGCGCCCTGCTGGCGCTCGGTCTGCCGATCTCGGCGACCGCCGCGATCATGCTCGCCGCATTCAGGCAGTACGGTCTGCAGCCGGGACCGCTGCTCTTCGAGCGCGCGCCGGACCTCGTGTGGGCGCTCCTCGCGAGCTTCTTCATCGCGATGGTGGTGCTGCTGATCCTCAACCTCCCGTTCGCGATGCTCTGGGCGAAGCTCCTGCTCATCCCGCGTCCGTTCCTCTACGCCGGCATCACGCTGTTCTGCGCCATGGGGATCTACGCCTCCTCGGGGTCGACGTTCGACCTCCTCCTGCTGCTCGGTGTGGGGCTGGTCGGGTTCCTCATGCGCGCCGTCGGCGTGCCCCTGGCGCCGCTCATCATCGGCATGGTCCTCGGCCCGCTCGCGGAGACGAGCCTGCGCGACGCCGCGATGAGCGCGAACGGCGACTTCTCCGTCCTCGTGAGCAGCCCGATCGCGCTCGTGCTCTACGGCGTGCTGGTCCTCGTGCTCGTGTTCTCCCTGGTGAACCGCCTTCGTGAGCGCAGGGCGGTCACGAAGGCGGGGGAGGAGGTGCCGGTCGCAGCGACGGTCTGAGACCGGTTCCCGGCCTCGCCGGCGCGACACGGCCGGACCGTCCTCTTCGAGACGGTCCGGCCACGGGTTCGCGCAGTGCGGATCAGCGCTTGGAGCGGCGGTACCCGGCGGCCTTCGCCGCCGCCTCCGTCCGGAAGCACTCCTCGGGATTGGTGCGGTCGTAGAAGGCTCCGCCCTTCACGTGGTAGATCATGGAGTCCGCGTTGCCCTTGATGGGGGCCCACGCCGGGCAGTCCCAGCCGCTGTAGCCGGGCCCGGTGCTGGAGGGATAGGTGATCTTCGCCGTCGAGGCGCTGGTCTTCGTCACCGTCGTGTAGCCGGACTTCCTGCCGGTGACCTTCACGGAGAGTCTGGTGCCCACATCGGCCTTGACCAGCTTGTGCTTGCTGCCGGTCGCTTCCTTGATGGCCTTGCCGTTGCGGTACCACTGGTAGCTCAGCGTCACCTTCGCCGGCTTCCACGCACCGGCCTTCGCCGTGAGGGTGGAGCCGTACTTCCTGGTGCCGGAGATCGTGGGAGTGGGTGTGGAGGTGAGAACCTTCTGCACGGTCTTCGCCGCGCTCTTCCTGCTCACGGTCGTGTAGCCGGGCTTCCTGCCGGTGACCTTCACCGTGAGTGCGGTGCCCGCGTCGGCCTTGACGAGCTTGTGCTTGTTGCCGGTCGCTTCCTTGATGGCCTTGCCGTTGCGGTACCACTGGTAGCTCAGCGTCACCTTCGCCGGCTTCCACGTGCCCGCCTTCGCCGTGAGGGTGGAGCCGACCTTCGCCGTTCCGGAGATCGTGGGCACCGGCGTGGCGGTGAGGCGCTTGCCGATCGTCCCGGTGGCCGCGCTCGTCCTGCTCGCAGCGGTGTAGCCGGACTTCGTGCCGGTGACCTTCACGGAGAGCTTCCTGCCCGCATCGGCAGAGGTCAGCGTATAGGTGCTGCGCGTGGCGTTCTTGATCGCCTTGCCCGCACGCATCCACTGGTAGCTCAGGCTCACAGGATTCGGTCCCCACGAACCGGGCTTGGCCGTGAGTGTGGATCCCACCGTCGTCGTCCCCGAGATTGTGGGCTTCCTGGTCGTGAGGGTGCCGGCCTTCACAGCGGGGGTGGGCGCAGAGGTCACAGTCGCGCTGGAGGCGTCCGGAGCGGAGCCCGTGACCCGCACGGAGATCTTCCGACCCTTGTCCGCGGCGGTGAGGGTGTACGTCTTCCGGGTCGCATCCTTGATCGCCGTGCCGGAGCGCAGCCACTGATAGCTGAGTGTCACGGAGTCCGGCTGCCATGTGCCCGCGGCGGCCGTGAGAGTGGAACCCACCTTCGCCGTGCCGGAGATGCTGACCTCACCTGCGAGCACCGTGGGCCGCGGTGTGGGCGTTGGGCTGGGAGAGGCCTCCTCAGTGGGCGCGGCCGGTGCCGAGGTGGGTGCTGCTGACTGCTCAGGCTGCTGTTCCGGTGCAGTCACTGCGAAGACCGGTGCCTCCGGCTGCTGTGCCGAGGCGGGTCCGGCTGCGATGCCGCCGGTGAGCGCGATGAGAGCGGCACTGGCTGTGCTCACCACACGCATGTACAGGGACATGGATCTCCTTGGATCTCAGAAGGGGGTGGGAAGATTCCCGAAGGGGATCATAGCCTTTCGGTTCTGAAAGGAGAGCGCGGTTCCGCCCTGTCGGTGCGGAGGCGGGTGCGCTAGCCTCGAACCACGGTGTGCAGCGGCTTCCTCCGCATGGCGGGACCACCTGCCGGGCGGAGCGGGGAGGCCGTGGAGCGCCGGAGTCACCTCGACGGCAAGGAGGCCATGATGGAGGAACAGACGATCACCGCGGACGTGCTCGAATCCGCACCGGCCGTGGAAGGGGAGACGGTCCCGCGAGTGGCCCTCACCTCGGCGGCGGTGGAACTGCTCCAGGAACTCGTGGGCCAGCACGGTCGGCTGATGTTCCACCAGTCCGGCGGCTGCTGCGACGGCTCCGCTCCCATGTGCTACCCGGCGGGGGAGTTCCTCACCGGCGACGCGGACGTGCTGCTGGGCGTGTTCACCCTGCCGGAAGTGCCGGAGGACAGCGCGGAGCTGGAGTTCTGGATGTCGGCCGAGCAGTTCCAGTACTGGAAGCACACGTACCTCACCATCGACGCGGTGCCGGGGCGAGGCTCCGGGTTCAGCGTCGAAGGGCCCACGGGAAAGAGGTTCATCGTCCGGTCCCGGCTGATGGAGTGAGATTCGGCCGCGGTCCGGACGGGGCCCTGTGCGGCAGGTGGGGACGCAGGCGGACGCCGAGGCGCGTGTCGCCACGCAGCGCGAGGGCCGCTCTCCGCAGGGAGAGCGGCCCTCGTCTGTGTGGTGCGGGAGTCAGTCCTCGCGCGCGATCTGGCGACGGGTCGAGATCATCACCGCCGCCGAGCCGACGGCCAGGAGCGCGGCGGCGCCGACGGCGAGTGCGCTGGAGTCCGTGCCGGTGCGGGGCAGCCGCGAGCCGTCCTGTCCGCCCGTGCCCTGTCCTCCGGTCACCGTGAAGGTGGTGGAGGCGGAGGTGCCGCCGCAGCCCACCTCTGCCTTCCACGTGCCCACGTAGGCGGCGAGGTCCGTTCCGGTGCCGTAGAAGGAGAACCCGGCGACGCCGTCCTCGTCCGCCGTGTCCGTGCTGGAGTATGCGACCTCACCGGTTCCCGGCCAGACGACGTCGAGGTAGACGTCCTCGCCCGGTGCGCAGCCGGATGCGGTGACCTGGACGCCCTTGTCGACGTCCGTGAAGTCCGCTGCGGTGATGGTGCGGGGGCTCACGGAGATCTCCGCGCTGGCCGGCGCCTCGTCCTGGCCGTCGTTCCCCTCGTCCTCACCCGGTACGGAAGCGTCTTCGTCCTTGCCGTCGTCGCCGGAGCCATCCTCGTCTGAGCCCTCGTCGCTCCCGTCATCGTCCTCGCCGCCGTTCCCGTCGTCCTCGGATCCCGTGACGGTGAAGGACGAAGAGGCGAGCACCTCCTCCTCGGCACCGAGGAGATCCACGGTGTAGGTGCCGAGCAGGATGTCGAGGTCGATGTCTCCGAAGTACTGGATGTAGTAGGAGGCGCTGGCCGCACCGTCCTCGTCGGCAGTGACCTCGATGGAGTGGTCGAGTTCTTCGAGGCCCTCCGGGGCCTGGATGCGGAACGTGTACGTCTCGCCCGGGGTCAGCCCGGTGGCGGAGAGCAGGAGTCCGCCGCTGGCCGGCTCCTCGCCCTGTGGGACGGCGATGTCGTCGACGCTGATGGAGCCCGGGACGCTGAGAGCCGGATCCTCCTGCTGCTCGTCGGGATCGTCCTGCTGTGGGTCTTCCTGCTGCGGGTCGTCCTCCGGAGACGCGTCCTGTTCTCCGTCCTCACCTCCGTCGGTGCCCTCGTCCTCAGGCGCCTCGTCCTGGGCCGGGAGAACCTCGAAGCTGCCGGTGACCACTTCCTCGCCCTCGACCGTGACGCTCACGGTGCGGGTGCCTGCGTAGTCCGCCGGATCCGCGTCCGCGGGGAGGGCGAAGGAGTACGACGCGGTCGCTGTCTGAGTGTCCGCGTCGGCATCCGGGGTTGCCGTGACCTCGAGTGCTTCAGCGCCTTCGGGGCCTCCCGACACCGTCACCGCAGCGGCGCCCGCGGGCAGGTCGGTGACAGTGATCGTCGCACCGGGCACTGCGCCGTCATCCGTCTGCGCGACGTCCTCGAAGGCGACGTCGTCCACGGCAAGCTGCGGATCAGCAGGCGCCTCTTCCTCGGCCTCCTCCTCGGGTTCGCTCTCCCCGGTCGGGTCTTCTGCAGGAGGCTCCGGTGCGTCTGTGTCGCCTGCGCCGGAATCGTCGTTGCCGCCGGTGCTGTCCTCCCCTGTGCCGGAGCCGGCCTCGCTCTCCTCCTCGGAACCGTTCTCTGCGGAAGGTGCCTCGGACGGCTGCTCAGCCGGAGCCTCGGGGGCGGCGGGCTTCTCCTCAGCCGGTGCCTCGCCGCTGCCGCTCTGCTGTTCGGTGGAGGCGGGTGCGGAAGTCTCAGCCTCCGTGGCAGCCGAGGTTGACGGAACCTCCTGGGCGGAGGCGGCGACCGGTGCGAGGACGAGGCCGGCGGCGGCGACGGAGGCGAGGACTGCGGGGGCGAGGTGTGCTGACTTCATGCCGGGGCCCTTCTGTTCTGCTGCGTGCATCCGGGCCTCCTGGGAGCGGGTTCCCGGTGCCGGCCGGCTCAGCGGAGCCGGTCGGTTCCATGCTTTGGAGATCGATCTCACAGTAGGGGTTCAGGCAAGGGCGCGGCGATTTGTGTTCGTTGTGTTCGCGAATGCGACAGTCCGAGGATCGCCCTGCCGGGATGTTGCCGAAAGGTGATCTGCCATGCGGGTGCGAGCCGGCGGCGTACCGCGGGCGGATGTGCCATACTTGTCCGCGTCGCCGGTCGCACCGGCAGGTGAGGACCTATAGCTCAGTTGGCTAGAGCATCTCGTTTACACCGAGAGGGTCGGGGGTTCGAGTCCCTCTGGGTCCACCGTGGACGACGCGTTCGCCCCCGGCACGTGAAAGCGTGCCGGGGGCGAACGCGTTGACGGGCGCGGGGGCTCACCCCTCGTCGCCGTGGCAGGTCCTGCCGAAATGGGCCGGAGCAGGCGAAGGTCTGCTGGTCGTTGAAGGCATACGGGCACGTCTTCAGCGACAGAAGCACGGGCACGCAGGCACATCGCGGTCCGCGTTCACGCCCCGCCCACCCGCCCGTCATCCTGACGCCACCGGAGGCGCGTACCGTCCTCGTGAGACGAGAGCGGGGGAGGCGTGCATGACAGAGGGGGCACCTCGGTGACGGCGGGCCGGCGGTGACGCGGAGCATCGTGCTCGTCCACGCGATCCGCTCCTCCCGCACCATGTGGAAGGGGCAGAAGCGCCGTCTCCGCGAGGCCGGCTTCGAGGTCCGCACCCCGGACCTGCCGGGGCACGGCCGGCGCCGCGGCGAGACGTTCACCCTGGAGGCCGCGTGGGCGACGATCGACCGTGCGGTCGCGGCCTGCGCCGAGCCGCCGCTGCTGGTGGGACTGTCCCTGGGCGGATTCCTCACGCTGAGCTGGGCCGCGCGGAACCCTCGTCGTCTGTCCGGCCTCGTCGCCGCCGACTGCACCATCGTGCCCGGTCCCGCGCTGGCCCGGATCTACGGTCTGTGGATGGTGCTCAAGGACCGGCTGCCGGGGGACGCGGACGCACGCGTGGCACGCTCCTTCGCCCGTGCGCACACCCGGAAGGCGGCGCAGCGCTACTACGGCGGAGGCCGGGCGGACAGCCTCATCCTCCGCTCCGTGGTGCGCGCGGTGGGAGGGCTCGATCCGCTTGCGGACGTCGCCGCGATCCAGGTCCCGCTCACCTTCGTCAACGGGGAGCACGACCCCTTCCGCCGCAACGAGGCGCAGTTCGTCGCCGCCGCGCCCCGGTGCCGGCTCGTGATCCTCGAGGACGCCGGCCACGTCGCGAACCTCTCCCGGCCCAAGCGGTTCACCAGGGTGCTCAGGGAAGCGGCCGAGGCGCCCGTGAGCATTCGGGGAGGTCAGCCCGGCAGCGCCGGCAGCGGCTTCTCGAACAGCCAGTCGTGCAGCAGCGTGCGGACGTCCGGCACCCGTGAGGTCTCCGCCCCGGCACCTGCTTCGTCCGCCTCACCGCAGACCGCCTGTGCCAGCTCGAGGAACTCCTCAGTAGTGCCGTGACCGTGCCGGTGCTCCTGCGTCCACGTCCGCAGCAGCCGGAAGAACGCCTCGTCCCCGGCGGCGGTGCGCAGGACGTGGAGGGCGAGCGCACCGCGCTTGTAGACCCGGTCGTCGAACATGTCCTCGGCACCGGGGTCCGTGAGCACCAGATCCTGCGGCAGCTCCGCCAGGCGCGCATGGTGGTGCCGGGCCCGGGCCTCGGCGGAATCCCGGCCCGAGGCCTCGGACCACAGCCACTCCGCGTAGCAGGCGAAGCCCTCGTTGAGCCAGATGTCCGCCCACGCGCGCAGCGTGACGGAATTGCCGAACCACTGGTGCGCGAGCTCATGGGCCACGAGCCGCTCCGCCTCCCAGTCCTGCGCGAGGTGATTGGGGCCGAGGATCGACAGGGGCTGGGACTCGAGCGGGATCTCGAGTTCGTCATCGGTGACGACGACGGTGTAGGAGGAGAACGGGAACGCCCCGAACCGCTCCTCGAACTCCCGCATCATCGCGTGCTGGACGGCCAGTGCCTCCTGCGCCCGGTCCCAGGTGCGCCGGCCGCAGGCCAGGGCCAGCGGCACGCGGGAGACGGCATGCGCACCCGGCAGCAGGGGGCCTCGGCGGTACTGGCCGATCTGCATGGTCGCGAGATAGGTGGCCAGCGGCTCCGCGGACTCCCACACCCACTCCGTGCGACCTGCCTTCCGGGTGGTGCCGGTGAGCTCCCCGTTGGAGATCGCGGTGTAGTCGGACTCGACCAGCACGGCACAGCGGAAGGTCGCCTTGGAGCCGGGGTGGTCCGTACAGGGGAACCAGGTCGCCGCGCCGTCGGGCTGTCCGGCGACGAGCACGCCGTCCTCGAGCTCCTCCCAGCCCACGTCGCCCCAGGTGCCCATCGCGGGACGGGGGTTGCCCGCGTAGTGGATCTCGAGGCTGACCTCCTCACCCGCGCGGAAGGGCCGCTGCCGGTCGCGGAGGACGAGGCGCCGGCGCAGATGCCGGAACCGGTGCTTCCGCCCGTCGACCAGCACCTTGGACACGGTCAGCCCCACGAGGTCGAGGTCGAGAGCGGGGGAGTCCTCGAGCACGCGCGCCCGGAGCACCGCCTTTCCGGCGAGCCGATTGGGCAGGATCCGGTAGTCGAGCTCGAGGTCGTAGTGGTCGACGGTCATGCCCGGCGTGCCGGAGCCGGGCGTGTAGGGGTCGATGGTGCGCATCCTGTGCAGGGCTTCCTCCTCGTCAGTCCGCGGCGACGACGGCCGGCGGGGCAGATGTGGGCGTGCCGGCCTTCGCGGGCCGCGTGGAGGAGTCCGGCAGAGGCGGCGCGTCGACCCACGGTATCACCGGGTTTCCGGTGAAGTAGGCGTCCGCCGGCACGAACTCGCCGCGCATCACCAGCGAGGACGGCCCCACCGTCGCAGCCCGTCCCAGGGAGGCCGCGGGCAGGATCACGCTGTTGGGTCCCAGCGTGGCACCTTCGTCCAGCTCCACGGCGTCGAGCGCCATGACCCGGTCGTGGAAGAGGTGGGTCTGGACGACGCAGCCGCGGTTGACGGTGGCGTTGTCGCCCAGCCGCACGAGGTCGGCCTCGGGCAGCCAGTAGGTCTCGCACCAGACCCCGTGGCCCACCCGCGCGCCCAGGGCGCGGAGATACCAGACCAGGGCGGGCGTGCCCACCGCCCCGCGGGCGAACCACGGCGCGGCCACGAGCTCCACGAAGCAGTCCGCAACCTCGGTCCGCCAGATGAAGGACGACCACAGCGGGTGCTCGCCCTCCCGGATCCGGCCCACCAGCAGCCATTTGGCGGCGACGGCCGTTCCTGCGGCGACGGCCCCCGCCGCCATCATGACGATGCCGGAGAGCGCGGCCGTGAACAGTGCGGGACCTGCGGGGGCGGAGACGGAGAGTTCTGCGCCCAGCCCCAGCAGGAGCAGCAGGGCGGAGAGCACACCGGCGACCATGATCCCGGCCACGAGGACGGAGATCCCGCGCAGCGTCTCCCACATCCCGCGCAGCACCCGCAGGCGGGCGGGCGGCTGATAGGTGAGGGATTCGTCCGCCTCGACCTCGCTGCGGCGCAGCTGCACCGGCGGCGAGCCGATCCAGGAGCTGCCCTTCTTCGCCTTGGCCGGCGCGGCGGAGAGCACGGCCACGAGGGAGTTCTTGCGCACGCGGCGGCCGGCGGCGGCCATGCCGGAGTTGCCCAGGAACGCCCGCTTGCCCACCTTGGCCCGGCCCACGCGCATCCAGCCGCGGCCCAGTTCGTAGGAGGCGACCATGGTGTCGTCGGCGAGGAAGGCACCGTCTGCGATCTCCGTCATGCAGGGGACGAGGAGCACTGTCGAGGCCTCCACGTCCCTGCCCACCTTCGCACCGAGGACGCGCAGCCAGATGGGGGTGAGCAGGCCGGCGTAGAGCGGGAACAGCAGGTCGCGGGACATGTCCATGATCCGCTCCGTGGCCCACACGCGGAAGCCCATCCACGAGCGGACGGGGAAGAGCCCCTCCTCCATCCCAAGGGCGAGGGCGCGCACGGCGAGGACGATGAGTGCCGCTGTGGTGAGGAACCAGCCGGCGGCGAGCGCCGGCGCCCAGAGGAGCAGGAGCAGCGGGTCTGCCAGCGCCTGCACCCCGGAGACCCCCACCATGAGCAGCAGGACCGGCACGGCGGCGAGGTAGGGGATCGCGGCGTGGAGGACGGAGCCGGCGGCGTAGAGGAGGAAGGGGGAGCGGCGGCGCCGCTGAGGAGGCTCCGGCCACACCGAGGCCTTCCGCCTGCCCACGCGCACGGCCGGCGAACCGGAGTACGTCTGGTTCTTCCGGACCTTCCCGATCACCGCGGAGCCGGCCTCCACGTGTGCGCCGGGGCCCACCTTCGCACCGGGCATGAGCGTGGAGCGTGCACCCACGGTGGCCTCCGCACCCACGTGGATGGGCCCCAGCCGGAGGAGGTCGCCGTCCACCCACCAGCCCTTGAGGTCCACCTCGGGCTCGATCGCCGCGCCGGCCTCCACCGTGAGCATGCCCGTCACCGGCGGCACGGTGTGGAGGTCGACATCCGGGCCGATCCGGTTGCCCAGCATCCGCGCATAGGTGGTGACCCAGGGGGCTGAGGCCACGGAGACCGCCGCCGCGAGGTCCGCGATGTGTTCGGCCAGCCACAGGCGCGCGTGGACGGAGCCGGAGCGCGGGTGGACGCCCGGCTTCACGCCGGCGAGCAGCAGGCGGGCGGCACCGGCGGAGAGCGCCATGCGGCCCCAGGAGGTGACGAAGACCAGCCAGAGGACGGCGATGAGCCACCAGGGCGTCATGACGGCTGCAGCCCCGGCCGTCGCTGCGACGTTGCTCAGCAGGAGCGCGAGCACCACCCATCGCATGGCGGAGAGGATGTGCACGGGGATGCCCAGCAGGGTCTGGAGGAACTGCATGGAACGGGCGGTGCGCACCACGGTGCGGGTGGGCCGGGGTGCGGCGGCCGCACCCTCCTCCGCCGTGCAGAGCTCCACGAGCGCGCCGAACCGCGGACGGGCGTAGATGTCGCCCACCGTGACGGCCGGGTGCCGTGAGCGCAGCCGGGAGACCAGCTGAGCGGCGGCGAGCGAACCGCCGCCGGCCTCGAAGAAGTCCGTCCTCATGCCGGGGTTCCCGCCCAGCACCGCCGCCCACTGCTTGCCGATCCACTGCGCGTGCTCCGGCAGCTCCGCGCCGAGGTCGTCCGCGTCGTGCACGCCCTCCGCGGAGGGCAGGGGCCAGGGCAGGGCCGCCCGGTCGACCTTGCCCGAGGTCTTCGTGGGCAGGGAGTCCACGAGCGTGAGGCGGGGGACGAGGGCGGCGGGCAGGACGGTTCGCAGCTCCTCCGTCCAGGCGGTGAGGAGGGCCTCGGGCCGCTCGCGGGCATCCGCTGCCGAGGCCGGGGCGAGATAGCCGATGAGCAGCTGGGTGCCGCCGGGGGTCGTCTTCACGGCCGCCGCGCCGCCGCTCACGCCGGGCAGCGACTGCAGCGCCGCGTCGACCTCGCCGAGCTCGATCCTGCGCCCGCCGAGCTTCACCTGCTCGTCCGCCCGGCCCACGAACAGCAGGCCTGCCGGATCGTTGACGACGAGATCGCCGGAGCGATAGGCGCGGTCCCAGCCCAGCGTGGGCATGGGTGCGTACTTCTCCGCGTCCTTGGCGGGATCGAGGTAGCGGGCCAGGCCCACTCCGCCGATGATGAGCTCACCGGTCTCGCCCGCGGCCACGGGGATGCCGGCGGAGTCCACGACGGCAAGGTCCCAGCCGTCCAGCGGCAGGCCGATCCGCACCTCGCCGGCACCCAGCGGCGCGGCGCAGGCGACGACGGTGGCCTCGGTGGGGCCGTAGGTGTTCCAGACCTCGCGGGTGCCGTCGGAGAGGCGGTGAGCGAGCTCCGGCGGGCAGGCCTCGCCGCCGAAGATGAGGAGGCGCACGCTGTCCAGCGTCTCCGCCGGCCAGAGTGCGGCCAGCGTGGGCACGGTGGAGACGACCGTGATGCCGCGGCGCGAGAGCCACGGCCCCAGGTCCATCCCGGACTTCACGAGCGAGCGCGGTGCGGGCACGAGGCAGGCTCCGTGGCCCCAGGCCAGCCACATCTCCTCGCAGCTCGCGTCGAAGGCGACGGAGAGGCCGGCCAGCACCCGGTCCTCGGGCCCCAGCGGCTCGTCCCGGCAGAAGATGCGGCCCTCGGCCTCCACGAAGGCGGCGGCGGACCGGTGGCTCACGGCCACGCCCTTGGGCTTGCCGGTGGAGCCGGAGGTGAAGATCACCCAGCAGTCGTCGCCGGGCCTGGGCGCCCGCAGAGCGGGGGTCTCTGCGAGCGGCCGGTCCGTCATGCGGGTGAGGGTGCGGCCGTCCGTGATGACAGCGGCGACACCGGCCTCCTCCCACACGGTGCGGGCGCGTTCGTCCGGGTCGTCCACGTCGACGGGCACGTAGGCCGCCCCGGCCATGAGCACGGAGAGGATCGCCACGTAGAGGTCCGCGGAGCCGCTGGACACCCGTACGCCCACCTTGTCGCCGGGGCCCACGCCGGCCGCGGCCAGGCGGAGTGCCTCAGTGCGCATCTCCATGAGCAGCTCCGTGTAGGTGAGGACGCGCGTCCCGTCGTCGAGGGCCGGGGCCTGGGGATGGTCGGCGGCGACCTCGAGGAGGAGGTCGATGAGCGTGCGCTCCGGCGGTGCCAGATGCGCGCCGGGGAACTGCGGGGACTGAGTGTTCACGTGCCTTCTGCGGGTGCTGGTGCGCCGCGCCCGGTGGGACGGCGCAGGCGGCGCGGCGTGTGTCCACGCTGACCGCGGTGCGAGACTGGGACCTGCTGATCCTATGCGGAGGAGGTGGACCGGCCGTGACGGCAGATGACGTGCAGGTGTACTGGGCATGGCGTGCAGGTGACGCAGGCGGTGGTGCCGCCGGTGACGGCCTCCTCCTCGCGCTCGCCGCCGAGGTGTGGGCCGCGGACCCGGCGCTCGCCTCCGTGATGCGGCGGAAGGGCGTGCCGTGGGTGCGGCTGGACGGAGGTGCTGCGGAGCGCTGGGTGCCTGCGTCTGTGTCTTCTGCGTTCGTGTCCTCCGCTTCCACGTCCTCCGGCCGCGAGGTGAGGGTGGCGGCGTGCCTGGGGCCGGGTGCTGGGTCGGCTGATTCTGGACCGGATCGTCCCGGGCCTGCCGTCGGCATCGACGCGGAGGTGTTGGAGGCCTTCCTCCGCTCCGGCACGCAGCCGGGGGCGTTCGCGGAGGTGGTGCTGGCCTCGGCGGAGCGGGAATGGTTCCGGGCCGCAGCGGGTGAGATGCCTGCACGGCGGCTGGCCCTGCTCCTGCGGACATGGGTGCGCAAGGAGGCGGTGCTGAAGTCGCTGCACACCGGCCTGGATGTGGCCCGAGGCGGCCTGGCACCGCAGGAGGTGGCGCTCAGCGCGCCCTGGGAGGAGCCGGTCTGCCTCAGCCATCCCGAGGTGCGGCTGGAGGACAGTGAGGTCCAGCTGCCCCTGGGTGGGGGAACGCTTCTCGTGTCCGCTGCTGTGCGGGAGGGGTGAGAGGAGCAGGGCCATGAGCGTGGACCCGGGGGAGCGGTGCGCGCACGTGAGGGGTGCGGGTTCCGCGCGTGCGTCCCGGCTTCCCTCGTGTGGAGTTGGCCCCTACACTCGGTATCGAATAGGTGTTCTAATCGAGTGTCTGGACGTGCGGGATGGAAGAGACGGGGAGCTGTGGAGCCGGGGCGCTCGCCCTGCTTCCCCTCGAGGACTTCCTGCAGGAGCCCGAGGCGGGCCCGGCCGTGGCGGAACCGGAGCCTGCTCCGGGTGGTGGACCGGAGTGCCAGGTGGGGCCGGCCTCGGCGCGGGCAGTCCTGGAATTCGCAGTCACGGAGATCCGCCGGGTCAACGGTGCAGGGGCGGCCCGGGCCGGTGGGCTGAGCCCGGGTGCGGCCTGCTTCTCTGCGGCCGGGGCGCTCTCGCTCGACCTCATCGACGCAGACGATGCGCTCGCCCTCGACGTCTTGGAAAGCTCCCGGTTCCCCCGTCTCATTCCCGACTGCTGGCGGGAATCTGCAGATGCAGAGCGGCTCCTCTACCGCTGCGCGTGGCTCAAGGCGCACTTCCCCGTGGAGTTCCTCGCGGCGCTCATGGAGTGCGGTGAAGGGCCTGCACAGCGCCTGGCGGCAGCGGCGGAGGCACGCAGGGTGCGGATACCTCTGCTCCCGGCGGACATCAACTTCTCAGGGCGCACCCACCTCGTCACGCCCGCGCGTAGGAAGGCGAAGGCGATCAGGCTTCCGCTGCCGGGTGGGCTGTTCGGTGCGCCTTTCGTGGGATCGGGCCGGGCGCACGCGCTTTCGGAGAGGGACTGGGACCGGCTTCGCAGGGCTCGTCCGTTCTCCTCTCTGGCCGACGTGGTTGCGCGCGCTCGCCTACCCCGGGGTCTGCTCATGGATGCGGCGCAGGCGGGAGCCTTCGATTCTCTGGTGCGACGTGAGGGCGAAGCTGAGGAGGCGGCACGTGCACGCGCCATCACTCTCACGCGTCAGAGCACTGCGACTGGGCGGAAGCGCGGGGCGGACGGTCAGCTCGAGCTCATCGGCGAGGAGGACGTCGAGGTGCGGCAACCCGGTGCTGCGCAGTCGGATGCTGCTGAGGCCAGTGCTGCGGGATCCTTTCCCTTCGGCAGTGAGGTCGAACGAAGCGGATCGCTTCTGGAAACGGAAGTCGGCGGGGACGGTGAGCGCGAGGGGGCGGATGAGGAGACTGCTCTCGCGGCGGGTGATGCGGCGGAGGAGTCGGCAGGGGCGCTGATCGCGGGTGAGCCGCTCCGTGCGGAGTTCTATCGTGGGTCCGATGTCGCCGAGCGCTTCGCTCCGCTGCTCGCGGAGCTGGGAGTGACGCCTCTGGGGGAGCTGCCTGCCTTCCGCCCCGGCAGTGAGGTGGTGCTCGCCGGGCTGCGCGTCTCCGCGCCCGGATCAGGGAGGGGAGAGGCCTCGGTGGAGGTGAGCATCGAGGACGGCACCGGCAGGGTCGATGCCGTGCTGGGCGGAGGATTCCATTCAGCGGTGCACACGCAGCTCGCGGGGATCTCCCGGATGGTGCTCCACGGGCGGGTGCGCGATGACGAGGGCGGCGGCACGGTCCTGGAAGCTGATGAGGTGCACGATCTCACGCAGATGTGGCGGGACTGGCAGGCGCTGCGTGGCGGATGAGCTGGCTGCACGTGCGGACATCGGACGCAGCACGCTGCGGGACATCGAGACCGGTCGAGGGACCACGCAGTTCGCGGCGGTCATGTCAGTGATAACTGCGCTGGGCATCGACCGGCCTGTCGTGGAGGCCGCGGACCCTCTCAATCACGATCTGGGCAGGATGCGCGCCCACCTCATGCACCGGGAGCGAGTGCGGTGATCAGAGAGAGGGCGCTGACAGTCTCCATCATGCCGGCCGGCGGTGAGTCAGTACGGCTTGTACGGTGTCCGCCGCCGCAGTGGGGGTGAGGGCTGAGGTCTCGATCGCGGTGAAAGCGGAGCATACCCACGTGGACGTGTGGAAGTGCTCGAACTTGTTGAGCCGCCACCGCAGTGCGCGGGGTTCTTCGGCATCCTCTGTCACTCGACGGTGGTGCTCGTCCGGGTCGACATGCAACGCGACGGCGACGACTTCAACGCCTGGTTGCAGCGCCCGCCTGATCTGAGACCAGTGCGCCTCACTGGTGATGGTCTGGGGCACGATCACCAGCCGAGGGCCGTCCTCAGGGAGTTCATCTATGACGGCGTTGATCGTGGCGGCGACGAGTTCGCGCCATGCGGCCCATTCCTGAAAATCTCGCACAGGTGCGATCGGTTGGAGCACTGGACGCAGCATGGAGCCGATCTCTTCGGGATCAAGGATGACCGACCCCGGTATCGACTGAGCGAGCAACCTTGCGGTCGTCGTCTTTCCCGCACCGAACGCGCCGTTGATCCAGACTACGCGGCCTCGGTCGCTCACCGCCTGGATGTCTCTCATGCCTCAATCCTATGAAACGGTGCGCTGGGACCGGGTGCATGGTTTGCTCACATCCTGAGGTTCAGCCCCTTACGACCCGGGCCGTGGCGGTGTGGATCGTGCTTGAGCGGGTCATACAACTGCCGGGCGCGTTCCGCGGCCTGCTGGCGGATGCGGCGCCGGCCCGGGAGCTGAGACCGCGGCCTGCCCTCCGACCGTTCACTGGAGCTGCTCGACGGCTGCGGCTGCGGCGCCGGAGACCAGGCGGTCGTCGTAGCCGGCGTCCTCCTCCTCGCGCGAGGAGAGCACCGAGATGACGAGCGGGGCTCCGTCGGTCGGCCACACCACGGCCAGATCGCCGCGTGAGCCGTACATCCCTCCTCCGGATTTGTCCCCGACCGTCCAGTCGTCCGGAAGCTCTGCGCGCACGAGCGTGTCTCCGGTGCGGGTGTTCTTCATCCACGTGGTCAGAGCGGCCGTCTCCTCGTCATCGAGTGCTTCGCCGAAGACGTACTCCCGCAGGTTCTGCGCAGACGCCCGAGGCGTGGTCGTGTCCCGTGGATCTCCCGGCAGGGCTTCATTGAGTTCGGGTTCGATGCGGGAGACCGTGGTGCCTGTGTCCCCGAGCGCGTTCAGCTGCGCGTCGAAGGCCTCCGGCCCTCCGAGTTCGGCGAAGAGGACGTTCGCGGCGGTGTTGTCACTCTGCGTCAGTGCCGCTTCACAGACCTCCTCGAGGGACATGGACTGCCCCACACGGGTCTCGGTCACCGGCGAATGGGAGACGATGTCCGATTCCTCGATCGTCACGGTCTTGGTGAGTCCTGCCGTGCCCACCTTCTCGAGCAGAGCCGCAGCCGCCAAGGCCTTGATCGTCGAGGCGTAGGCGAACCGTTCGTCGCCGCGCCAGGAGACTTCGCGGCCTGTGCCGGTATCGACTGCGTACACGCCCACCCGTGCATCGAAGCGGTCCTCGAGGGCGAGGAAATCTGAGGAGTCCGCCTCCGGCGCCTCCGAGCGGGTGGTTTCCGACTCAGTCGCCTCGGAGGACGGAGGCGTCCCCACAGTCTCCGGCGCAGTCGTCGCCTCGCCCCCACAGGCGGACAGCAGGGCGAGGGAGAGGACACCGAGGACAGCAGTGGAGCGGAACAGGCGAGTGAAGACGAGCATGGGTGAAGCTGCGAACTGCGCAGTCATCGTTCTCCTCCGTGCGAGTGTGTGATGGTTCTCCTCAGCAGCATTGTTCCGTGCCCCTGCCGGCTCGAGAGAATCTTGCGGTCCATGACAGACCCGCTGAGAATCTTGTTCCCGCTGAACTTCTGTGCCTGTGAATGTGCGAACACCTTGCCCTCGAATCCCCATAGCGTTCCGAACGGATGGATTCACCACGTACGAAGGAGTAAGAGTGACCGCCTCGATGACGGAGCGCCTCGCCCATGCGCAGATCACCCTGCCGGAACCCGCAGCACCGGCAGCCACCTATGAACCGGCCCGGCAGGTGGGCAACCTGCTTTTCATCTCCGGGCAGCTCCCGTTGCAGGAAGGCGCACTTGTCGCGACGGGTCGCGTCGGGGCTGAGGTCGAGCTCGCGGACGCGCAGAGAGCTGCCGCGTGCTGCGCAGCCAACGTTCTGGCACAGGCGCAGCGGGCCCTCGGTGATCTCGACTCTGTCAGGGCGATCTCGAAGATCACGGTGTTCGTCGCAAGTGCTCCAGAGTTCACGGATCAGCACCTCGTTGCCAATGGTGCCTCCGACTTCCTGCTGACGGGCCTGGGGGAGCTGGGCCGGCATTCTCGGTCAGCCGTCGGCGTCGCCAGCCTGCCCATGAATGCTGCGGTCGAGGTCGAGGCAGTGCTCGAAGTCTCCTGACAGAGCCCGCGCAGCCACCGCCTTCTCAGCACAGCAGCATCCTTCGCTTCAACGACGAAGATCCAAGGAGTCTCACTTGTCTTCAGCACCGCAGCAGAATGGTCAGGCCCCGGTGCGGGCCACCCTCAACCAGGACAACCTCAAGCGCTCGATCGGCCTCCCCGGCGCGATCGGGATCTCTGTCAACCAGATCATCGGCGGCGGAATCGTCTCCCTCACCGGCGTCGCCATCGCGATGACCGGCGGAGGCGTGTCCATCGCCTATGTTCTGGCGGCAGCCGCCGTCATCATCAGTTCGATTCCCTACGCGTCACTGGCCGCCTCCTATCCCGTCGCCGGTGGCGTCTACACCTGGCCGGCGCGGCTCATACACCCTTCTGCCGGGTTCCTCCTCGCATGGCTGACATCTCTGGGCAAGGGCTCGCTGAGCCTCTACGGACTTGCTGCCGGTCAGTACATGCATGCGATCAATCCGTGGTTCAACGAAATCTGGGTCGCTGTCACGCTGGTGTCGATCTTCTTCGTGTCGAACCTCGCGGGTGCTGTGATCTCCTCGCGTCTCGGCGTCGTGCTCATGGTGGTCATGATCATCGGCTTCTGCACCTTCGGACTCTTCGGAATGGCCGAGGTGAACTGGGAGATCTACCCCGAGATGATGCCCCATGGCTTGGTCGAACTGCTCAGCGCTGCCGCACTTCTCTCCTTCGCCACTGCCGGCGCCTATGGTGTGGGGGAGCTCGGACGCGAGCTGAAGAACCCCGGCCGGGACATTCCCCTTGCCATGGTCGGCGGCACGGCCATCGTCGGCATCATCTACGTCATCGTCGCGGTTCCCGCCGCGGGGGTGCTGCCGATCGCACAGGTGGCCGATCAGCCCCTTTCCACTGTTGCCCAGGAGTTCCTGCCCACGGGACTGTGGATCTTCTTCATCATCGGCGGGGCGATGGTCGCAATCATCTCGACGATGAACGCGGAGCTCCTCTGGGGAACGAAGTCACTTCTCGCGGCGAGCGACGACGGCTGGATCCCGCCGAGCTGGGGACGTGTCAACAAGCGGTTCGGAACTCCGCACTGGCTGCTGTGCATCCTCTACTTCATCGGCGTCATCCCCGCCATCGCGGGAGTGGACGTCTCCGTGATCGGCACAGCCGCCTCGGTCTTCGTGCAGATCATGTTCATTGTCATCGTCATCGCGTCGATCTGCATCCGCTGGAAGATGCCGGAGGTCTACGCCAGATCACCGTTCCGGCTGTCAGCTCCGGTCCACTACACGATCGTCGCGGTCGCCGTTGCGATCGCGGCCTACCAGGGCTACCTTCTCCTCCTCGACTTCGACTACAGGGTGTGGACCGCCTGCTGTGTGTGGATGGGGATCGGTGGCATCCTCGCGCTCACCCGGTGGCCGATCGTCAAGCGCACGCTCGCAGCGCGCGGGATCGACCACCGCGGCGGTCCTCCGGCCTCGGAATCAGTGCGGACCGCTGTCGAAGCACGCATGCAGTCATGATGTCCATACGGTGAACGTGTGGCGCACGGCCTGGCCGCCGGCGTGACTCACGCCGGCGCCCAGGCCACCTATGCTTCTTCGGCGGTCATCCAACCCGAGAGGTCCAGGATCTGTTCGGCGAGGGCTTGCGGAGTGAGCCCGTCGGTCTCGATGCGGTGGACGCCGTCGGGCGCTGCCCGGTCGAGCCGGCCCGCTATCCTGGCGCTGCGTTCCAGATGGCGTCGGAGGCTCTCGCCCTGCTCGCGGCCTCCCAGCCTCTGGGCAATGGACGCATCGCTGGCGCGCAGCAGCACGCAGGTGACCTCGGCCGTTCCTCCCACGGCGTCGCGCAGAGCCTCGGCCTCCAGCACCGAGACGGTGTTCGTATAGATGAGACGGTGATATCCGAGCGCGCGGTAGTTGGCCCACATGGAGGCGAGGTTCCGCTCCGCGAGGCGGTGCTTCCATGGGGCGGGGTGGGCCAGATCGAGGTTGTCGCCTTCGATGACGGTGTGCTGCACGTCGTGGTCGGACAGCAGATCATGGAGCGCAAAGGCGGCGGAAGACTTGCCCACGCCGGAGCGTCCGCCGATGAGGATCACCTGAGGATTCGCCATACTTCATTGTCCCAGGTCTGAAGGCTGCGCTCGCCGCCTCCGCCCCGCGCACCCCTGCGGGCATAATGAGCCTGGAGCCCCTCACCTCTGCCTGGGAAGCGAGACTGTCATGACTGCGATTGCCGACCACGACGCCTACATCGCCGCGGCCGCCGAACCCTTCCGGCCTTCCCTCACGCACCTGCGCACACTCCTGCGTGCAGCACTGCCGGAAGCGGAGGAGGTGGTGGCCTATGACATGCCTGGGTTCCGGATCGACGGCACGATCGTCGCCGGCTATGCGGCCTTCACGCGGCAGTGCGGGCTGTATCTCCTGCCGGGGGCCATCTCCCAGCACTCCGTGGAGATCGCGGCCGCCGGCTTCAAGGCGACCAAGACCGGCATCACGTTCACCCCGCGCTCGCGGATCCCGGACGAGCTCGTGCAACAGCTGGCGCGAGCGTCACGAGACGACGCCCGGGCCTGACGGCCGCGTCCCGGCAGCCTGCTGCCCAGCTGCGGACCGCTGCCCGCCGGGGCCTCGCGCATCGGAGCTCTGCTCATCAGCTCCCTGTCCATCGGATCCCTGCCCGCCGGGAATCCGCGCGGCGAAGAACGGCAGCGTCCGCTGACACAGGGGCCCGATCCCCACGGCGAACACGAGCGTGCCCATTCCCACGTTCCCTCCCAGCAGCCAGCCGGCAGCCACCACGAACACCTCGATCCCGGTGCGCGCGATCCAGATGGGCACGCCCCACCGCTCGTGGAGGCCGGTCATGAGGCCGTCCCTGGGCCCGGGCCCCATGCGCGGCGCGATGTAGAGACCCGAGGCCACGGCGAGCAGGACCATCCCGGCGGCGAAGAGGGGGATGCGCAGCCAGAGTGCGGAGACCTCGGGCACGAGGAACAGGCCCACCTGAGCGCTGGTGCCGACCATGAGCACGTTGAGCACCGTGCCCACGCCGGGCCGCTGCCGGAGGGGGATCCACAGCAACAGGACGACCAGGCCGATGAGATTCGTGGTGAGTCCGAAGGGCAGCCCGGTCTGTCTGGACACTCCCTGCGCGAGGACGTCCCACGGGGAGACTCCCACTCCGCCCCTCACCATGAGGGCGATGGCGAAGCCGTAGAGGAACAGTCCCAGCAGGACGGCGGACAGTCGGATGGTGAGGGTGCGGTGCTTCTGCATGTCCTCACTCTCGTTCCAGGTGGCATTCGTTTCCAGGGCCAATTGGAATACAGTGGCCCCATGAATCCACTGCAGGTCGCCCCGCACACCCTGGCCCGCTCGCTGGGGGACTGGCAGGGGGACGGTCCGCTGCACCGTGCGCTCGCCTCCGGTCTGCGCGTGCTGATCCTCGACGGGCGGGTTCCCCTCGCCGCCCGTCTGCCCTCCGAGCGTGCGCTGGCCCAGGCGCTCGGCCTCAGCAGGACGACCGTCGCGGGTGCCTACGACACGCTGCGTGCCGACGGCTATGCGGTGAGCCGGCGAGGCTCGGGCACGGTGGCCGCGCTGCCCGGTCCCTCGCTCTCCCTGCCCTCCGTGCCGGGGACGGAGGGCCTCATCGATCTGAGCAGGGCCTCGCCTCCCGCCGCCTCCGCCGTGCCCGAGGCCGTACGCGGGGCCGCCGAGGACCTGCCGCGCTTCCTCCGCGACAGCGGCTACGACGGCACCGGACTGCCGCATCTGCGTGCCGTCATCGCCGCGCACTACACCGACCGAGGGCTGCCCACCGCGCCGGCGGAGGTCCTCGTCACCCTGGGCGCGCAGCACGCGATCCACCTGCTCACCCACGTGCAGCTGAACCCCGGAGACCGCGCCCTCATCGAATCGCCCACGTACCCGCACGCCCTCGACGCCCTCCGCAGCGCCAGGGCCCGTGTGGTGCCCGTCCCCGTATCCGCCGAGGACGGCTGGGACACGGACGTCGCGCTCGAGGCACTGCGTCGCTCCCGCGCCGCGCTCGCCTACCTCATGCCGGACTTCCACAATCCCACCGGTGCCAGCATGCCCGCGGACGCCCGTGAGCGGCTCATCGCAGCCGCGGAGCAGTCCGGCACCGTCCTCCTCGCGGACGAAACGACCGCGCTGCTGGACCTGGGAACTGCCCCTGAACAGAATCCGACCGTGCCCGAGGCCGCCGGACCCCAGAGCGCCCAGGCACCGGCGTCCTCTCCCACCGGTGTCCTCCCACCGCCGCTGGGTGCCGGGGTCCGGGGAGGCGCGCGCACCGTGGTGCACATCGGTTCGGCGGGAAAGCTGTTCTGGGGCGGTCTCCGGGTGGGGTGGATCCGTGCGGAGCGCGGGCTCATCGACCGTCTCGTCTCCGCGCGCTCCGCCTTCGACCTGGGCACTCCTGTGGTGGAGCAGCTGGCGACGGCGCGGCTGCTCGAAGCACTGGCGCAGGTGCGCGCCGAACGCGGGGAGCTGCTGCGCGCAGGGGAGCAGACACTGCGACGACTGGCGGCTGTGCATCTGCCGGACTGGGAGCTTCCGCCCGTCGCCGGTGGGATCTCCGTATGGGCTCGTCTGCCGCAGCCCGGTTCCTCCGCGCTCGCCCTCGCCGCTCACGCGCGCGGGCTGCTCGTACCTGCCGGTCCTCGGTTCGGCCCTGACGGCTCCGCCTTCGAGAGGAAGATCCGGCTGCCCTTCACCTCCTCGCCGAAGGAGCTGGAGGCCGCTGTGCCGCTGCTGGCCGAGGCGTGGGGACAGGCGCGGGGCGGCGGCCGCCCACCACGGAACCCACGGCGCATCCCGGACACCGTCGTATGAGACCAGCGGTTGTATGCGGATGCCCGCGATGGGGCGAACGGATGGAGGGCGGTCTTGACCGCAGAACCTGAAGGTTCTATGGTCTGTGCATGTGGAGCGTGGACATTGAGCTGATTGCAGGATGGCTCGCGTCGCTGGATGAGGATTCGCGCGAACAAGTCGTTGCGGCCGTGGAACTGCTTGAAGATCAAGGTCCGCATTTGGGCAGGCCGCTGGTATAGGAGGAACATTCCGATCGCCGACGATCTGCTGGATGATCATTTGAGGATGTTGAAGGAAGGTGACTGACATGGCCATGAAACTCTCTGACTTCCTTGCAGAGCATCCTGTGGACCGGCGCAGGGTCGACGCTCATAAGGAGCGGATGCTTGCTGAGGTGCGGGCATTCCGTCTCCGGGAATTGCGGGAGAACGCTGGGCTGACCCAGCAGCAGCTTGCTGACAGGATCGGGGTCTCGCAGCGGCAAGTCTCCAAGATCGAACACGGTGAACTCGACAACGCCAAGATCGGCACTATTCGTGGATACCTTGAGGCCGTTGGCGGCGGGCTCGTCCTCGAGTACGTGACCGGCGATGCCCGCATTCAAGTTGCCTGAGATGGGTCTCAAACCTGGGGAAGCGCACACCGTCGTATGAGACCAGCGGCCGCACTCAGCTCGCGGCCCGCTTTCGCCTCTCACCGACGACGACGTCCTGGCTTGCGAGGATCCCCGCCACCAGCTGCAGGACGAGCGCGAGGAGCAGGACCGCCAGAGGCGCGGCCCATCCTCCGGTGAGGGAGTGGACCGCGCCGAACCCCAGCGGCCCGAGGCCGGCGATGACATACCCGCTGCCCTGCGCCATGGTGGAGAGCCCGGCCGCCTGCTGTGCGTCCGCGGACCGTCCGACGATGTAGGACAGGGCCAGGCCGATCGCCGCACCCTGCCCCAGTCCCAGCAGGGTCAACCAGGCGTAGCCGCCGGCGGCGGGGGCGAGGAGCAGTCCCAGCAGTCCCGTGCCGGTCACGGCGACCGTGAGCACCACGAGCACCCATCCGCGGCGCATGCGCGCGGCGACGACCGGTGCCGCGAGAGAGGCGAGGATCGCGGGGAGGGCGGAGTAGGCGATCATCAGCCCGGCCTCGGCGGCGGGCACTCCTGCGTCCTGCAGGAGGGCGGGAGTCCATGTGAGGAACGTGTAGTAGCCGGCGCTCTGCAGCCCCATGTGGGCGGTGACGGCGAGCGCCGTGGGATCCGTGACCAGCGTCCGGAACCTGGACGGCACCGGAGGACCGGCCGCGCCCGAGATCGGCCTCGGGCGCGGGCCCCGTCTCAGTTGGGGGAGCCAGAGGGCGAAGGCGAGGAGCGCGGGGAGCGCCCAGATCGCCAGTGCCCTGCGCCAGTCGCTGCCGGGCGCGTGGGCCAGCGGTGCGGTGGCGCCCGAGGCGATGGCCGGTCCCACGAAGAGCACCATCGAGTACAGGCCCATCATGAGGCCTGCGCGGTGCGGGAAGTCCTGTTTGATGGCGGGCGGGAGGAGCACATTGCCCACCGCGATCGCCGCGCCCAGCAGGACGGTGCCTGCGAAAAGCGCGGTGAGGCTGGGGTGGAGACGCAGCAGGATGCCGGCTGTGAGCACCAGCATGAGTATGCCCAGCAGACGATGGGTGCCCAGCCTCCTGCTGAGCAGGGGAGTGAGGAACGCGAAGGCCCCGAAAGCGAAGACGGGGATGGTGGTGAGCAGGCTGGCGGCGGTCGCGGAGAAGCCCAGATCGTCCTGGATGTCCGTGAGCACCGGGCCCACGGAGGCCACCGCCGGCCGCAGATTCAGCCCGATGAGGATGAGACCTGTGCCCAGGAGAATCGCACTGCCCGTCCGGCGAGCTCCTCCGCTGCTGTGGGAGGGCGGTCCGGAGGCGACGGGAGCGGGCGAGGAGTCGCCGGAGTGGGGAACGGGCATGGGCTCATTCCAACCCCGTCCCCGCCTTCAGAGCAACCCGCGTGGCCTCAGAGAGTGCGGCGGCGCAGGGCACGCCGGGGAAGCCCTAGGGTGAGGAGCATGGGAGGAGCTGATGGGCACACGGGCATGGGCGGAGACGCATGGGTGGCGGAAGCCGCCGCACTGCGCCGGCTCGCGGACCTCGACCTGCGGACGCTTCATACTGACCTCCTCGCTGTGCATGGTCCGCAGGGCTGGTGGTGGCCGGCGCAGGACCGCTTCGAGATGATGGCGGGTGCCGTGCTCGTCCAGAACACGCGCTGGCAGAACGTGGAGATGAGTCTCGACCGGCTGCGCGCGGCTGACCTGCTCCGGCCCTCACTCCTGCGGGCAGTGCCCGAGGAGGACCTGCGCGCCCTCATCCGCCCATCGGGGTTCATGCGGGCCAAGGCGGCAGCACTCCGGGCGCTCGCCGCCTGGACCGAGGAGCGTGAGGCGGAGGTGCCGGGGCTCAGCGACGGTGAGCTGCGAGCGGAGCTGCTCGCTCTCCGGGGGATCGGGCCTGAGACGGCCGATGTCATCGGGCTCTACGGCTATCGCCGTCCGGCATTCATCGCGGACGCCTATGCCCGGAGGCTGCTCACGGCTCGTGGGTTCGCCGTCCCGCGGAGCTACGAGGCGGCACGCCGTGCGCTCGCCCCGGCCCTCGCCGAGGCAGGCCTCGCCGTGGCGGATCTGGCGGAGCTGCACGGCCTCATCGTCGAGGAGGGCAAGCGCTCGCAGGGTGCTCGTCCGGCGGGAGGCGGATGAGTCCGTCAGCGAGGATTGGCCGTGCGGCGGACCCAATCGCCCATCCCCGGGGTGATGAAGCGCAGACCCCCGGCGCCGTCACGATAGATCGTGCCCTTCTTCATGAGCCGATCACGCAGGTAGGACACCGCAGTGACGCGCTCGTCCAGCACGGCGGCGACGTGCCCGCCGTTCGGCGCCGGATGGGAGAGTTCGGCGGCGGCGAGCGCTGTGAGGTATTCGCGCTCGCGGGGGCTTGCGTCTTCCCACCGGCTGAGGAAGAGCTGGTCCAGATCGGCGACGATGCGCGGCTCGGCCTCCCGGGCGTGCTGTTCCGTGATCGCGGTGCGGCCGTGGGAAGCGCGCCAGGCGAAGTGCCCGGCGACCTGGATCGCGTACGGATACCCGCCGGAGAGTGCGAGCAGCGCCTCGACCGCTTCCGCGGTCATGGGCCGGTGGGAGCGCTCCGCCGGCCCGCTGAGCGCTGCGCGTGCGTCCGAACCCGGCAGCGTCTCGAGAGTGTGCCACTCGGCTCTCTCCAGGTACGTGGGGAGTCTGCCGCTGCGCTTCCCGCGCAGCGAGGGGAGCGCGCCCACCGCGACGACGAGGGGCCAGCCCTCCGGCACGTTCTCCTGCAGCACCCCTCCGAGGGCGTGCAGCTCTGCCGACGAGGCGTTCTGCAGCTCGTCGAGGGTGAGGAGGAGCCCTGCCTCGCGCTCCATCGCGACCGTCATGGTGTCCCGGAGCTCGGCGTCAAGGCTGCGGCGCGATTCCGTGGTGTCACGCTCGACCTCGATGCCGCCTCCGACTCCGAGGATCGAGGCCTGCACCTTGGCGCCGGTGATTCTGGCGCCGCCGCGCTGCCGGTCCGTGGGAGTGCGTCCCTCGAGGAGGCTGCGTACGGCGCGGAGCCGTACGGTCAGCGTCTCCGTCAGCCCGCCCGCGGTGGCCTCGACGTGCACAGTGGGCCAGGAGTGCTGCGCGGCTGCGGCATGGGAGATCTCCCCGAGGGTGACGGTCTTGCCCACTCCGCGCGGCCCCACGAGGATGAGGGGACGCGGGGTGCGGCCGTCGAAGGCCGCCACCTCCATGGCCTCACCCGCGGCGTCGAGGATCTCCTGGCGCCCCGCGAAGACCATCGGGGCCTGATTGAAGCCGGGGCGGTACGGATTGGGCTGACGCCGGGATGCTGTCTCCGCCATGAGCGCACAATAGCAGATATAGCATCAGTGCGTGTTTATAGCACTTTATAGCGTATGACCTCGAGCGCCTGTGGTGGCCTCGAAGGAGGGCGCGTGCAGGTGGGGGCCATGAGCAGGGGTATGACGGAGCGGTCAGCTCCGGACCGCACGTGCCTGCCAGCGGTGGTCCTGATGCTCGATGCGGATCGGGTGGTCGAAGCACTCGGAGACGAGCTCGCTGGTGAGGACCGACGTTGCGCTGCCGGCGGCGAGGACGCGGCCGTCCTTGACCAGCATCGCGTGGGTGGTCGTCTCCGGCAGCTCCTCCAGGTGATGTGTGACGAGCACGGAGGTGAGCTCCGGCTGCGTGCGATGGAGCGTGTCCACCGTCTCGAGGAACTGCTCGCGTGCAGCCACGTCCAAGCCGGTCGACGGTTCATCGAGGAGCAGCAGGGGCGGGTCGGTGATGAGTGCACGGGCGATGAGCGTCCTGCCGCGTTCGCCCTGTGACATCGTCGGCCACGTGAGATCCGCATCGAGGCCGAGCATCTCGATGAGGGCGTCGGCCCGGTCCAGTGTGGCGGAGGCGGGAACCCACCGGGGCATCAGCTCGGTGGTGCCGGTGATACCCGTGAGCACCACCTCGCGCGCGGTGCGGGCCGACCGCAGCGGATGACGCGGATTGACGTGACCGATCGACTCCCGCAACATGCGGATTTCCACGCGACCAAGCTGGTGACCGAGGACGTGGACGGTCCCGCGGGTGGGATGCCTCTCCGCACCGCACATGCTGAGGATCGTGCTCTTCCCTGCCCCGTTCGGGCCGATCAGCGCCCAGTGTTCGCCGGTGGAGACGGTGAAGTCGATGCCCGTGAGGATCTGCCGCGACCCGCGGACCACATCGACGTTCCGCATCCGCAGGACCTCATTCATCGGGTGCTTCCTCCTCGGTCTGCTCTGTCCAGTGCGTGCTCAGTCCGGTATGTGCCGCCGCGAGGCAGGTGGCATCACTGGGACTGGGTAGACTCTACACAACTCCTCAGACAAGTTGAGGGCCGGGTGAAAGAGGGCGAGTGGGGAGATGAGCGTGATCGGACGGACGCCGCTTGCCGACCGGGTGGCGGAAGCGCTGCTGACGCGGATCCGCGCCGGCGAGTGGACGCTGGGGGCCAGGCTGCCCGGCGAGACGACTCTCGCGTCCCAGCTCAAGGTTGGTCGCTCGACGGTCCGCGAGGCCATTCGCCAGCTCGCTGGCAGGGGTGTCCTGGAATCGCGGCAGGGCTCCGGCGTGTTCGTGACGGCGCTGGACGTCGCCGAGGACTGGGATGCGGTGCTGCGGCGCGCAGGGATCGTTGCGGTGCTCGAGGCGAGGATCGCCATCGAGGCCGAGGCGGCGGCCTGTGCTGCGGAGCGGCGCACGCCCGACGGCATGCGTGACATCCGCCGCGCGCTCGCGGACCGTGAGGGGCGGGAAGCGGGCAGTGAGGCCTGGGCGGAAGCGGACATGCGATTCCACCGTGCCGTCGTCGCTGCGGCCGCCAATCCCGTCCTGCTGGAGATCTTCGACTCGTTCGTGCCGCGAGTGCGCAGAGCGATGCTCGAGATGCTCCGTATGGGCAAGGGCCTCTCGGACGAGTCGGATCATGACAGCCATGCGGGCCTCGTGGAAGCCATTGCGGCAGGTGATGCTGTGGCAGCCCGCCGTCTGAGCCGCGCACACCTCACGGCACTGATGGGTGTTCTGCAGTAGGGGCGGGCCAGCATGTGGGTGTCCTGCTCGCCGCGCTGCTGAGCATTCCTCCCGCATGGGCAGGCCCGGGCCCGCGTTCACCGGAGCTTCACGGAGCGGTGGCCTCCTGCGCTTGTCCGCAAGGGATCTAAGCGTATAGATTCACCCGGCAGGCACCTCCTCCGAAAGGGTTCAGCAGTGAGCCGTACTGATACCGCCGGCGCTCCGCAGCAGGCGGATCTCCATTACGAGACCCCCGAGGGCCGCCGGAACTTCTGGTCGACGATCGTCTCGATCTGGCTCGGGACGACCATGGAGTACGTGGACTTCGCGCTCTACGGCCTCGCCGCCGGACTGGTGTTCGGGGAGGTCTTCTTCCCCGAACAGGGGCCGGTGGTCGCGCTGCTCTCTTCGTTCGCCACCTGGGCCGTCGGCTTCATCGCGCGCCCCGTGGGTGCCATCGTGCTGGGACGGGTGGGCGACAGACACGGGCGGAAACTGGTCCTCGTCATCACCGTGGCGCTCATGGGCGTCTCCACCACGGCGATCGGCCTCATCCCGAGCTATGCCGCGATCGGCGTGTGGGCGCCTGCGATCCTCGTGTTCCTGCGCATCTGCCAGGGATTCGGTGCAGGTGCGGAACTCTCGGGAGGTGCGGTGATGCTCGCGGAGAGCGCACCCACGAAGAGGCGCGGGCTCGTGGCCTCTCTCATCGGTGTGGGTTCGAACAGCGGAACCCTGCTGGCCTCCTCGGTGTGGCTCCTGGTTCTCCTCCTGCCGCAGGAGGACGTCGTGGCCTGGGGCTGGCGCATCCCGTTCCTGTGCTCGATCCTCGTGGCCGGTGCCGCTCTGCTCCTGCGCAGGACGATGAGGGAGAGCCCGGTCTTCGAGTCCTTCAAGGAGTCGAAGGAGCAGAACCTCGCACACGCCGCGCAGGAGCCACAGGGTTCCGGATGGCGGGCGTTCTTCGTCATGCTCGGCCTGCGCATCGGTGAGAACGGCCCCTCCTACATCGCGCAGGGGTTCCTGATCGGCTATGTCGTCAACGCGCTGGCGGTCGACAAGTCGGTGCCCACCACCGCCGTGGTCGTCGCCTCCCTCCTCGGCTTCGCGGTCATCCCCTTCTCCGGCTGGCTCACCGACCGGTTCGGCCGCCGCATCGTCTACCGCGTGTTCTGCCTTCTGCTCGTCGTCTACGGCGTGCCCGCATTCCTGCTCCTGGAATCCCGCGAGCCCCTTGTGGTGGGAGGCGTCATCGTCGTGGGCATGTGCCTGGCCTCGCTCGGCATGTTCGGTGCGCAGGCGGCTTACGGGGCGGAGCTCTTCGGGGTGCAGCACCGGTACACGAAGATGGGGGTCGCGAAGGAGCTCGGCTCTATACTCTCCGGAGGGACGGCGCCGATGGTGGCCGCGGCTCTGCTCGCGGCCTGGGGATCGTGGATCCCGCTGGCGGTCTACTTCGTGGTCATGGCCGGGATCGGTCTGGTCACCACCTTCTTCGCTCCGGAGACCCGCGGCCGTGATCTCACGCTGCTGACGGACGCAGTCTGACGAAAGGCGCACACGTGACCAAACGGCCCACCCAGGAGGAGGTCGCGCGGATCGCCGGGACCTCGACAGCCGTCGTCAGCTATGTGCTCAACAACGGTCCGCGCTCGGTCTCCGAGGACGCGCGGCGGAGGGTGCTCGCCGCCATCGCGAAGACCGGGTACAGGCCCAACAGCGCGGCACGCGCGCTCGTCTCCGGCCGCAGCACCGTCATCGGCCTGGTGGTTCCGGATCTGGCGAACCCCTTCCTCGCCCAGCTGACGCAGAGCCTGGAGCGGGAGCTCTTCGGCCGCGGCTACTCGCTGCTCATCGGGGACTCCGGCGATGAACCCGCCCGGGCGGCGACAGTCGTCGAGACGCTCCTCGCCCAGCAGGTGGCGGGCCTCGTCTGGTACTCGGTCGACCTGCCGCCGCCGCTCGACGTGCTCGGAGGCTCCGCCCTGCCTGTGGTCGTGGTCAACGACCTCGCCGGTTCCGGAGTCACGGAGGCCGCGCCGGCCGGTCGCCTCATCTCCGTGGACGCGGAGGAGTACCGAGGTGTGCGGCTGGCGACGGAGCATCTGCTCGCGCACGGGCGCACCCGCATCGCGCATCTGGGTGGGCCCCAGGGCAGGCTCAACTCCGCGGAGAGATCCCGAGGCTGGGCCGATGCGGTCTCCGCGGCAGGGTTGTCTCCGACCGTCCGGATGAACGTGCCATTCACCCAGGAGGCCGGCGCGGACGCGGCGGGACACCTACTCGAGTCCGGCTGCGACGCCGTCGTCACCGCGAACGAGATGCAGGCGACCGGGCTGCTCAGAGGACTCCATCGAGCAGGCGTCAGGGTCCCTGAGGACCTCAGCGTCGTCGCCTACAACGGTACGCCGGCGGCGGCCTTCGCCATTCCCTCGCTGACCACCGTCGAGCTGCAGGTGTCCGCACTCGCGCGCGAGATCGCGGATGCGCTCGAACCCGATTCCGCAGTCACCGGACTCACCGCCGCCTCCGAGCTCGTGCGCCGGGAGAGCTGTGGCTGTGAGGTTCCGGCAGCGGAGGCGGACGCATGAAGGTCGTGATCGACTGCGATCCCGGCAACGGCATCCCCGGCGCGAACGTCGACGACGCGATCGCCCTGGCCTTCGCCCTCCGGCATCCGGAGATCGAGGTCGAATCCATCTGGACGGTGTTCGGCAACACCTCGGCGGCGGAGGGCCGTGATGCCGCGGCGCGGCTGCTGCGGGAGCTCGGTGGGCGCGGACCCCGCCTCCTGCAGGGCGCGGACACACCACTGTCCGGGGAGCGGGCCGCCTGGCGGTCGCGTCTGGACGCCCCGGGGCGCTCTCCCGAGGTCTGCCGGCGGTGGGGGGTCGCGGAACCTCCGCACCGGTACGGCGCCGAGGCGGGGGAGGACCCACTGCCCGCACTCGCCGCAGACCTCCTCGCCGCGGGCGACAGCGTGACGCTGGTGTGCCTCGGCCCGCTGACCAATCTGGCCCGGCTGCTCCGTCATGCCCCCGCTGCCCTCGCCGGCGTCGAGCGGGTCTGCCTCATGGGAGGCTTCCTCGCCAGGAACGAGGACGTGGACACCAACTTCGCGGTGGATCCCCATGCCGCGCGGGCCGTCCTGAGCAGCGGGCTGCCGCTCACCGTGGTGCCGCTCGACGTGACGAGGACGACCGAGCTCTCGTGGGAGCGGTGGACCCGGATCAGTGCAGAGGCACGGGCTCGCAGCCCGGAGGACCTCGCCTCGATCGGGCGGTGGCTGGAGCCCTGGCTGGCGCACAGCAGCGCGACCCGCCCGGTGAATGGGATGTGGCTGCACGACCTCGTGGTCCTCGCCGCGCTCGTGGAGCCCGGGCTGGTAGCCCGTGCGCGGCGCCGGGTGCGGATCGCGGAGCGCCCGGCCGGCAAGCTGCTGCCGGATCCGGAGGGGACGGAGGTGGACATGGTGACCGCGGTGGACAACGACCGGCTGGTCGAGGCCTGGGCCGAGACCGTCCTGGGCGTCCGGTCCGGTGCCTGAGAGCCCGGAGCGCATTAGTCTGAAGTCGCACCCTGCTTCCGACCGTATTGTGAGGGCACCCACCATGCACACGCGTCAGGCCTCCGCCTCCCCGCAGACCAGCGCCTTCGACCCCGTCATCGAGCGCCGGGGCACCAACTCGATGAAGTGGGACGCCGCTGCGGCGACGCTCACGCCGGCCCAGGCCGCGGCGGAGCCGCTTCCCATGTGGGTGGCCGACATGGACTTCCGCGCACCGCAGCCGGTCGTCGATGCGCTGCACGAGGCGGTGGAGTTCGGCGTGTTCGGGTACTCCGCAGGGCTCTCCGCGGGATTCCTCGAGGCGCTGACCTCCTGGCAGGGACGCCGCTACGGCTGGACGGTCGATCCCGAGTGGGTGCTGCCCTCCGCCGGCATCATCACCGGGCTCAAGACCGTCGTGCAGACGGTCAGCCGGCCCGGCGACACCGTCCTCATCCAGCCGCCGGTCTACGGACACTTCCATGAGGACATGCTCATGAACGGCCGCCGCCTGGCGTACGCACCCCTGGTGCGCGAGGGCGATCGCTACCGCTTCGACCCGCAGGTCTTCGAGGCCGCCATCCGGCCGGACACTGCGGTGTTCATCCTCAGCAACCCCCACAACCCCACCGGCAACGTCTGGTCTGCGGACGAACTGCGGCAGATGGGTGAGATCTGCGCCCGGCACGGCGTCCTCGTCGTCTCCGATGAGGTGCACCAGGACCTCGTGCTCAACCCTGCGGCGGCGCACACGCCGTTCGCCACGCTGGGCGAGGAGTTCGCGCGGAACAGCGTCACCTGTGTGGCCCCCAGCAAGACCTTCAACCTCGCGGGGCTCCAGGCGGCCGCCATGGTCATCCCGGACGCGCGACTGCGCGCGGCCGTGGCGCGCACCTACGAGAGGAACTTCTTCCCCCTGCTGAACAGCCTGGGGATGGTGGCCGCCGAGGCCGCCTACACGCACGGCGAGCCCTGGCTGGAGGGCCTGCTGGAGTACGTGCGGGGCAACCGCGAGCACTTCGCGCAGAGCGTCAACAGCGCCTGCCCCGGGTTGCACGTGCTCCCGGGCGACTCCCTCTACCTGGCGTGGATGGACTGCCGCGGGCTGGGGCTGAGCGTCGAGGAGCTCGACGACTTCATGCTCACGCAGGCGCGCCTCTGGCTGGACCGCGGGCCCAAGTTCGGCGTCGAGGGCAACGGCTACATGCGGGTCAATCTCGGATGTCCCCGCAGCACCGTCGACGAGGCGATCTCCCGCCTCACCGCAGCTGTCGCTCGGCGGGGCTGACCTTCTTCGGGAGCAGGAGGGGAGTCGCGGTCCCTACAGGAGCATAGCCGGAGGTTATGGCGGCATTCGCTCCCTCGATCGGGGTGCTTCTCGCCGAGCAGGTCAGCGCCAATGAGACCTGGGCGGCTGCGAGCACTCTCGGTGCTGCCCTGCTGGGAATGCCGCTGGGCAGCCTCGCCGCCACGCACGGCAGGCGGACCGCACTCGCCACCGGCTGGTGGATCTCCGCAGCGGGCGCTCTCTCTGTCACTCACCGTCTGGGTCGGAACACTCGGAATGGTGCTCGGCCCCAACCTCGGTGTGCCAGGCGGGGCGCCCAGTGCGGTGACGGGCATGACGGTGTTCGCGGGTGCGTTCCTCATCGCAGCGGTCTGTCTGTTTCTGGGTGGACTCGCCGTCTTCGTCTGGCTCCGCCCGGATCCGCTCACCGGCTCGGGTGGTCCGGGAGCGGTGAAGGCCGGGAATGCAGCGGAGGGAAGCGTCCCCGCTGCGAAGAAGGCCCCGTCCGCGCGCATCCGGGAGGCCGGGGCGGAGCTGCGCGGGAACCCTCGTGCACGTCCAGCGGCCCTCGCGATCGTCCTCGCACAGATCGTGATGGTGTCCATCATGACGATGACCCCGGTGCACATCGCCCCTCAGGCCGACACCGTGACGCTGGTGGGCATCACCATCAGCCTCCATGTTCTCGGCATGTACGTGCTCGCTCCTGTGGTGGGGCAGGTGACGGACCGGATGGGCCACCGCTCCGCGATCGCCATCGGTGTGCTGATCTTCTTCGCGTCGCTTCTCCTTGCGGTCCGGCGACCGGACGGCACGCCGTGGATCATCTGCTCCCTCATCCTGCTCGGCGTCGGCTGGTCGTTCGCCGCGGGCCCGCTGCTCGCGCTGACCAGCTTCTCCGCCCTCGGTCTCATCGCCATGGTCTTCCTGATCCCGCTCATCGTGCTCCTCGCCGGCCGCGCCTTCGCCCGGCTGCGGGCTGAGGTTTGAGGGCGCCTCACTCAATGCAGGGCGCCTGTCTGCCCTTCAGGAATGCCAGAGGGAAACGTCCTGCCACCTTCGGGGAGCCCCCATCGACTGGACAGTCAGGGTCTGTGAGGTCGGAAATGCCTGTAGGAGCGCTGCCAGACGCAGAGGCCAGTCAGAGCCGGAGTCAATCGTCCGCAGTAGGTAGGCGATGACAGCCAGTGCGTTGTACGTCCCAAAAGTTCCCTTGGTGGTTTCCTCGTCTCTCAGGTGATCCAAGGCCGGAATCTGACCGATCTTGGGTCTTGCTGGCGCATATTGGAGACTGCGGTTGTACAGCCTTCCGTGGTGCGCAGCCACGTTTCGCACGTAGTTGAGGCTGGCGAGCCAACTGGCCATGAGCTTCTTCGTCGGAACTTCGAATGCGCTTGCGATCTGTTCCGCGTCCACCTGCTTCATGCCTCGATAGAGCACTGCGAGGTGGCCCAACTCGAGTATTTCGGTGAGCGCCCAGATCGGCATTCGGTCGTCGTACTTCTCGCGGAAATGGTCGACGAACCGCTCATCGGAGCCTGCCCGGCGGGCATTGACTCGTTGGAGCCATTGCACGTGTCGGCTTGGGGCGGGTCGGCGCGTGTCAGTGCTTTCAGCTGTGAATGCCGGGGTGAAACAGTTTGGATCTTCATGTGCGAATGCGGAAGTGCGCCCGAGTGCATAGCCGATACGCGTGCGGACTGCGACTTCGATGCGTTCAACACCTTCCATGACAAGCATGCGCAGCTGTCTGTCGAAGGTGATGATTTCTGCAGCGTGTGTGAGCGTGGTCCCCGACCGGTATCCGCTGAGGATTCGCATGCGGGGGCGACCCTGCGCGTCGAGGTATTGTTCGGACTTTCTGAACGGATAGAGATAACCGGTGAGACGGTAGTAGCCCACCGCTTCCAGCAGTGCGACTGCGTGAGCCTTGTCCGACACTTCGACTCCCTGTCGCGTGAGTCGGAGGATCTGCTCCTCGACGGACAGCCACGGCTTCGCGTACTCGGCCATGTGGCTCTCCTCTCTACGAAAATCAGCCCGCGCCTTGCGGCAACGGGCTGATCATGATGTTCACATCATAGCAGGGCTGGCGTCTGCTCGACGGGGAGGCCTCTCACGGCCGCGGGGACGTCAGCGCCTCCGGCGAGAGGTCCAGACGACGCAGCAGCTGCGCGTTGAGCGCGACGACCACGGTCGAGGCGGACATGAGGATCGCGCCCACGCTCATGGGCAGCACGAAGCCCACGGGTGCGAGCACCCCGGCGGCCAGCGGCACGGAGATGAGATTGTAGCCGGCCGCCCACCAGAGGTTCTGCTTCATCTTGCGGAAGGTCGCCCGCGAGAGCGCGAAGACGGAGAGCACGGCGCGCGGATCCGAGGACGCGAGGATGACGCCCGCGGAGCCGATCGCCACGTCCGTGCCCGCGCCGATCGCGATGCCCACGTCGGCCTGCGCGAGCGCGGGGGCGTCGTTCACCCCGTCGCCCACCATCGCGACCTTCCGCCCCTCCTCCTGGAGGGAGGCGACGGTGGCGGCCTTGTCCTCCGGGCGCACCCCGGCGAACACCCGGTCGATCCCGAGCTGACCGGCTACGGTCCGGGCGACGGCCTCGGCGTCTCCGGTGATCATCACGACCTCACTTCCCGCGGCGTGGAGGGCGTCCACCGCCGCACGGGACTCCGGCCGGATCTCGTCGGCCAGCCGCAGCGCGCCTATCACCTCACCGTCCGCGAGGACGTGGAGGATGATCGCGCCCTCGTCCCGCCACTGCTCCGCCACCGGCAGCTCTGCAGTACCGTGGCGCTCCAGCAGATGCGGCCCGCCCACTGCCACGAGGGTGTCCTCGATCCGGGCGCTCACGCCCTCCGCGGGGGAGGAGGTGAAGTCGCGGGCGGAGGCGAGCCCGAGGCCGCGGTGCTCCGCCGCTCCCACGATGGCCTTCGCGAGGGGGTGTTCGCTGTCCGCCTCCGCCGCGGCTGCCAGCGCCAGCACCTCGTCCGCGGTTCGTGCGCCGGCGGGCTCCACTCCGGTGACGGTGGGTTCGCCCCTGGTGAGCGTGCCGGTCTTGTCGAACAGGACGGCGTCGACCGTGCGCATGGATTCGAGCGCGAGCCGGTCCTTGACGAGCACGCCAGCGCGGGCGGCGCGCTCTGTGGCGATCGAGACGACCAGCGGGATGGCGAGGCCGAGGGCGTGCGGGCAGGCGATGACGAGCACGGTGATGGTCCGCACGACCGCACTGTCCGGCATTCCGAGCAGGCTCCACACGAGCGCGGTGACCGCGGCGGATCCCAGGGCGAACCAGAACAGCCACCCGGCGGCGGTGTCCGCGATCCGCTGAGCGCGGGAGGAGGAGGCCTGGGCGTCGGAGACGAGCTTCCGGATCCCCGCGAGAGCGGTCTCATCGCCCGTGGCGGTGACCTCCACGCGGAGCCCGGAGTCCGTGGCGACCGTACCCGCGACCACCGCGGCCCCGGTTCCGCGGCGCACCGGCCGCGACTCACCGGTGACCATCGACTCGTCCATGCTGGCCGCACCGTCGATGATCCGGCCGTCCGCGGGCACCGAGGCGCCGGGCCGTACGACCACCACGTCGCCCACCCGCAGGTCCTCCGGGGAGACGGTGGCGATCTGCTCGCCCTCGACCCTCTCGGCCTCGTCCGGCAGGAGAGCGGCGAGGGAGTCCAGCGCGGAGCTGGTCTGCGCGAGTGAGCGCATCTCCAGCCAGTGCCCCAGGAGCATGATGGCGATCAGCAGGGCGAGCTCCCACCAGAAGTCGAGCTCGTGGGAGAGGAGATGCAGGCTCGCGCCCCAGGAGGAGAGGAGCGCGACGGTGATCGCCAGAGCGATGAGCAGCATCATCCCCGGCTTCCGGTCGCGGATCTCCGCGAGGCCGCCCGTGAGGAAGGGCCTGCCGCCCCAGACGTACATGAGCGTGCCGAGGACGGGCGAGACCCACGGCACCCAGGCGAGATCCGGCAGGCCGTAGCCGAGCAGGCTCGCGAACATGGAGTTGAAGGCGACGACGGGCACCGCGAGGGCGAGCATGATCCAGAAGAGCCGCCGGAACTGTGCGACGTGGTCTCCGTGCCCGGAGTGACCCGCGTGACCTGAGTGGCCCGCGTGCTCGGCGTGCGCAGCATGACCCGAGTGACCCGAGTGGTCTCCGTGCCCGGCGGGCTCCGCCGCGGTGTCCGAGGCCAGCGCGCCGTGGTGATGCGCCTCGTGGTCGTGCGCCGGCGGGGCGGGGTGTGTGCGAGAGTCGTGCGAGTACGAGTGCGGGTGACCGGGGGTCATCGGCGTTCCTCCTCCCATGGCGGCGGCCGCGTGGAGCGGTGTGGTCGTCGGCCGACCACTCTCCGGAGAATATACCCCCAGGGGGTATTTTTCAAGGAAGGTCCGCCGGCACCTGCGCGTGGGGAGGAGCGATGCACCGGGTGCTGAATGTGCTTGCGCCGCCGGATGGAGCCGGCGGCGCAAGCGCATGCGGTGAGGAGTCGAGCAAGCGCCTCAGGCGCGGGCGCCGAGGCCCACGATGTGCTCCGGCAGGCGCTCGTTGCTGCCGTACATGAAGTGGTTCTCCATCTTCTCCGAGAAGCGGCTGGCCTCCGTCTCCAGCCCCACGGCCTCCGCGACCTGACGGATGTGCATGGGGGCCGCACCGCAGCACACGCCCAGGTAGTTCACGCCCAGGCCGTAGGCCTCGCGGGCGAACGCGCCGATCTCATAGCGGTTGGTCTGCAGCGGGTCCAGCGCGGTGGGGAAGGTGCGGCCGTGGGGCGAGGGCACGCTGGCCGCGACATCGCTGAGGTTGAAGAACGTGGGCTCCGCCTGCGTCGTGCGGTAGGGGATCGGCAGAGCGCCCACGTGACAGGAGACGGCCTCGCGGATCGCCGTGAGGTGCGGCAGCATCGTGGCCGGTCCGCGGAAGCAGTTGAGGCCCACCACGTCCGCACCCGCCTGCTCGAGGCGCTTCGCGGTCTCGACGACGCTCACCCCGTCGGCCATCTCCTCGAAGGCCATGGGTGCGAGGGTGATGACGGTGGACAGGCCGGTGGCCCGCGCCACCTCCAGGGCCGTGAGCGCCTCCTGCGCGTAGTAGAAGGTCTCACCGATGATGAGATCAGCGCCCTCCTCCACGGCCCAGCCCACCATCTCCTCGAACATCGAGCGGACCTCTGCCTGCGCGGCCGGGTTCTCCGGGTCCCAGATGTTGGAGTTCGAGATGTTGCCGGCCATGAGGTTGCCGGGCTTCGCATCCGCCACCTGGCGGGCGATCTGCAGGGCGCTGCGGTTGAGCGGCTCGAGCAGATCCTCCTTGCCGATCACGCGCATCTTCTCGCGGTGGCCGTTGTAGGTGAACGCCTCCACGATGTCCGAACCCGCCCGCTGGAAGTCCACATGCAGGGTCCGCAGCGCCTCCGGGTGCTCGAGCGCCACCTCGGGCACGAACTCGCCTGCGGTGAGGTAGCCGCGGCGCTCCAGCTCGAAGAGGAAGCCCTCTGCGACGATCACGGGCCCGGCGTCGAGGCGGGAGGTCAGCTCGTTGGTCATGGGGGTCTCCAGTCGGTCGGTGCACTGCAGTGCACGGGTGGGCGTCGGGGCGAGTGCACGGCGGTCTCCGCTGCGCGCGGAGGCCGCCCGGCACTGTCGAGGATGCCCCAGCGGAGCCCGCGCCCGTGCGAGCGATGTCACAAACCGTCGCCGGGCGGGCCGGGCCACGGCGGCCCAGCCGCAGAGAGGAGGGTCCGGACGCCCGCAGCGGACGTCCGGACCCTCGGAGCGTGCGTCAGCGGAGTTCGCCCACCCGCTTCTCGATCCTCGCGCCGACCTCGGCGTCGATGTTCCTCCAGTACTGGAGGGAGTTGGCCAGGACGGGCTCCTCGCAGGAGGCGAGCATGCCGGAGACGGTCTCGACCAGCCGGTCGCGCTCCTCCTCGGAGTAGACCTCGCGGACCAGGGTGTGGGCCTGGCCGAAGTCGTCGTCCTCGGCGTGGAGGGAGTAGGCGGAGCGGATGAGTGCACCGTCGGCCTCCCAGCCGTTGTCCACCGTGCCCTGGGCGTCCTGGTAGGCACGGCCGTAGGAGTTGGGTGCGTAGACGGGTGCGGCACCGGAGTGGTGGTACTGCATCTGCCCCTCCTTGTCGTAGGAGTTCACCGTGGTCCTGGGGGCGTTGACGGGCAGCTGGTTGAAGTTCGTGCCCACCCGGTTGCGCTGGGCGTCCGGGTAGGAGAAGACGCGCCCGAGGAGCATCTTGTCCGGGGACACGCCCGTGCCGGGAACGGTGTTCGAGGGGCTGAAGGCGGCCTGCTCGATCTGGGCGAAGTGGTTGGTGGGGTTCTGGTTGAGGGTGAACCTGCCGACACGGTGAAGCGGGTAGTCCTTCTTCGACCAGGTCTTGGTGAGGTCGAAGGGGTTGAACCGGTAGGTCTTGGCCTCCTCGTAGGGCATGATCTGCACCGAGAGCGTCCAGCTGGGGTGGTCCCCGCGCTCGATCGCCTCGAAGAGGTCCCGGCGGTGGATGTCCGCGTCCTCACCGGCGAGCCTGGCGGCCTCTTCGTTGGTCATGTTCTCCACGCCCTGGTCCGTGTGGAAGTGGTACTGGACCCAGAACCTCTCGCCTGCGGCGTTGATCCACATGTAGGTGTGGGAGGAGTAGCCGTTCATGTGCCGCCAGGTCCGGGGCAGCCCGCGGTCGCCCATGAGGTAGGCGACCTGGTGCGCGGATTCGGGGGAGAGGGACCAGAAGTCCCACTGCATGTTGGGCGAGCGCAGGCCGGAGTCGGGCAGGCGCTTCTGGGAGTGGATGAAGTCGGGGAACTTCATGGGATCGCGGACGAAGAACACCGGGGTGTTGTTGCCCACCATGTCGAAGTTGCCCTCGTCCGTGTAGAACTTCAGGGCGAAGCCGCGGACATCGCGCCAGGAGTCCGGGGAGCCGAGCTCGCCGGCGACGGTGGAGAAGCGGGCGAGCATGGGCGTGCGCCTGCCGGGCTGGAGGAAATCGGCCTTGGTGTAGGCGGAGACGTCCTCGAGGACCTCGAACTCGCCGAAGGCGCCGGAGCCCTTGGCGTGGGGGCTGCGTTCGGGCACGCGTTCGCGGTCGAAGCGGGCGAGCTTCTCCACGAGTGCGACGTCGTGGAGGAGGAGCGGGCCGTCGGGGCCCACGCTGAGCGAATGCGCGTCGGACTCCCGGGGTGCGCCGGACTCCGTGGTCGAGGCGTGCTGCGGATCGAATGCTTCCATCATCATCCTCCTTCGATGCGAAGGGCTCCTTCTGCCCCTCGGCTCGCGAGGTGCGAGGCTCTCAAGGGCCATGCTCGTCCTACATTTGAATGATGTCAAACAGTGAACGAATGAAGAGGATGGGGCCGCGTGCCGGTGCGCGGCGGGGTGCTCAGTCCTCGCTCCGCCGGCTGTAACGCCCCGCCTCGATGCCGCGCAGCTCGCAGTACTCGCGCAGCCCGCCGCGGATGAGCACGTCCGTGTGTGCGAGGTCCGCCGGCGTCCGCGCACCCAGCAGCGCGGACAGATCGCGGAGATGGTCCTGCCAGGTCCGCAGGAGAGGGACGAGCGCGTCCGGCCCGCCGGAGTCCACCGCCGTGAGGAAGGCGCCGGCGACGCCCACCGCGCGGGCGCCCAGCGCCAGCGCGCGCAGCACGTCGAGGGGGCTGCGGACCCCGCCCGAGGCCAGCAGCACCGGCCCCGGGGAGAGTTCGGCGGTCGCCGCTGCATCGAGCAGGCAGGCGGGCGCGGACTGGCCGAACCCGGTGAGATAGGCGTAGTCGCCGCCGGGCCGCCGGTCGTTCTCGATCCGCAGGAAGTCCGTGCCGCCGCGGCCGGAGACGTCCGCCCACTCCACGCCGAGCTCCTGCAGCCGGAGGAGCGTGCGCGGGCTGAGGCCGAATCCGACCTCCTTCACGAGCACCGGCACCGGGCTCGCTCTCACGATCTCCTCGATGCCGCGCAGCCAGGAGCCGAACTCCGGGGAGCCCTCCGGCATGACCGTCTCCTGCACGGCATTCACGTGGAGCTGCAGGGCGTCCGCCCTGAGCATCTCCACGACCCGCGCGGCGTCCTCGGCCGTCCTCCCCACACCCAGGTTCGCCATGACGAGGCCGTCCGGGTTCTCGTCCCGGATGACGGTGAAGGCACGGGCGGCCTCGGCGTCGTCGAGGGCGATGGACATGGATCCGCAGGCCATCGCGATCCCGGTCTCCCGCGCGGCGATCGCGAGATCCCGGTTGATGCGCCCGGTGTGCTCCGTGCCCCCGGTCATCCCGTTGATGTAGAACGGCCACGCGACGCGGCGGCCGAGCATCTCCACGGACGGGTCCACCTCCTCGACCGCCACCGCGCCCAGAGCGTGATGGACGAAGGCGACGTCGTCGAAGTCCGACCGCGGCCCGCCGCCGGTCCACTGGGCCGCGGCGAGGCGGACGTGGTCCTCCTTGCGCGTGTGCCGCCCGGCGGCGTCGAGTGCGGCCGCATCGAGTGCTTCCCGCTCAGTCATGTGTGTCTCCTGCCTGGTCCGGTGCGGTGGGGGCCGCGGCCGGGGAATGGGCCCGCAGCATCAGCGGCAGGATGTCGTGCTCCCGCCAGGATTCGAGCAGCGCCGCCGGGTCTGCGGTGTCCGGCAGCAGGACGATCCCGCAGTCCCCGCCGCCGGCGCCGGAGGGCTTGCCCGCTGCGCCGTGGGCCTCCGCGAGGTCGCAGAGCAGCTGCAGCTGCGGGGTCTCGATGACGGTGCCGCGGAGGGCGCCGAGCTCCTGCAGCATGCTCCTGCACGTGCGGATGCGGCCGAGCACGGTCACGGGATCCGTGGTCCATGCCGCCGTCAGCTCCTCCACTGCGCGGCGGGAACCGGTGAGGAAGTCCGCGTAGCGCGCATCGACGTCTGTCGCGTCCCTGTGCACCCGCGCCACGAGGTGCTCGGTGGAGGCGGGGCGTCCCGTCCAGCCCACCAGCAGGGCAAGGCCGGCCGGGTCGCCCAGGCGACGGATCCGGCTGACCTCCCACTCCGGTGCCGTGAGCATGGCGGTGACGGTGGAGGCCGCCGCTCGGGCGCGGAGAGCGGCGCGATCCGGGGCTGTGTACTCGATCCACCCGCCGTAGGTGCTGGCCGCCACGTCGCCGCCCGAGGCCCGCGGTGCGATCGCGATCGTGGCCAGCAGCGCCAGCCGGAACCGGTCTTGAGGCCGCAGTCCCATACTGTAGAAGCGGCCGACGGCGTCGACGACCGCGGCGGTCACGGCACCGGAGGAGCCGAGGCCGAACTTCCGCCCGCTGGGATCGTCGAGCTCGCTGTCGATGGCGAGGTCGAAGTAGCGCGGCGCCAGCCCCCGCTCCGCGCGCAGCCGTTCCATGAGCGCGATCGCGGACGTGACGTAGTCGAGCGGGCTGTGGTCGAGCACGATCTGCTCGTCCGCACCGCGCACCCAGGTCACGGGGCTGTGCCCCCATCTGCTCGAGCGGACCCGCCCGCAGCCGGCGGCCGCCGTGAGACGCACGGTGATGACCCGGTCCACGGCGATGAGGACGGCCGGGTGGCCGGGCTCCACGACCGCGTACTCACCGGCGATGTAGAGCTTGCCCGGTGCGCGTGCGAGGACGTCCGGGCCGGCGGCGGTTGCGGAGGCGGTCACCGTGGGGTCTCTCCTCCGTCCCGCTGTGCAGGCTCCGGCAGGTGCTCCGCGAGCAGGTGCGCCCCCGGTCCCGGGCCGACGATGCGGACCTCGCCGTGCTCCGCCACGGCGGCCGCGACGGCCTCTGCCTCGGCGGGAGTGGTGAGCACGCAGACATTGGGGCCGGCGTCCGCGGTCGCCCACGCCGTCACACCGGCCTCACGGAGCCGGACGGCAGCATCGAACACCTCGATGCTGCGCGGGGCCAGATAGCGCACGGGCGGCGTGGAGGTGGCGATGACGGCGTGCATGCGCAGCGCATGGGACTCCGTGAGCGCACCGATCCGGGGGACGTCGCCGTCCGCGCAGGCCCGGACCATCTCCGTGAGGCTCTGCTCCGTGGAACTCACCCAGGCCTCGTAGAACGGGGAGGTGGCGGCCGTGAGCCGCATGGCCCGGCGGCTCGAGACGGACTTGGGGGAGCCGTCGACGGTGACGATGACGAGGCGCAGGTCCGGAGCCTCGATCCCCTCTGCGTACGAGCTCGCATCGTCCGTACCCGCGTGCCACACGGCGTAGCCGGGGATGACGGAGCGGGTGGCGGAGCCGGAGCCGCGCCGGGCCAGCCGGCTCAGCGCGCGTTCGTCCAGATCGAGCCCGTAGGCCGCCGCGGCGGCGAGCGCCAGCGCGGCGAAGCCCGAGGCCGAGGAGGCGAGTCCCGCCGCCGTGGGCGCCTCGTTGTGGGAGCGCACCCGGGCGCGGCGGCCGTCCCCGGCGAGGGAGCGGACGACGTCGAGGAAGCGCGTGGTGCGGTCCAGGGCCACGCCGGTCTGCTCCGCGCCGCCCAGGGAGAAGGCGTCCTCGGTGAGCGTCCCGTCGACCTCGACCGTGGTCGTGGTGGCGAAGGCGTCGAGCGTCATGGACATGCTGCCCGCGGCCGGGAGCATCTGCGCCTCGTCGCGTTTGCCCCAGTACTTCACGAGGGCGATGTTGGGATGTGCGCGTGCGGTCGCCCGGGTCATGCCGGTTCCACCTTCGTCTGCCAGGTCCGCGCGGCACCGGCGGCGCGGAGCGTCTCTGCGATCTGTGCGGCGTGCGCGCCGTCGCGGGCGAGTGTGAGCACACAGCCGCCGCGGCCGCCGCCGGTGAGCTTGGCCCCCGCCGCGCCGGCACCGCGCGCCGCCGCGACAAGGGTCTCGAGGGAGGCGTCGCTCACGCCCAGCTCCGCGAGCAGGGCGTGGGCATCGTCCATCTGCTCGCCCAGCCCGGCGACGTCCCCGGCCGCGAGCCGGCTGAGCGAGCCCTCTGCGAGCGCGCCCAGGCGGTTGAGGACCGCGCCCACCTCCGAGGGGGAGTCCTCCATCCGGGCGCGGACGGAGCCCACGGCCTCGGACGTGGAGCCTGCGTGGCCGGAGTCCGCGAGGACGAACTCGAAGGTGCCGCCCACCTCCACCGGCGTGACGACGCCGTTCTGGAAGCGGATGGGGGAGGACGAGGCGACGGTCCGCCCGTCCAGCCCGCTGGACCGGCCGTGGGCGATCCGCTCCGCGGCCATGACGACCTCGTGCACCTCGTCCTCGTCCAGCCGCGTCGCCGTGAGGGCCGCGACGGCGCGCGCGACGGCGACGGCCACGGCGGCGCTGGAGCCCAGCCCGCGCTCGTAGGGGATGGAGCTCGTGAGCTCGAGGGCGAGCAGATCAGGATCCGCGCCGGTGCGCGCGCAGGCCGACTGCACCGCCGCGATGAGCGGCTGCAGCCGGGGCGGCGCGTCCGCGGCGGCGCCGGAGTAGAGGTCGCTGTCGATCCGGAGCCCGCCCGTCCCCGCCGTGATGCGGGCGGTGGCGTTGAGGGAGGTGAGCGGGATGGCGACGGCCGGCGAGCCGTACACCACCGAGTGCTCGCCGAACAGGATCGCCTTCGCGTGCGCCGTTCCCACCGCCGGGGTGGTGCGAACCGCGGCGGGTGCCGCCGTCGGCGCCGCGGCGGTGCCGGTGGGCCCTTCTGTCATCGTGTGCTCTCTCCTGTCAGCGGTCGCAGGTTCCTCAGCACCCGTCGGGCCGCAGCGACTGCGTGCGGGGTCCGTCCCCGGACCGCAGCTAAGGATACTCAGCCGCGGCAGGCAGAGCCCAGCCGGAGGGTGCCCGCTGTGCGGTTTCTCTCCTCGCGGCGTCAGCCGGACGCCCGGCGCAGCGCCGCACAGAGGGCTTCCGCAGCGGTGCGCACCTCCGACTCCGTGGTCGACCGGCCGAGCGACAGCCGGAGCGCTCCCACCGCGGTGCGCGGGTCCACTCCCATCGCGAGGAGGGAGGCCGAGGGGGCGTGGACGCCTGCATGGCAGGCGCTGCCGGTCGAGGCGGCGACCCCCTCCGCGGCGTCCAGGACCTCCTGTCCCACGGTTCCCGGCTGCGCGACCATGAGGGTGTTGGGCAGGCATCCCGCCGGCGGCGAGATCCGCACGAGGGCGGGAGCACCCGCGCTGAGCAGGGACCACAGAAGCTCCCGGAGCCTCACCTGTGCGGCGGTCCCGCGCCGCAGCTCCTCGGCGGCCAGTGCGGCGGCGGCTCCCAGGCCCACGATCCCGGCGACGTTCTCCGTGCCGGGGCGCAGTCCCCGCTCCTGGCCGGCGCCGCGCAGCACCGGTGCGAGTGCCGTGCCCCGGCGCACCCAGAGGGCGCCAACCCCCTGCGGACCGTAGAGCTTGTGTCCGGCGACGGAGAGGAGGTCTGCCCCGATCTCCCGCACGTCGACCGGGATCTTGCCGACGGCCTGTGCGGCGTCGATGTGCACGAGGCCGCCCGCGCGGTGGACCGCTTCGGAGAAGGCCGCGGCCGGCTGGACGGTGCCGACCTCGTTGTGCGCGAGGATGAGGGTGCCCAGACCCAGCTCAGTGCCGGGAGCGGAATCCGGATCGATCCGGGCCCCGGCGTCGACGTCGAGCGTATGGACCGTCCAGCCGTCCCGCGTCCGCAGGTGCGCGAGCGGCGCCGTCGTGGCGGGGTGCTCGAGCGGAGAGGTGAGCACACGCCGGCAGCCGGCGCCCGCGGCGGCCCCGCGGAGGGCCAGATTGCTGGCCTCGGTGCCCCCGGAGGTGAAGACGATCTCGTCCGGCTCGGCGCCGATCAGCGCGGCGAGCTCCTGCCGTGCGCGGTCGACGGCGGCGGCCGCGGCACGTCCGCGCCGGGTGGCACTCGAGGGGTTGCCGAACCGTTCGGTGAGATGCGGCCACATCCTCAGCGCCACGGGCTCCGCGACGGGTGTCGTGGCGTTGTGATCGAGGTAGACCTCCGTCTCCGGGGCCGGCACGGGAGCGCTCATGCCTCAGACGTCGAGCCGCTCGCGCTGGTTGCCGGCCATGCCGCTGCGGATCGAGAGGAGGATGCCGCCCAGCACGGCGGCGATGAGCGAGCCGGAGAGGATGCCGATCTTCACCTCGCCGGCGAGGTGCTCCATGCCGGGATAGGCGAGTTCGCCCACCAGGAGGGCCACCGTGAAGCCGATGCCGGCGACCATCGACATGCCCAGCATGTCGATCCACTTCAGCGACTTCTCCAGCCGGAAGAACGGCAGGCGGGTGAGCAGGAACGTGGTGCCGAGGATGCCGATGGGCTTGCCGAGGACGAGGCCGCAGACGATGCCCAGGACGATCGGATCCGCGAAGGTCTCGCCGAGGCCGCTCAGCCCTCCCGTCTCCACGCCTGCGGAGAAGAAGGCGAAGACCGGCACGGCGAAGAGTGTGGAGAAGACGCCCCACCGGCTCGCGAAGTGACCGGCGAGGCCCTCGTAGCGGATCACTCCGTCCGCGTCCGTGCCGTGGGCCACCCGCGCCCGCGGCGTGGGCCGGACGGGCACGGCGAAGCCCAGGAGCACACCGGCGACGGTGGCGTGCACGCCCGCGCTGTGCACGCAGTACCAGGTGAGGATGCCGAGCGGGACGAGGATCCACCAGGAGCGCACGCCCCGGTAGGTGAGGAAGGCGAACAGGGCCAGCGGGACGATCGCGGCCAGCAGCCAGCCCAGCTGGACGCCCGCGGTGTAGGCGATGGCGATGATGGTGATCGCGATGAGGTCGTCGACCACCGCCAGCGTGAGGAGGAAGATGCGCAGCGCGGACGGCAGGTTCTTCGCCACGACCGCGAGGACGGCCACGGCGAAGGCGATGTCCGTGGCGGTCGGGATGGCCCAGCCGTTGAGAGCGCCGCCGCCCGTGTGCAGGTTGAAGCCGATGAAGATGAGGGCGGGCGCGAGGACGCCGCCGGCGGCCGCGGCCACGGGGACGGCCGCCTGGCGGGGGTCGCGCAGGCGGCCGGTGACGAACTCCTCCTTGAGCTCCAGTCCCACCACGAAGAAGAAGACGGCGAGGAGGCCGTCGGCCGCCCACGTGCCGATCGTGAGATCGAGGTGGAGGGCGGAGGGGCCCACGCGGAAGTCCCGCACAGCCTCGTACCAGCCGGACAGGGGCGTGTTCGCCAGGACGAGCGCTGCGACGGCAGCGAGGAGGAGCAGCGTGCCGCCGAAGGCATCGTTGCCTGCGGCGGCGGAGAGCTTGCGTGACAGAGCGGCGAGCGGACCGCCCGGCTGATCGGTGGGCCTGTTGTGCATCCGGACACAGTAGCAGGATGCGATTCCGCCCAGCGGACGGTGTGTGCCCACTGAGACCCGGTCCGGCTCGCCGGCGCCGCGGCCTCCTCAGCTCCGCAGCCGGCGCTTGAGGATCTTGCCCGCCGTGTTCTTGGGCAGCTCCTCGACGAAGTGCACCGCCTTGGGCACCTTGAACGGCGCCAGCCGCGAGCGGACGTGGTCCGTGACCGTCGTCGCGGTGAGCTGATCGTCGCCCACCCCGGGCTTGCGGACGACGAAGGCGGTGATCGCCTCGATCCACTTGTCGTCCGGCACGCCCACCACCGCGACCTCGGCGACCTCCTCGAGTTCGAAGACGGCGTCCTCGACCTGCCGTGAGGCCACGAGCACGCCGCCGGTGTTGATGACGTCCTTCACGCGGTCCACGACCTCGACGAAGCCGTCCGCGTCGCGGACCACGAGGTCGCCGGAGTGGAACCAGCCGGTGCGGAAGGCCTCCTGTGTGGCCTCGGGCTTGTTCCAGTACCCCTCGCAGAGGTGCGGCGAGCGGTAGACGATCTCGCCCTGCTCGCCCGGGCCCACCTCATCACCCTGGGAGTCGACGACCTTGGCCTCGACGAACAGCGCCGGCCTGCCGGCGGAGCCGGGGTGGTCGTCGTGCTCCTCCGGGCGCAGCACGGTGCACAGCGGCCCCATCTCGGACTGGCCGAAGCAGTTGTAGAACCCCAGCTCCGGCAACGCGGTCCGCAGCCGCTCCAGCACCGGTCCGGGCATGATCGAGGCGCCGTAGTAGGCCCTGCGCAGCGAGGAGAGGTCCGCCTCCGTCAGGCGCGGATTGTGCGCCATCGCCACCCAGACGGTGGGTGCGGCGAAGAAGGAGGTGATGCGCTGTTCCTCGATCAGCGTGAGCAGCTCGTCCGGCACCGGGCTGGGGACGATCACGCTGTAGGCGCCGGTGATGAGCGCCGGCAGCAGGAAGACGTGCATCTGCGCGGAGTGGTACAGCGGCAGCGCGTGGACCCAGCGGTCCTCGGCGCTGAGATCGAGGCCGTCGAGGCAGCTGAGGTAGTGGTGGACCAGCGCGCGGTGGGTCATGATCGCGCCCTTGGGGGCAGAGGTGGTGCCCGAGGTGTAGAGCAGCTGGGCGATGTCCGTGTCCGTGACGGCGAACTCGTCATCGCCGGCCCGAGGCACCTCCGGCGCGGTGACGACGGGGAGGAGGTCCTCGAACGTCCGCACCTCCAGGACGGCGCCGGTGGGCGTGGCCCGCACGTGCTCTGCGAGCGCGGCGTCCGCGAACACGGCCTTGGCCCCGGAATCGGTGAAGAAGTAGTCGAGCTCGTCCCCGCGCATCTGGAAGTTGACCGGGACGTGGACGAGGCCCGCGCGGGCGCAGGCGAGGAAGGTCAGCGCATAGAGGTCGGAGTTGAGGCCGATGGCGGCCACCCGGTCGCCCGGGACCAGGCCCAGCCCCAGCAGGTGGCGGGCGAGCGCGGTGACGGCGTCGTCGAGTCCGCGATAGGACCAGGTGCGGTCGCCGAAGACCACGGCGGTGGCCTCGGGGGTGCGCCCGGCGGTGCGGCGGATGAGGTCTGCGATCGTGCTCCTGCGCACGGGTGTGATCTGCGACATGGCGCTCACCGTACTACGGTTGTCCCATGACGGAGCCCGCACTCGCCGACCTGCACGCACTCATCGACGCCCTCTGGCCGGAGCGGCTGGCGGAATCCTGGGACTCCGTGGGGCTCACCACCGGCGATCCCTCCCGGCACGTGCGCCGTGTCCTGCTCGCCGTGGATCCCGTGGACGCGGTCGTCGAGGAGGCCGTGGAGCGCGGCGCGGACCTGCTGCTCACCCACCATCCGCTCCTGCTGCGCGGGGTCACCTCCGTGGCCGCGGACACCCTCAAGGGCGGCCAGCTCGTGAGGCTCATCGGTGCCGGGGTCGCACACATCGCCGCGCACACCAATGCGGACGTCGCCCCCGGCGGGGTCTCCGACGTGCTCATCGAGACGCTGGGGGCGGGGGAGGCACGGCCGCTCGCTCCCACCTCGGCGGCGGACCCCGCGGTGGGCATAGGGCGCTGGGCGGATCTGCCGGAGCCCGCGACGGTCCGGGACCTGGCGCGGCGGCTCGCCGCGGCCCTCCCCGCCACCGTCACCGGCGTCCGCATCGCCGGTGACCCGGACGCGGAGGTGACCCGTGCGGCGGTGTGCGGCGGGGCCGGGGACTCGCTCTTCGACGAGGTGCGCGCGTGCGGCGCGGAGGTCTACGTCACCTCGGACCTCCGCCACCACCCCGCGACGGAGGCCCGCGACACGGCGCGCCGGACCGGCCCGGGTCTGCCGGCCGCTCCCGTTCCGCACCTCATCGACATCTCCCACTGGGCCTCGGAGTCGCTCTGGCTGGACCGCGCGGCCGCACAGCTGTCCGCCGCGGCCCGGGAGCGCGGCTGGGAGCTCGAGATCGAGGTCTCGCGTCTGCGCACCGACGCGTGGGCGGAACGGATCGGGCAGGACATGGCGGGTTCGCAGTCGGCGCATACAGCGGCAGCACACGCATCGCGGAAGGAGCACTGAGGATGTCGGAGCTCAGACTCGACGAGGGCCAGGCACAGGCACTCCTGGAGTGGATCGACCTCGCGGCCGCGCGCCGCACCCGGGCGCACGAGGCCCGGCAGACCCAGCGTCTGGCCCGCCTGCGTGAGCTCGCGGCGGAGCACGGGCGGCTGCGGCAGGAGGCGGACGCACTCGCCGCCCGGCAGACGGAGCACGAGCGGCAGGCCGCGGAGTGCGAGGCGGAGGCGGACGCGCTGCGGGCGCGCATCAGCCGGACGGAGGAGAAGCTCAACGCCGGTGTGGGCCTCACCTCGCGGGACCTCCTGGGCCTCCAGGAGGAGATCGCGGGGCATCGCCGGCGCGTGAGCGAGATCGAGACCCGGCAGGTGGAGGAGCTGGAGGCGGGGGAGACCGCCGCCGAGGCCCTCGCCGGCGTCCGTGCACAGGCGGACCAGGTGGCGAGCACGGGGCGGGACCTGCAGGCCGAGCGCACCGCGGAGGCGGAGCGCCTGAGCGGCGAGATCGCGGAGCTCGACGCCCGGCTGACCGCCGCGGTCGCGCAGCTCCCGCAGTCTCTCGCGCCGCGACTGTCCGCGGACGGCGAGTACCCGGCTGCCGCGACCGTCTCCGGCGGCGCCTGCACCGCCTGCGGCGCCCAGCTCTCCGGTGCGAGTGCGGACCGGTACCGGAACGCCGCACCCGGCACCTGCCTCGAGTGCGAGGACTGCGGCGCGGTGCTGCTGCGCGCCGGCGGGTGAGCGGCGCTACCGGGGGAGCACGACGGGAGTGCCCGTGTCCGGATCCGTGAGGATGCGGCAGTCGAGCCCGAACACCTCGCGCACCCGCTCCTCGGTGAGGATCTCCGCGGGCGTCCCCGAGGCGACGGTGCGCCCGTCCCTCATCGCCACCACGTGCGTGGCGAAGCGCGCGGCGTGGTCGAGGTCGTGCAGGACCGCCACGACGGTCCGCCCCTGCGCCTGCAGCGACTGCAGCAGCCGCAGGGTCTCGTACTGGTGCGCGATGTCGAGGAAGGTCGTGGGCTCGTCCAGGAGGAGCAGCTCGGTGTCCTGGGCGAGCGCGAGCGCGATCCACACCCGCTGGCGCTGCCCGCCCGAGAGTGTGTCCACGAGCCTGTCCGCGAGGCCGCTCACGCGGGTGAGCTCCATGGCACGGGCGACGGCGGCCTCGTCGTCCGCCGACCACTGCGCGAACAGCGTCTGGTGGGGATATCGGCCCCGTCGCACGAGCTCCGCGACGCGGATGCCGTCCGGCACCGGCGACTGCTGCGGGAGCATGCTCATCCGGCGGGCCAGCGCGGCCGTGCGCAGGGCGGAGATGTCCCTCCCGTCGAGCAGGACACCGCCGGAGGCGGGGGCGAGCAGACGGGTGAAGGCGCGCAGCAGCGTGGACTTGCCGCAGCCGTTGGGCCCGATCACGGCGGTGAAGCCGCCGCGGGGCACGGCGGCGGCCACCGCGCGGAGGACGGGGTCCTGGGAGCGGTATCCGGCGGTGAGGTCCACCGCCTGCAGCGCGATCTCCGCGGAGGGTGTGTGGGACATGTCAGCTTCTCCGGTTCTCTGCGAACAGCAGCCAGACGAGGTAGGCGCCGCCCAGGCAGACGGTGACGGCGCCCACGGGGAGCGCGGAATCGGGCAGGGCGTGCTGGGCGAGGAGGTCCGCACCGCTGAGCAGGACCGCGCCCACGAGCGCCGCTCCCACCGCGTCGAAGCCGCTGGTCTCGCGCCGGATCCTGCGGGCGATCTGGGGAGCCGCCAGTGCGATGAAGGCGATGGGTCCGGTGACGGCGGTGACGAGGGCGGTGAGCGCCACTCCGACGAGCACGAGGACGGCCTTCACCGGTTCGGCCCGCACGCCGCGGACGCGGGCTGCGTCCTCCCCGAGCTCGAGCTGTGCGATCCTGCGGCTGAGCCACGGGAGCACGCAGAGGAGGACGAGGGCCGCCGTCCCCGCGGCGAGGAGCTGCGGCCAGCGGATCCCGTTGAGGGTCCCCGCACCCCAGACGGCGGCGCGCATCGCCTCGTCGAGGTTCGCTTTGACGACGAACCACGAGTTCGCGGAGCTAAGGAAGGCGCTCACGGCGATGCCCACGACGATGAGGCGGAACCCCTGGAGGCCGGAGGAGTACGCGAGCAGGTACACGAGCCCGGCGGCGAGGACGCCGCCGCCCACGGCTCCGGCGGCGAAGGCCGCGTAGCCGCTGCCGCCGAGAAGGATCACGCACAACACTCCCGAGTACGCGCCGGTGTTGAGGCCGATGATGTCCGGGCTGCCCAGGGGATTGCGGGTGAGCGCCTGGAACAGGCCTCCGCTGATCCCCAGGCACGCACCGAACACGGCGGCGGCGAAGGCGCGCGGTGCGCGCCATTCGACGACGACCATCCGATCGAGCGCCTCGGCATCCGGGAGGAAGGCCGCGAGCACGCGGTCCGCGCTCACCGGCCGCTCTCCGAGTGACAGCCCGAGCAGGGTGAGGACGGCCACCAGGAGGAGCAGGGCGGCTGCGATGCCTGCGTCCCGCGGGGAGAAGCGCCGGCTGACCGGGCCCAGGCGCAGGACGCCGCTCACAGTCCGCCCCTCTCCGCGCGGCGGACCAGCAGGACCAGCACCGGGGCGCCGAGGAAGGCGGTCACGATGCCGGCCTGCAGCTCCGCCGGCCACACGAGGAGCCTGCCGAGGATGTCCGCCAGCAGGAGGAGCACGGGGGCGAGGACGGCGGAGAGGGCGAACACCCAGCGCTGGTCCGGGCCAGTCACGGCGCGGACGGCGTGGGGGACCATCAGTCCCACGAAGGCGATGGGCCCCGCCGCGGCGGTCGCCGCCCCGCAGAGCACCGCGATGAGGACCGTCATGAGCCAGCGCAGGACGCCCACGGGCACGCCGAGCGTGCGTGCGCGTTCGTCGCCGAGCGCCATCGCATTCGCGGCGCGGCCCGTGAGCAGCGCGCACACGACGCCCACCGCGATGAACGGCAGGACGGCCGTGAGCGTGCCCTGCGGGCGGTCGGCGAGCGTGCCCGCTCCCCAGAAGCGCATCTGGTCGAACACGTGCGGACGCAGGAGCGCGAGCGACTGACTGGCGCCGGTGAGCACGGCGGACAGCGCCACGCCCACGAGCGTGAGGCGGACCGGTGTGGCGCCGTGGGGTCCGCGCAGCGCGATCGCGTAGACGAGGGCGAAGGCCCCGAGGGCGCCCGCGAACGCGAACCACCTGTAGTCCTCCACGCGGGTGAGTCCGAGGAAGGCGACGGCGAGGGAGACCGCCAGGCCCGCGCCGGCGCTCACCCCCAGGATCCCGGGGTCCGCGAGCGGATTCCGGGTGACCGCCTGCGCCAGCGCGCCCGCCGTTCCCAGCGCGACCCCGACGGCGATGCCCAGCAGCGTGCGGGGGAGCCGCAGGCCGGACACCGTCATCCGGCTGATGAGGTCCTCGTCCGCACGTGAGAGTGCGCCCACGACCTCCGCCGGCGAGAGCGCGGCGGAGCCGACGAAGAGGCTCAGCACGGCGACGGCCCCGAGCAGGAGGAGCGCTGCCAGCAGTGCCGCCGTCAGCGCGGCCGGCCGCGGAGCGGAGGAGGCGTTCATCCGCGGACGAGCTCCGTCGCGTGCAGGCCCCAGCCGAGGCCGCGTGCGGACAGAGCGGTCCACCCGGCCTCCTGTGCGAGGGCGGCGACGTCCGCGGGCGTGCGCGGAGGCGTGCCGCTGGTCCCGAACTGCACGAGCGTGCGGAGGGCCGCGTCGGGGGAGAGGGCGTCCGGTGCGGGGGAGTCGAGCAGCAGCGCACGCGATGCGTGTGCGGCGAGCGTCCGCAGGTGCGCGAGCGCAGCCGCGTCGTCGAGGTGGTGCAGCAGGAGGGCGGACACGATCACGGTCCCGCCGTCCGTCGCGGCCGCAGGGGAGGCCTCGGGCGCGGGCGTGCGCTCCTCGCCTGCCGCGAGCGGACGGACGGCGATTCCGCCGCGGGCCGCGACCTCGGCGAGGACTCCGGCGGCGGGTCCGACGGCCAGGAGGCTGTGCGCGTCCAGCTCCGCGAGCCTGCGCACCAGGCCGTACTGGAGAAACGCGAGCGACTCCGCCTCGTGGGCGAGATGCGCGGCGGTCGCCGGATCCGCGAGCGTCCGGGCGAAGGGGGTGCCGTGGGCCAGCTCCCACGCGGGCGTCCCGCCGCGGACGGCCTCGGCGGTGTGCGCCAGGGCCAGGATCTGTGCGGCCTCGGGCCCGGTGAACTCCTCCTGCGCGTGCGGATCGTCGAGCAGATCACGGCCGAGCGCGGACAGCCGCCATGCTCCGGCGTCGTCCCGCTCCAGGAGGCCGGAGGGGACCAGCGCATCCAGCAGCGGCCGCAGCCGTACGTGCGGCACCCCGAGCGCCGCCGCGATCCCGTCCGCCGTGCGCGCTCCGGCGGACAGCACCGGGAGCAGCCCGAGGTCGAGCGCCGCACGGATCGCGAACCAGGCCGCCGGCGCCTCCGGGAGGGCCGGGGCGACTGCTGCGGCCTCGGCTTCCTCCGTCCGGTGCCAGTAGCCGGTGATGCTGCGGTCCCCGCGTGCCACGAGACCGGAGAGCCTGCGGCGCAGCGGCAGCAGCGAGGAGGCCTCGCCCGCGGCCCACACGTACGGCCGCTCCCCGAGGTCGCGGTCCTCGACCAACTCGTCGAAGCTGCGCGCGATCGCCTCGCCGTCCGGGTGCGGCATGTGCTCCCACCGCACGGAGTCCTCCGGACCCAGTGCCAGCGGCTGGTGCGCCGCGGGATCCGCTGCGAACGCGAGGACGTGGGCAGGCGCGGGAAGCGGGCGTTCGTCGAAGAACCTGCCCAGGGCCGGCAGCGCGGTCTCGTCGCCCACCAGCACCAGCGCGGTGGCGTCCGTGGGTAGCACGAGGGAGGACTTGGGCCCCACGAAGGTCAGCGGATCGCCCGGCGCGGCGTCCCGCGCCCAGGTCGCGGCCGGCCCGTCGCCGTGCATGACGAAGTCGAGGACGAGCTCGCCCGCCTCCGGGTCGAAGCTGCGCGGCGTGTAGTCGCGGGTCTCGCGGTGCGGTGCGGGCGTCCACTCGATGCCGTCGGGCAGCTGGAGCGGCAGCGCCGTCTCGAGGGGGCCTCCCCGGGCGAGGACGAGCTTGACGTGGTCGTCGAACCCGGGGGAGGAGAAGGGCGGATGCGCGTGCCCGTCGCGGGTGAAGGCGCCCAGCTCCTCTCCCGTGAGGCGGATCCTGCGCATCCGCGGGGTCACGTCCTCGACGGCGGCGACCGTGACGGTGCGCACCACGAGCGGGTGGATGCGGAGATCGTGGAGGCTCACCTGCCGAACTCCTCCTCGACGAGGTCGAGGACCTCGAGCGACTCGTCGAAGTCGTGCCGCAGCGCCCAGTAGGGCAGATCGTACGCACGGTGGTGGGCGAACGCCGGCAGCCCGGACCAGGCCGGATCGTCCGCGAGCGCCTCCGCACTGGCCGTGTCCGCGTTGAAGCCCATGACGAAGAGGGTCTCGCTGTCCACGAGCTGCCCGAGCTGTTCGGTGGAGAGCTCCGCGAGGTCGCCGCCGGGCTGGTAGGGCTCGAGCCCGTTGCGGGCCGCGATGTCGTTGACCTCGAAGCCCAGCGCGTCGAACATGCGCGGCAGGCCCTGGTCCTCGAGGACCAGGTAGGGGGTGCCCTCACCCGTGACGGAGACGAACGAGGTGGGCTGCTCCGGCACCTCGATCGCATCCCTCACCTCCTCCAGGCGGGTCTCGTACTCCGTCACCATCTCCTCGTAGGCCTCGGGCCGGTCGAAGACGTCCACGGCGAGGAACTCCGCCTGTCCCTGCCAGTCCGGGAGAGCCTTGTCGACGACGACGGTGGGGGCGATGGCGGAGAGGTCCTCGTACGCCTTCTCCGCGTGGAAGCTCGGGAAGCCCCAGCCGCCGCCGATGATGAGATCCGGGTCGACCTCGAGCACCGCCTCGAGGTCGAAGCCGTCGGTCGACCACGGCAGGAATTCGGTGCCGTCCTCGTCCGGTGCGGATCCCCACAGCGGTGAGTACTCCTGGTTGCGCTGGTCGGCGTCCTCCGGGATCGTCGCCGTCACCGGCACGTCCATGTCGTACAGATAGCCGGCGAGTGCGTAGTTGAGGACGACGATGCGCTGGGCGTCCGTGGGGACCTTCACATCACCGTAGGGCGTGGAGACGGTGCGCGTGCCGCCCGCTGCCTCCTCCTCGCTCCCTTCGTCCGCCGCGGAGCCGCCGCAGGCGGTGAGTGCGAGCAGGCCGGCGGCGAGTGTCGCCGCAGCCAGGGTGCGGGACGCGCGGCGAGGGGATGTGCGGAGCGGGTGGGATGTGCGGATCACGGGAACCTCCGATTGGGATAAGGGCAGCCTCACTTAAATGCCAAGGACCGACCCTAGGTGCGGTTTCGCGGGCGGGGCGGTCCGGAGGCGACATCGTCCGGGTCCGGAGCCGACACGTCCTGCAGTTAGGGCATAATTGCTTTGCGAAATGGAGTGGACGGCGCCGGAGCGGTGGGCCGTGCGGCTGTGACGGGGAGGCGGATGATGGGCTTCAGGCGGGAGTTCGCCACGGTGGTGCCGGAGACGGCGATGCGGTTCACGGGCCATCCCATGCATGCGCACGACCGCCCGCACCTCGTGCATCTCGTGATGGGGCGGGGCAGGCTGACTGCGGACGGGACGGACATCCTCCTCGAGCCGCGCACCTCGGTCTGGCTGGCCGCGGACGTGCCGCACGCCGTGCGGCTGGAGGAGCACTCGATCGTGCTGGGGCCGGTCCTCGCCGGGCACGTCGCGCCGGCCGTGCGGGTGCAGCGGCTGGGCGCGGTGCCGGGCATCACCCGCCTCATGCTCGCCCGGATGGCGGCGGAGCCGCGCACGCCCGAACAGTGCGCGGTGTTCACCGACGGTCTGGAGGAGCTGCTGCTCCAGCTGCGGGTCGAGGCCTTCCCCGCCGTCATGCCGGTGCATCCGGTGGCGGCTCGGATCGCCGAGGCGGCCGTGAGCTCCCCGGCCCCGCTCGCAGCCCTCTGTGCGCGGGTGGGGATGAGCGAGCGCCAGGTGCAGCGCATCTTCGCGGACGAGACGGGAATGAGCTTCAGCCGGTGGCGGACGCGGCGGAGGCTGAGCGAGGCCGTCCGCGGTCTGCGCGGCGGCGCGAGCGCGACGAGCGCGGCACGGGCCGCGGGCTTCGCCACCCGCGCCGGCCTCCTGCGTGCGCTGAGCAGAGAATCCGCGGTGCCGGTCGAGGTGCTGCGGGAGGACCCGCTGGCGGCGGTACCCCGGCGCGGGGACTCAGGTCTCCGGCAGCACCACGGTGAGTGAGGCGGCCTTCCGCGCGGTGGGCTGCGCGTACTCGACCTCGTACCACCGTCCGGCGGCCTCGGCGATCCCCTCCGGCGTCTCCGGCAGCGGAGCCTCCGCCCGCAGGAGCCGCCCGGCGAGCTCGCCGCGGGTGTGCTTGGCGAAGTGGGAGACGACCGTCCGCTTTCCGCCGCGCACCTGCACGACGTCGACCGTGACGGTCTGCGCCGGGCGGCCGGGCCAGGAGGCGCGGTAGTCGGCGGAGCGGCAGTCGAGCAGCAGCTCGCCCGCGAACGCCTCGTCGAGGACCGGCGCCAGCCGCTTCCGCCACCAGGTGCGCATGCGGCCGAGAGGCGGGAGTGCGGTGCCCATCGAGAGGCGGTAGGCGGGGATCGGGTCCGTGAGATTCACCACGCCGAAGAGTGCGGAGGAGACGAAGACGTGCGCGAGCCGCTCCGGGGCGATGTCCGCGGCACCCATCGCGGAGTAGAGCACCCCGGTGTAGACCTCGTGCGCGGGCGCGGCGGGTGCGGTGCACAGGCGGGTGTTGGCCTCGACCTCGGCGGCCAGCGACTTCCCCACGCCGAGGGCGGTGAGCGCGTCCTCGGCGGCCGAGGCCGTGCGCAGGGACGCGAGCACCTCCTCACGCGCATCCGCGAGCTGGGGGAACGCGAGCGCCCCGACGTCCACGGCGGGGCCGGCGGCGGGCGCGGTCTTTCCTTCGGACGGGGGAAGCAGGATCTTCACGGGTGGAGCACGTCTCCTTCAGCTGGGATGCGGACTGCGGTCGGTGGGGGAAGGCGCGCGGTGCGTGCGCCCCGGTGTACAGTAGCGGGCTGAGGGCAGGTCGCCGGACGACCGCGGCGGGGAAACGGCGAAAGCCTCTCCGCTGAGGAACGTCCGGGCTCCGCAGAGCAGGGTGGTGGCCAACAGCCACCCGGGGTGACCCGCGGGACAGTGCCACAGAGAACAGACCGCCCGCCGTGTGCGTGCACACGGCGGGTAAGGGTGAAACGGCGGTGTAAGAGACCACCAGGGCCGCAGGTGACTGCGGCTGCTCGGTAAACCCCACCCGGAGCAAGATCGGACAGACGGCGTTCGAGGGCTGCTCGCCCGAGCCGTCGGGTGGATCGCTCGAGGCCGCTGGCAACAGCGGTCCCAGACAGATGGTCGTCGCGTGCACAGGGGTGACCCGGTGCACGAACAGAACCCGGCGTACAGGCGGCCTGCCCTCACTCACACATCAGCCGCCGCTCACTTCCGCTTGCGGCCCACCTTCGCCTTGCCCTGGTTGGCCCCCAGCAGCCCGGCGCCCACGATCCCGGCGTTGTTGAGCAGCTTCGCGACCCGGATGGGGGTGTCCACCGCGATGTGCGGGAGGAACTCCGCACTGCGCTTGGAGATGCCCCCGCCCAGGATGAACAGGTCCGGGAAGAACAGACGCTCGAGCTCGCGATAGTAGGCGGTCAGCCGTGCGCCCCACTCCTCGAAGCCCAGGTCGAGGCGCCGCATCGCCGCGACGGACATCTGCCGCTCCGCGACCTCCTCGCCCATCATGAGATGGCCCAGCTCCGAGTACGGGTACAGCCGGCCGGAGGTGAACAGCGCAGTGCCGATCCCGGTGCCCAGGGTGGTGACGATGACGCTCTCCTTGCGATGCTTGCGTCCCGAGCCGTAGGTCATCTCCGCGAGCCCCGCGGCGTCCGCGTCGTTGGCGATGTGGACCGCCGTGCCCACCGCCTCGCTCAGCATGTCCACGATGGGAGCGCCGATCGCCGCGGTGAGGTTGCCCGCGAAGGCGACGGTGCCCTTCTTCACCACGCCGGGGAACGCCGCACCCACCGGGAGCTTGGACAGGTGCTCCGGCGCGGAGATGACGCCTGCCTCCGCCGTCTGCGCCGCGAGATCGTCGAGTGCCGCGCGGACGGTGGCGACGATCTCCTCCGCACGGGCGTCGCCGGGGGTGTCGAGCCGGCAGCGCTTGCCGATCAGCGCACCCTCGCGGACATCGACGAGACCCACCTTGGTGCCGGTCCCGCCGATGTCGATGCCCACTGCGAGATGCTGGAGATTCGGCTGCTGCTCCTGAGCCATGGTGGACCTCTCTCGTCTGGCCGTCCTCCGCCCGGCGGTCTGCCCGCCGGGCGGCTGCGGCGTGCTTCTCTCAGCTGATCGTAACGCCCGCGGACGGAAGGGTGAGGATGTCCGTGCCGGTCTCCGTCACGACGAAGGTGTGCTCGAACTGGGCGGAACGCCTGCGGTCCTTGGTGACGATGGTCCAGCCGTCGTCCCACTGCTCCCACGCGACGGTGCCCAGGTTGAGCATGGGCTCGATGGTGAAGACCATCCCCGGCTCGATGACCTCGCTGTGCGCCGGAGCCGCGTCGTAGTGGGGGACGATGAGGCCGGAGTGGAACTCGCGGCCCACGCCGTGGCCGGTGAAGTCGCGGACGACCCCGTAGCCGAACCGCTTGGCGTACTTCTCGATGACCCGGCCGATCACGTTGATCTCACGGCCCGGACGCACCGCCTTGATCCCGCGCATCATCGCCTCGTGCGTGCGCTCTACGAGGAGCCGCGACTCCTCGTCGACGTCGCCCACGAGGAAGGTGAAGTTCGTGTCGCCGTGGACCCCGTCCTTGTAGGCGGTGATGTCGACGTTGACGATGTCGCCGTCGGCGAGGACAGTCGAGTCCGGGATGCCGTGGCACACGCACTCGTTGACGGAGGTGCACACGGACTTGGGGTAGCCGCGGTAGCCCAGCGTCGAGGGGTAGGCGCCGTGGGCGACCATGAACTCGTGCGCGACCGCGTCGATCTCGTCCGTCGTGATGCCCGGACGGATGATCCTCCCCACCTCCGCGAGGGCGTCCGCGGCGATCCGGCCGGCAGCGCGGATGCGCTCGACCTCCTCCGGGGAGTGGAAGTCGCCGCCGCGGCCCTCGTCGGGCTCCTTCCGCCCCACGTACTCCGGGCGCGGAATGGACTGCGGGACGGGACGCTGGGGGGAGAGCGTGCCGGGCACGAGGGTGCCCAGCGGTGCGGTGGTCGGGAGGGCGGAGTTCTGCGCAGCGGTGGTCTCAGTCATGATGGGTCCAGTCTATCGAGAGCCGTGGGTGCCGCCGCGGCCGCGCGGCTATGGTGGGTCCGAGCGGAGCACGGCCGGGAAGGGAGGGCGCATGGCGCAGACGGAGCCGGAGTTCGACGCGGGCTACGCGGATCTCGCCGGGGTGGTCTCCCAGTCCTCCACCCCGCGGCAGATCGCCGACCACATCATGGCCTCGATCGCGGTGGGTGCGCTGCCGGAGGGCACCTGCCTGCCGCCGGAGCGCAGGCTGGCCGACGAGCTCGAGGTGTCCCGGTCCAGCGTCCGCGCGGCACTGGCCACCCTGGAGCGGGCGGGCTTCGTCGTCCGTCGCCGCGGCCGGGGCGGCGGGACCTTCATCTCCCGGGTGGAGCCGGCGCGGGTGGAGGAGTACGCCGAGCGGCTCGCGGAGTTCCGTGAGACGCGACGCGATCTGCTCGACGCGCGCGCCGTCGTCCAGAATCGCATCGCCGCCGTCGCGGCCCAGCGGCGCCGGGCCGAGGACACCGCCCGCCTGCGTGAGCTCGCGGGCCGCTACGCGCAGGCGCAGACCGCCGCTGAGGCGCGCACGGCCGACGCCCGCTTCCATCACACGATGGCCCAGGCCGCGCGCAATCCGCACCTCGTGGAGATCGCCGCGGACCTGGACCGCCGCATCAACGCGGGCTTCCGCCATGACCCGTTCTCCGAGCGCCTGTTCGAGCAGGCGGCCGCGGACCACTTCGCGCTGGTCGAGGCGATCGCGGCGGGGGACCCGGACCGTGCCGGCGAACTCTGCGAGACCCACTTCCGGAGCACCACGATGGGCGACTGAGCGGGTCCCGCAGCCGGTCGCCTCAGCCGGCGAGGACGGCCTCCGGCTGGACGGAGTCGAGTCCGAAGGCCTCCGCCACGGCGGCGTTGGTGAGCGTTCCGCCGTGGGCGTTGAGACCGCGGGCGAGCGCCCGGTCCGCCCGCAGCGCCTCCCGCCAGCCGCCGTCCGCGATCCGCAGGATGTACGGCGTGGTGGCGTTGGTGAGCGCCTTCGTGGCGGTGACGGGCGCACCGCCGGGCATGTTCGCCACGCAGTAGAAGAGCGCGCCGTGCCGCTCGAAGGTGGGCTCCGCATAGGTGGTGGGCCGGGAGCCGGCGAAGCATCCGCCCTGGTCGATCGCGATGTCGACGAAGACGCTGCCGGGCTTGGCGGCGGCGACCATCTCGTCCGTCACCAGCTTGGGTGCGCGGTGGCCCGGGATGAGCACGGAGCCCACCACGAGGTCCGCCCGGGCGACGGACTCGGCGATGTCCAACGGCGAGGAGGCCTTCGTCTGCAGCCGGCCGTCGAACACCTCGTCGAGGTAGCGCAGGCGCGGGAGGCTGATGTCGAAGATCTCCACCTGCGCGCCCATGCCCACCGCGGCCCGTGCGGCGGAGGCGCCCGCCACTCCGGCGCCCACGATGGTGACCTTGGCGCGGTCCACGCCGGGCACACCGGGCAGCAGCACGCCGCGGCCGCCCTGTGCGGCGAGCAGGTGGTGCGCGCCCTCCTGGACGGAGAGGCGGCCGGCGATCTCGCTCATGGGGGCCAGCAGGGGGAGCCCGCCCGCATCCGGCTGCACCGTCTCGTAGGCGATCGCGGTGGTCCCGGCGGCGAGGACCGCCCGGGTGAGGTCCTCGGCGGCGGCGAGGTGGAGGTAGGTGAAGAGGATGAGGTCCTCGCGCAGGTGTGCGTGCTCCTCCGGGAGCGGCTCCTTGACCTTCACCACCATGCCGGACTCGCCCCAGGCCTCGGCGGCGGTCGCGACGATCCGCGCGCCGGCGGCGGCGTAGTCCTCGTCCGCGAGGTGGGAGCCGAGGCCGGCGCCTGCCTGCACGCGCACCTCGTGGCCGTGCTCCACCAGCTGATGGACCCCCGCGGGGGTGAGTGCGACGCGCTTCTCCGCGCTCTTGATCTCCGTGGGTACGCCGATGCGCATGGGTGCCTCCTCGGGCCGGGGTGTGCGACGTGGTGTGCGCCACGAGCCTAGACCGGAAAAGGTCTGTCTGCCAAACCTTTAAAGCGGCGAGCGCCGGTCGCAACGGCGCGCCGCGCGAGCCTCCCCGCGATACTCTTGGGAGCCGGGGGAGCAGCCCCCGCGCAGACGTCCGCACAGGCACCGGGAGGCGACCATGGTCGGTGAATCGCAGTCGAACGACGTGCAGTACTGGTACAACACCCGGACCCACGAGGTGGAGAAGGGTCCGCAGAGCAGCTGGCAGTTCCGGATGGGCCCCTACGCCACCGAGGCCGAGGCCCGCGCCGCACTGGAGCGCGCCCGGGAGCGCAGCGCGGACTGGGACGCCGAGGACCGCAGCTGGGAGGAGGGCTGAGCGATGGCCATGAGCAAGCAGCAGGAGTTCGTCCTGCGCACCGTCGAGGACCGCGACGTGCGGTTCATCCGCCTGTGGTTCTCCGACGTGCTGGGCCAGCTCAAGTCCGTCGCCATCGTGCCGGCGGAGCTCGAGGGCGCGTTCGCGGAGGGCATCGGCTTCGACGGCTCGTCCGTCGAGGGGTTCTCCCGCGTCTTCGAGTCCGACATGGTCCTCCGGCCGGACCCGGCGACGTTCTCCCTGCTGCCCTGGCGCGGTGAACAGGAGCCCACGGCGCGGATGTTCTGCGACATCCACTCCCCGGACGGCGGCCCGGCGCCGGCGGATCCGCGCCACGTCCTCAAGCGCGCGCTGGAGCGCGCGGCGGAGTCGGGCTTCAGCTTCTACATCCATCCGGAGATCGAGTTCTACCTCTTCACGTCCGGCGACCTGAGAGGCGGCGCCCCCGTGCCGGTGGACACTGCCGGGTACTTCGACCACGTCAACGGCGGCACGGCCAACGACTTCCGCCGGGACGCGGTGCAGACGCTGGAGTCCATGGGCATCAGCGTGGAGTTCTCCCACCACGAGGCCGGTCCCGGCCAGAACGAGATCGACCTGCGCTACGCGGACGCGCTCACCATGGCGGACAACGTCATGACCTTCCGCGCGATGGTGAAGGAGGTGGCCGTCGAGCAGGACGTGTTCGCCTCCTTCATGCCCAAGCCGCTGGTGGACCAGCCGGGCAACGGCATGCACACCCACGTGTCGCTCTTCGAAGGCGAGACCAATGCCTTCTACGATCCGGGCGGCGAGTACCAGCTCTCCGAGGTGGGGCGGCACTTCATCGCGGGCATCCTCCACTACGCGCCGGAGATCTCCGCCGTGACGAACCAGTACGTGAACTCCTACAAGCGGCTGTGGTCCGGGCACGAGGCGCCGAGCTACATCTGCTGGGGCCACCGCAACCGCTCCGCGCTCGTGCGGGTGCCGCAGTACAAGTCCGGCAAGGCCTCCTCCGCGCGCATCGAGTACCGCGGGATGGACTCCGCCACGAACCCCTACCTCGCCTACGCGGTGCTGCTCTCCGCCGGCCTCCGGGGCATCGAGGACGGCCTCGCGCTGCCGGAGGAGGCCGAGGACGACGTCTGGTCGCTCACCGCCGCGGAGCGGAGGGCGATGGGCATCCGCGCCGTCCCGCAGAGCCTCGACCACGCGATCTCCCTCATGGAGGACTCGGAGCTCGTCGCGGAGACCCTGGGCGAGGAGGTCTTCGACTACTTCCTCCGCAACAAGCGCGCGGAGTGGGAGGCCTACCGGGACCAGGTGACGCCCTTCGAACTCGACCGCCTCTACCGCTCCCTGTGAGACGGCGGTGACGGGCATGCAGCGCGGCGGCTGGGGCGGCAGGACCGCGCGGGGGACGGACCCCTCGCGCGCACGGGCGCGGCCCAGCCGCGCGCAGCAGTTCCTCCGGGAGGCCGGTGAGCTGCTGGGCACCGACCCGGGCGCGGTCGCGGACGAGACCGGCCTGCTCGGCACGCTCGTGGACGCCGAGGCCGCCGCGCTGGGCCTGCTGCGGATCGTCGAGGCCGCGGGGAAGGAGGGCGAGGCGGGCGCTCGCGCTCTCACGGCCCTCCGGGAGGGCACCCGGCCGGCCGGCCAGCGGCAGGAGGCCGCCGGCGCCCTCCTGCCGCGGCTCCTCCAGATCACCGGGGCCTCGGAGGCCCTCACGGACCACCTGGTGCGCCATCCGGACTCCGTGGCCCTGCTCGGGGGCCACGGGCCCCTGCTGCTCCACGGCGCCTCCTCCAGCGCGGAGTCCCTGCGGGCCGCCCTCGTCGAGGCCGTCGAGGGCCTCACTGGCGAGACCGCCGTGGCCGCCCTGCGGCGGGCCTACCGGGATCGCGTCCTCGCCCTCGTCGCCGACGACCTCGACGCGCCCGAGCCGACGGCGGTCGTGGACGAGGTGAGCCGGGTGCTCTCCCGTCTCGCCGCAGCGGCGATCGAGGCGGGGCTCGTGATCGCCGCTGCGGAGCTGGATCCGCAGGCCCGGGTGCGCATGGCCGTCGTCGCGATGGGCAAGTGCGGGGCCGGCGAGCTCAACTACGTCTCCGACGTCGACGTCGTCTACGTCCACGCGGGCCCGGACGGCGCGGATGGTCCGGCACCGCCCACGGAGGAGGCGACCCGGCTGGCGGAGTCGATGGTGGCCCGTCTCACGGAGATCGTGGGCGGACCGGATGCGGAGCCCGCGCTGTGGGAGCTCGACGCCGCGCTGCGTCCGGAGGGCCGCGCGGGCCGGCTGCTGCGGACCGTGGACGAGTTCGAGGCGTACTACGCCCAGGTCGCGGAGTCCTGGGAGTTCCAGGCGCTCCTCAAGGCGCGCCCGGTCGCCGGCGACGCGGAGCTGGGCCGGGCGTGGGCGGAGCGGATGCGCCGCTTCGTCTGGGAGGCGAACCGGCGTGAGGGCTTCGTGGAGGGCGTGCGCGCGATGCGGCGCCGCGTCGTGGACCTGCTGCCCTCGCAGGAGGCCTCCCGCCAGCTCAAACTGGGCGTGGGCGGCCTGCGCGACGTGGAGTTCTCCGCCCAGCTGCTGCAGCTGGTCCACGGCGAGCTCGACGAGGCGATCCGCGTCCGCGGCACCCTGGACGCTCTCGCGGCGCTGGGCGAGCGCGGCTACATCGCCCGGGAGGACGCCGCGGGCCTGGACGAGTGCTACCGCTTCCTCCGCGTCGTCGAGCATCGCCTCCAGATCCCGCGGCTGCTCCGGGCCGCGCTGCTGCCGGACGCCGAGGACAAGCGCCGGCTGCTCGCACGTGCGGTCTACCGGTCCGGCGAGCGGACGCCGGCGCGGCTCGACGCCCAGCTCGCGGACGTGCGGCGCAAGGTGCGCAGGTACCACGAGCTCATCTTCTACCGCCCGATCCTGGATGCGGCGAGCAGGGACTCCGTGCTCACCTCGCTCAGCGAGGCGGATGCGCGTGCGCGGCTGGCGGCCTTCGGCTACTGCGACCCCCGGACCGCGCTCACGCACATCCACGCGCTCTCCGCCGGGGTGAGCCGGGCCGCGGTCATCCACCGCCAGGTGCTGCCGGCCATGCTGGACTGGCTGGCGGCGGGCGTGGATCCGGATGCGGGACTGCTCGCCTTCCGCCGGCTGGGGGAGAGCCTGCGGGACTCCAGCTGGTACCTGCGGCTGCTGCGGGACTCCGGTGCGGCCGTCCACAGCCTGGCCGATGTCCTCTCGCTGTCCTCGTACACCACGGGCCTGCTGCAGAACAGGCCGGACGCCGTCGCCTGGCTCGACGACACGGACCGTCTGCAGCCGCGGGCGCCGGAGGCTCTCCGTGCGGAGTCGCACCGCCTGGTCTCGCGCCACGGCGCGCGCGCCGGCGCGTCCCTGCGCGGCCTCTACGGCCGGGAGCTGCTGCGCACGGCGCTGGCGGACGTGCTGCGGCAGCAGGATCTGCCCACCAGCTCCGCGGCGCTGTCCGCGGCGGCCGATGTCTACCTCGACGCGGTGCTCGCGTGCGTCCGCGCGGAGCTGGACTCCGCGGAGATCCCGGGCTACGAGTTCGCCATCATCGCGATGGGTCGGCTGGGCGGGGCGGAGATCGGCTACTTCTCCGATGCGGACGTGATGTTCTGCTGGCGTCCGCACGATCCCGCCGATGCCCGCAGCACGGCCCTCGGCGCGCACGTGAAGAAGGTGGCGCTGGCCGTGGCGCGCGAGGCCTCGCGCACGGACCGGATCCCCGGGATCGAGGTCGACTCGGACCTGCGGCCGGAAGGCCGTTCCGGACCGCTCGTGAGGACGCTAGACTCCTACGCCGCCTACTACGCGAAGTGGTCCGAGCCCTGGGAGGCGCAGGCGCTGCTGCGCGCGCGGGTCATCGCAGGGGAGCGGTCGCTGGGGGAGGACTTCACCGCCCTCATCGACCCCCTGCGCTATCCCGCCCGGGTGCCGGAGAGCTCCGTGCGCCAGATGCGCAGGCTCAAGGCGCGGATGGAGTCGGAGCGGCTGCCGCGGGGTGCTGATCGCAAGACGCATCTGAAGCTGGGCCACGGCGGCCTCAGCGACGTGGAGTGGGCCGTGCAGCTCATGCAGCTGCGGCACGCGCACTCCGTGGCCGGGCTGCGGACCACGTCCACGCTGCCGGCGCTGGCGGCCGCGGAGGAGGCCGGGCTCGTCGAGGCCGAGGACGCGCAGACGCTGCGGGAGGCGTGGAGCCTCGCCTCCGGCCTGCGGTCGGCCGCGATGCTCTACCGGGGCCGGACGGCGGCGAGCCTGCCCGTGGACCGGGCCGAGCTCGAGGCCTGTGCCCGGCTGCTGGGCTACGCACCCGGATCCGCACAGCAGCTGGCGGAGGACTACCGCAGCACGGCCCGGCGGGCCCGCAAGGTCGTGGAGCGGCTCTTCTTCGCCTACGAGGACTCGAAGGTCGAGGACCCCTGGGCGGACCGCCGGTACTGAGGTGGCCAGCCCGGAGGCTCCGGCGGCCTCAGCGGAGATCGAGGTCCAGGAGTGCGTTCTCCACGACCTCGGGCAGTGCGGGGTGGATCCAGTACTGGCCCTTCGCGACCTCGTCCGCGGGCTGGTCGAAGGCGATGGCCTGGATGAGGGGCTGGATGATCATCGAGGCCTCGGGCCCCATGAGGTGCGCGCCCAGCAGCAGGCGCGAGGAGCGGTCCGCGACGACCTTCACGAAGCCCGTGGTGTCCTCCATCGCCCAGCCGTAGGCCACGCCGCCGTAGTCGCGGGTCCCCACCACCACGTCGTGCCCGGCGGCACGCGCCTCCTCCTCCGTCATGCCCACATGGGCGACCTGGGGCGAGGAGAACACCGCCGCCGGCACGCCCTTGTGGTTCACCGGCGTGAGGGCGGAGGCGGGTGCGCCGCCGGGCGCGCCGGCGTCGAGGTCCGCGACGAGGTTGGCCTTGACCACGCGCGCCTCGTGGTTGGCGACGTGCTTGAGCTGGTGCGGGGAGGAGATGTCGCCCAGGGCGAAGACACCGGGGACCGGCGCGCCGTCCGCGAGCACCCGCAGGTACTCGTCGACCGCGATCCGCCCGTCGGCGCGGGTGTCGATGCCCGCAGCCTGCGGGCTGAGCCCCGCCGAGGCGGGAGCGCGCCCGGTGGCGAAGAGCACCCGCTCCACGACGAGGGGTGCGGGCACCTCGGCTCCGGGAACCCTGCCGGTGGCGCGGAATGCCACCTCCACACGGCCGTCGTCGAGGACGCGGACGGAGGCCGCCTCCACACCTGGCCGGACGTCGTGGCGGGCGGAGAACTCCGCGGTGAAGCGGTCGCGGATCGCGGCATCGGCGCCCGGCAGCATCCGATCGCCGCGGATCGCGACGACGGTGCGGGTGCCCAGACCGGAGAAGATGTGGCCGAACTCCGCGGAGATGAAGCCGGAGCCGAGGATGAGGACCGATTCCGGCTGGGAGTCCAGGCGCATGATCGTGCGGGAGGTGTGGAAGGGCGAGTCCGGTGCATCGACTCGTGCGGGGTCGAGGCCGGGGATCTCGGGCACGACGGGGGCGGAGCCCGCGGCGATGACGATGCGGTCGGCGGTGATCTCCCGGCCGGAGGCGGTCACGAGCGAGTGCGGCCCGGTGAACCGGACGTGCTCGGGGAAGACGGTGACGTTCTCCTGCCGTTCGGTGCGGTAGGCGCGGCCGTCGGCCTCGATCGCGTCGATCCGGGCGAAGATGCGGTCCCGCAGGGCCGGCCAGTCCGCGGAGCCGTAGGAGGTGGAGAGGTTCACCGCGGAGGAGTCCGCGGCCTCCTCCGCGCGCGTGGCGGGGTAGACGTACATCTTCGTGGGGATGCAGCCGGCGTTGAGGCAGGTGCCGCCGAACCGGTCCTCCTCCGCGATCGCCACCCGGAGACCGTCGAAGCGGTGGTTGATGATGCTGTTGCCTGAGCCGGTGCCGATCACGAGCACGTCGAAATGCGTCATGCGCGCCAGTCTAGTGACATCCGTGCCCAGTGCGGACGGGCGTGGTGCGGCGCATGCGCGGCCGTGCGACGACCACGCGCACCACGGATGAGCTCATGGGTCTGCTGCGCGATGGATGAGTCGACGCTGGTCGATTCGAATGTGCTGCTGGACGAGCTCCTCCCCGCGAGTCATTTCGCGCGGGAGGAGCTGCCCTGGCCCGCGGGGTTCCTCGCCGGCAAGGCCTTCCTCGCCTACCGTCGTCGGGGCGGGGCGAAGGCTGCGCCCCTGCCCGACTTCTACACCGGCGCCCATACCGCCGTCGCGGGTCATCGCCTGCTCACCCGGGATCGCGGCAGGTATGCGACCGCGTTCCCCACTCTCGAGGTGGTCGCGCCGTAAGCACGGTGCGTGTCTGCCGGGGAGCGGCGGCGAACGGCACGACGGCGGCCGGTCTGCGGAAACGTCGGATGACGTCTCCGCAGACCGGCCGCCGTTCTCGGTGTCTCTCGGAAGAGGGCGGGAACCCTCGGCTCAGAGCGAGTAGTAGAGCTCGAACTCCGTGGGGGTCGGCCGCAGGCGCGCGACCTCGATCTCCTCCGTGCGCTTGTACTCGATCCACTTCTCGATGAGATCGGGGGTGAAGACGTCACCGGCGGTGAGGAAGTCGTGGTCGTTCTCCAGCGCGTCGAGGGCCTCCTCGAGCGAACCGGGGACGAGCGCGATGTCCTCGAGCTCCTCCGGGGGCAGCTCGTAGAGGTCCTTGTCGACCGGCTCCGGCGGCTCGATCCGGTTCCTGATCCCGTCCAGCCCGGCCATGAGCTGCGCGGAGAAGGCGAGGTAGGGGTTGGAGGACGGGTCCGGCACGCGGAACTCCAGGCGCTTGGCCTTGGGGGAGGAGCCGGTGACGGGGATGCGGATCGCCGCGGAGCGGTTGCGTGCGGAGTACACGAGGTTGACCGGCGCCTCGTAGCCGGGCACCAGGCGGCGGTAGGAGTTGATGGTGGGGTTCGTGAAGGCCAGCACCGCACCCGCATGCTCGATGAGGCCGCCGATGTACCAGCGGGCCAGGTCGGAGAGGCCGCCGTAGCCGTTCTCGTCGTAGAAGAGCGGCTCGCCGTCCTTCCACAGCGACTGGTGGCAGTGCATGCCGGAGCCGTTGTCGCCGTACATGGGCTTGGGCATGAAGGTCGCGGACTTGCCGGCTGCCAGGGCCTCGTTCTTCACGACGTACTTGAAGTCCAGCAGCTGGTCCGCGGCATGCTTGAGCGAGTTGAACTTGTAGTTGATCTCCTGCTGTCCGGCAGTGCCCACCTCGTGGTGCGCGCGCTCCACCTCGAAGCCGATCTGCTTGAGGGTGAGCGAGATCCTGTCGCGGATGTCCGCGAAGTGGTCCTGCGGGGAGACCGGGAAGTAGCCGCCCTTGACGGGCGTCTTGTAGCCGAGGTTGCCGCCGGGCTCGTCCGCGCCCGTGTTCCAGGCGGCCTCGACGGAGTCGAGCTTGTAGAAGCTGTGACCCGGCGTGGTGTCGTACTGGATGCTGTCGAAGAGGTAGAACTCCGCCTCCGCGCCGAAGAACACGGTGTCGGCGATGCCGGTGCTCTTGAGGTAGGCCTCCGCCTTCTCCGCCACCTGCCGCGGATCGCGGGAGTACGGCTCGTCCGTGAACGGATCCACGATGGAGTGGTTGACGACCAGCGTCTTCGCATCGCGGTACGGATCGATGTAGGCGGTGGTGACGTCTGCGAGGAGCTTCATGTCGGACTCGTGGATGCCCTGGAAGCCGCGGATCGAGGAGCCGTCGAAGAGGAGTCCCTCCGTGATCTCCTCCTCCCCGTACGCCTCCGCCGGAAGGTTGAAGTGCTGCACCACCCCGGGGAGATCGCAGAACCGGATGTCGACGAAGTCGACGTCGTTCTTCTTGACGTACTCGATGAGCTCCTGTGCCGTTGAGAACACGCGCACTCTCCTGATCTCGTGGGTGGGTCGTGACCCGAGTCTATAGTGACGTGGATTTCACGTCTGTGACCCGGATGTTTCCTGCGTGTTACGCGGAGCGCATCGACTAGCCTGGGGGCATGGCAGATCGTGGTGAGCGTGCGGCACGGCGCGCGGAGTGGCTGACCGGTCCGAGACTCCCCGACGGCCAGTGGCCGGGCCGGCGCCTGGGGCTGCCGGAGAGCGGCACCGGGTCCGCGGCGACGCTGCTGCGGCGGGCCGGCGGGATCATCGTCGACTGGTCGCTCGTGGTGCTGGTGGTGCGCCTGGCCATGGAGGCGGACGTCCTCGCACAGAACATCGCGATCCAGTCCGGCTTCGCGCTCCTCTACTTCCTGTGCGTCTGGCTGCTCGGCCGCACCCCCGGCCACCTCCTGCTCGGCATCGGGGTGGTCGACGTCCGCACGCACGGCACGCTCGCCTCCACCGGACCAGTCGGTGCGCTCAGGGCGATCGTCCGGACGCTGCTGGTGTGCCTCGTCATCCCCGTGGTCATCGCGGACCCGGACGGGCGCGGCCTCCACGACAAGGCCTCGGGCGCGGTGGTCGTGCGGACGCGCTGAGGCCGGCGTGCGCAGAGACGGAGAGAGGCCCTGTCCCGGGAGCGGGACAGGGCCTCTCTGCGGTGCGCAGGTCTCAGCGTCCGCGCAGCGCGCGCCGGTCCGGACGGGCGTTGTTCGGATCGACGCCCTTGGGCACGGGCGGGCGCGAGGCCATCGTGCCGATGCTCGTGAGCCGGTTGCGGACCGCGAGGATCTCCGCCTTGTTGAGCTTCTTCGGCAGCTTGTAGAGCTCCTTGGTGATCTGCTCCATCGAGAGCTGGCCCTCGGCCTCGCCGCCCTCGAAGGTGTGGATCGGCACGCCCTTGACGATCTGGGAGTGGCGCTTGGCCTCCTTGGCGAGGAGCTTCTTCACCTTGGTCCGGTTGCGGCCCTCGCCCACGAGCACCACACCCGCCCGGCCGGTGGTGCGGAACACCATCTCCTGCGTGCGCATGTCGAAGGCGATGGGCTGTTCGTCCATGAGCCATCCGCGGCGGGCGGTGTTGAGGACCGCGCCGATCGCCCCGGGCTGGCCGCGCATCTGATCGAACGCGGCGGCCTCCGCGAACCGGCCGAGCATGAACATCGCGAGGACGGCGCCCAGCATGAGGCCGGTCACGCCCCAGAGGATGACGCTGAGGACCGAGCCGGAGATGAGGAAGCCCGCGAGCACGCCGAGGGCCGTGAGGCCCACGAGCGCGGCGGCGACCAGCCACATGGAGGCGGGGTTGTGCTTGCGCGCCAGCCTGGCCACCTGGCGTATCTGCGCGATCCGACCGGGGTTGTTCGGATCGGCCTTCTTCTTCCTGCGGCCGAAGAGGCCCTTCTTCTCAGGTTCGCTGCTCGTGGACATGCTCTCGCTTCGACGCGGGTGTGCGGGGGACTGTGCTCCCACCGTTTCTGGCGATGGGTCGACTCAGTATTGTACCTCCTGGCCCTCGCCGAACGTGTCCACCACCGCCTGAGCCTCCTGGCGGGCGGGGACGTCCTTGTCGAGGTGCCGCAGGTGCGCCGGGATCTCGATCCCCCGGTGGCGCATGGCCTGCGCCCAGAGCTTGCCGGCCCGGTAGGACGAGCGGACGAGCGGACCGGACATCACGCCGAGGAACCCGATCCGCTCCGCCTCGTCGCGCAGCTCCACGAAGGTCTGCGGGCGCACCCACCTCTCGATGGGATGGTGCCGTTCCGAGGGCCGCATGTACTGGGTGATCGTGAGGATGTCGGTGCCCGCCTCGTGCAGGTCGCGCATCGCCTCGACCACCTCCTCGTCCGTCTCGCCCATGCCCAGGATGAGGTTGGACTTGGTGACGAGGCCCGCGTCGCGGGCCTTCGTGAGGACGGAGAGCGAGCGCTCGTAGCGGAAGCCGGGCCGGATCCGCTTGAAGATGCGCGGCACCGTCTCCACGTTGTGGGCCAGGACCTCCGGCCGTGAGGAGAACACCTCCGCGAGCTGCTCGTCGTCGGAGTCGAAGTCCGGAATGAGCAGCTCCACGCCGGTGCCGCTGCCGTCGGAGTAGGTGAGCTCGTGGATCTTCCGCACCGTCTCCGCGTACAGCCATGCCCCGCCGTCGGGCAGGTCGTCGCGGGCCACGCCCGTGATGGTCGAGTAGCGCAGGCCCATCTGGCGCACGGAGTCCGCGACCCTGCGGGGCTCATCGGCGTCGAAGTCCGCGGGCTTGCCGGTGTCGATCTGGCAGAAGTCGCAGCGCCGGGTGCACTGCTCGCCGCCGATGAGGAAGGTGGCCTCGCGGTCCTCCCAGCACTCGAAGATGTTGGGGCAGCCGGCCTCCTCGCACACCGTGTGCAGGCCGGCGCCGCGGACGAGCGACTTGAGCTCCGTGAATTCCGGGCCGATCTTCGCCTTCGCCTTGATCCAGGCGGGCTTCTCCTCGATCGGGGTCTGGGAGTTGCGGGCCTCGATGCGGAGGAGCCGTCGGCCTTCGGGTGCCAGTGTCATGGGGCGGTGTCCCTTCACTCGGGGGCTGCGTGCGCGCGGGCGGATCAGGCGGTGATGTGCTGCTGGAGCAGGGCGGTCATGCGCTCTGCGACGTCTGCTGGGGTGACCGTGCGGTCGAGCTCACGGCTGAGCGAGGTCACGCCGGCATCGGCGATGCCGCAGGGGATGATCCCGTCGAAGCCGGTGAACGCGTTGGAGCAGTTGAGCGCGAGCCCGTGCATCGTCACGCCCTCGTGGATGCGGATGCCGATCGCGCCGATCTTGCGCTCCGGCCTGCCGCCCGAGGCGGGGAGCCAGACTCCGGCGCGCCCGTCGACGGTCTGCGCGTCGAGGCCGTACTCGCCGACGAGCTCGATGATCGCGTCCTCGATCTGGCTGACGAACAGCCGCACCTCCTTGGGATCCCGGAGGCGGTAGATGAGGTAGCAGACGAGCTGACCGCGACCGTGCCAGGTGATCTTCCCGCCGCGGTCCACGTCGATGACGGGGGTGCCGTCCGTCGGCCGCTCGAAGTCCTCGGTGCGCTTGCCGGCCGTGTACACGTCCTCGTGCTCGAGGACGAGGAGGGTGGAGTCGCGGGTGCCGGCGACCACCTCGTCGTGCAGCGCCGTCTGCAGCTCCCATGCCTCCCTGTAGTCGACCAGCTGAGGGTCCAGTCCCAGTTCTCTCACAGCGAATGCCATGCGTCCACTGTACGCGGCGGTGCAGGCACCCGCCCCTGCGGGGAGCCTTGTGTGAGCCGTGTCTCTGTGCAATCATTCTCGAAATGCATCAAAAATCAGCAAACACGCTCAAACGACGCTTATGCGTGACACGGAGCGTCATACGAGGAGAGGGGTGGGCTGTGATTGAGGAGCACTGGGTGGTGGAGGCCGAGGCCGGAAGCGGCCTGCTGCGGGTGCGTCGGGGTGCGGAGATCGCCTGGCTGAGCGTGCCCGGAGAGGACGGGCCCGTGGGGGAGGCGGTGCTGGAGGCGGAGGCCGAGGCGTGGGGCTGCCAGCTCGCCGCGGTCGACGACGCCGGCGGCGCGCGGACGGGGCTGCTCGTGCCCCGGTGGTCCGGTGGGCTGCTCGCCGACGTCCTGCGGCGCAGGGGAGGGCTGCCCGAGGGCCAGGCGCTGGGCGTGCTCGAGGAGGCCCTGGAGGCGGTGCTGGCCTCCCCGCGGCCGCCGGGAGGCCACTCGCGGGTGAGCCTCTACGCCTTCGCGGTGCGGAACGACGGGCGCATCGCGGTGGTGCCCGGACGGCTGCGGCCGGAGGCGCGGACGACGGACTCCGCGGCCTGCGGGGAGATCCTCCATGCCGCGCTCACCGGGAGGGAGTGGGCTGATGCCGGAGGGCCGCTCTCCGTCACCGCGCCCGCGGCCGATCCCCGCGTCCGCGAACTGACCGCCGCACTCCTGGAGTCCTCGGCCTCCTCCCCGGGGCTGCGGGGTGTGCTCCGGCGGGTGCGGGAGCTCGGCCCGGACCGCGCACGGGGGTTCCTGCCGGCGGAGGCCGGGGTCGAGGTGGACGACGCGCCCACCGGGGTCCTCGCCGCGGAGGTCGTCAGCCGTCTCCGGGAGGTGCCCGCGGAGAGCTCCGCAGAACGCAGGGACCGTCATCCGGCAACGCGCGCGGCCCGCTCCTGCAGGAGCGGGCGAGTGGGCAGGCTCGTCCGGCGGCAGTGGCGCAGTGCGGCGGGTGCGGCGTGCGCCGTGCTGCTCGGCACGGGGGCGTGGCTCGTGGTCGCCGGGTCCTCGGACACTGGGCGCAGCGCGGAGACCGCGGCGCCGGCGCCGGCACACAGTGCGACGCCGCCGGAGACGCCTCGGGAGAACCCGCTCGAGGCGTTCGCCGCACTCACGCAGAGGCGCAGCGCGGCAGTGGCGGCCGGGGACGCGGAGGCACTCGCGAGGCTCACCGTCCCGGGCTCTCCCGCCGCCGCTGCGGATGCCGCCGTGGAGCTCACGCCCTGCCCGGACTGCGGAGAGGTGAAGCTGGAGGGACTGGAGAGCGTCGGCGATCCCGCGAGCGGCGAGCCGGATCCGGACACCGCACACGTCCGGGCGTGGATGCGGACCGGGGACGGGCGGTGGGCGGACGTGGAGGTGGAGCTCCGGAGGCACGAGGGCCGGTGGAAGGTGCATGCGGTGCGCGGCTGACGCGAGCGCATGCGGAAGCGGGCGGGGAGGCCGGTGGTCCCGGCTTCCCCGCCCGCTTTCGGCTCAGACCCTCAGAGCTCCAGATCGGCCTCGAAGTTGGCCTCCTCGAGGCGCTGACGGATGGTCGTGAGGAAGCGACCCGCGTCTGCACCGTCGACCAGCTCGTGGTTGTAGGTGAGCGGCAGCTCGACGATGTCGCGGATGACGATCGCCTCGTCGCCGTCGGCGGTCCGCCGGACCACGGCACGGCGCACGATCGACCCCACACCCAGGATGCCGGACTCCGGGTAGTTGATGATCGGCGTGTCCATGATCGCGCCGAAGCTGCCCAGGTTGGTCACCGAGAAGGTGCCGCCGGAGAGCTCGTCCGGCTTCACCCTGTTGTTGCGCGTGCGGTCGGCCAGATCGACGATCGCCTTGGCGATCCCGGCCAGCGACAGGTCGCCGGCGTTCTTGATCACCGGCACGATGAGGCCGCGCGGGGTGTCGACCGCGATGCCCACGTGCTCGTGGTCGAAGTGGACGATCTCCTTGCCGTCTGCGGAGATCTGCGCGTTCACCTGCGGGTGGAGCTGCAGGGCCTCGACGACCGCCTTGATGAAGAACGGCAGGTAGGTGAGCTTGACGCCGTGCTTGGCCTGGAAGGCGTCCTTCGTGGCCCTGCGCAGCTTCGCGATCTCCGTGACGTCCACCTCGTGGACCTGCGTGAGCTGCGAGGTCGACTGCAGGGACTCGCGCATGCGCTTGGCGATGGTCTGCCGGATGCGCGAGGTCTTCTGCGTGGTGCCGCGCAGCTTCTTCGCCTCCTCGGACAGCTCCACGACGTGCGGAGCCTTCGCGGCGGCGGAGCCGGCGGAGGCGGACGCAGCCGCAGCGGTGGCCGCAGGCGCAGCGGCAGCCGCATCGAGCACGTCCTGCTTGCGGATGCGGCCGCCCACGCCGGTGCCGGTGACCGTCGCGAGGTCCACGCCCTTCTGCTTGGCGAGCTTGCGCACCAGCGGCGTCACGTAGGCGGGGTTGGAGCCGGAGACGCTCGAGGCGATCGCCTCGCCCGAGGCCGCGGGGGCCTCAGGGGCGGGCGCCGGGGCCTCGGCCGCGGGCTCGGGAGCCTTCTCCGCAGGCGCCTCCTCCGCAGGGGCGGGGGCCGGGGCCTCCTCCTGCGGAGCCGGAGCGGCGGCGGGGGCCTCCTGTGCCGGAGCCTCCTGTGCCGGGGCGGCGCCGGAGCCGATGAGCGCGAGCGGAGCGCCCACCTCGACCTCGTCGTCCTCTTCGGCGAAGAGCTTCACCACGGTGCCGGCGACGGGGGAGGGGACCTCGGTGTCGACCTTGTCGGTGGAGACCTCGAGGAGCGGCTCGTCGACCTCGACGGACTCGCCGACGGACTTGAGCCACCGGGTGACGGTGCCCTCCGTGACGGACTCGCCGAGCGCCGGCATGGTCACCTCGGTGCCCTCACCGGACTCCGCGGCGCCGGAGGGAGCCTCGGCGGCGGGAGCGGCCTCCTGCGCGGCGGCCGGCTCCTCGGCGGACGGGGCCTCCTCAGCGGCGGGCGCCTCTTCCGCAGCGGGTGCGGCCTCGGCGGCGGGCGCCGCATCGCCGGAGCCGGAACCGTCGCCGATCACTGCCAGCGGCGCGCCCACCTCGACCTCGTCGTCCTCCTCCGCCAGGTGCTGTTCGACCACACCGGCGTAGGGGGAGGGGATCTCCGTGTCGACCTTGTCGGTGGAGACCTCGAGGAGCGGCTCGTCGACCTCGACGGACTCGCCGACCTCCTTGAGCCAGCGCGTCACGGTGCCTTCTGTGACGGATTCGCCCAGAGCGGGCATATTGACTGTGTTGGACATCGTGAACGACTCCTTGGGACTCAGTTGTGCGCGTGGAGCGGCTTGCCGGTGAGGGCGAGGAAGGTCTCGCCGATCGCCTCATTCTGCGTGGGGTGGGCGTGGATGAGCTGGGCGACCTCTTCGGGCAGGGCCTCCCAGTTCACGATGAGCTGGGCCTCGCCGGCCTGCTCGCTCATGCGTGCGCCGATCCCGTGCAGGCCGAGCACCGGGCCGTCCTTCTCGCGGACGGCCTTGATGATGCCGCCGGTCTTGAGGATGACGGACTTGCCGTTGCCCGCGAGGTTGTAGTCGACGGTCTCGACCGCGTCCTCGCCGTACTTCTCCCTGGCCTGCTTCTCCGTGAGCCCCACGGAGAAGATCTCCGGCTCGCAGTAGGTGACGCGGGGGACGCCGGACTCCACGAGGGGTGCGGGGTTGAGGCCCGCGATCTCCTCGGCCACGAAGATGCCGTGCGCGAACGAGCGGTGGGCGAGCTGCAGACCGGGCGTGATGTCGCCGATCGCGTAGATGTTGCCCACGCCGGTGTGCTGGCGCTCGTTGACGATGACGAAGCCGCGGTCCAGGGTGAGGCCCTGCTCCTCGTAGCCGAAGCCCTGGGTGACCGGGCCGCGGCCCACCGCCACCAGCAGGTACTCGGCGTCGAGGGTGCTGCCGTCCTCGAGCTGGACGTGCACGCCGGCGTCGTCCTGCGTGACGCCCTTGAACATGGTGCCGAGCTTGAACTTGATCTTGCGCTTCTTGAACGCGCGCTCGAGGTTCTTCGAGATGGCCTCGTCCTCGTTGGCGACGAGGTGGGGCAGGCCCTCGACGATCGTCACGTCCGCGCCGAAGGAGGCCCAGACGCTGGCGAACTCGACGCCGATCACACCGCCGCCGAGCACCACGGCGGACTTGGGCGTGTCCTTGAGATTCAACGCCTCCGTGGAGGTGAGCACCCGGCCCGTGACGTCGAGGCCGATCGTCTTGGGCTCGGAGCCGGTGGCGAGGACGATGTTCCGGCCCGTGACGGTGACTCCGCCCTCGTCGTTGGACACCTGCACGGTGTCCTGCGAGACGAGCTTCCCCTCACCGGAGATGTAGTCGACGCCGCGGACCTTGATGAGCCCCTGCAGGCCCTTGTAGTTCTTCGAGATGACATCGTCCTTGTAGGCCAGGACCTGTTCGATGTCGATGCCCTGGAACTCCGCGCGGATGCCGAACTGGCCGGCCTCACGGGTGGTGTCCGCGACCTCGGCCGCGTGGAGCAGCGCCTTGGTGGGGACGCAGCCGCGGTGGAGGCACGTCCCGCCCACCTTGTCGCGCTCGATCAGCGCGACGGTGAGGCCGAGCGTCGATGCCCGGAAGGCGGCGGCGTAGCCGGCCGTGCCGCCTCCGAGGATGACGAGATCATACGAGTTGGACGAATCGGTCACGGATCACTCCTCAATTCCCGATGACTGTTGTGGCCCCTTGCAGAGCGCTCACAACCATCATTCCACTAAACGAATCCGATTTCGCCCGGTGGCGGGCGAAAGTCCGGTGATGACTGTCACGGGCCGACCGGGTGTGCGGTGCGGCTCAGGACTCCGCGAGGAGTGCTGCGGCCTCGACGAGTGTGCGGACGGGCACGCCGGTGCCGCCCTTGCCCGTGTAGCCGTGCGCGGCCTCCGAGTTGTACGACGGGCCTGCGATGTCGATGTGGGCCCATTCCACCCCGTCCTCGACGAACTCCTGGAGGAAGGCGCCGGCGGCGAGCATGCCGCCCGCGCGCCCGCCGGAGTTCTTCAGGTCCGCGGTGAGCGAGTCGAAGGAGCGGATGAGCTCCTCCGGGATGGGCATGGGCCAGATCGCCTCACCGGAGGCCTCGGAGGCCAGGACGACCGTGTTGCGGGCCGATTCCGTGCCCATGACGCCGGAGGTGCGGTTGCCCAGTGCGACGATCTGCGCACCGGTGAGGGTGGCGATGTCCACCACGAGGTCCGGCTTCTCCTCCTGCGCCGCGACGAGGGCGTCCGCGAGCACCAGCCTGCCCTCCGCATCCGTGTTGGTGACCTCGACGGTCTTCCCGCCGTAGATCGTGATGACGTCGGAGGGGCGCTGCGCGGTGCCCGAGGGCATGTTCTCCGCGAGTGCCAGCCAGGCGGTGACCCTGAGGGGCAGGCCCAGCTCCGCGATGGCGAAGAGCGTCTGCGCGGCCGCGGCGGCGCCGGCCATGTCGGACTTCATCTCCTCCATGCCCGCCGGCGGCTTGAGGGAGAGGCCGCCGGAGTCGAAGGTGATGCCCTTGCCCACGAGCGCGAGGTGCCTGACCGGCTTGCGGGGCGTGTAGCTGAGCTTCACGAGGCGGGGGCCGCGCGGCGAGCCCTGTCCCACACCCGTGAGGCCGCCGTAGCCCTTGTCCCTCAGCTGCGTCTCGTCGAGGACCTCGACGCGCACCTTGGCCTTCCGGAGCTCGCCGGCCCGTGCGGCCACTGCGGCGGCGAACGACTCCGGGTAGAGGTCCCGGGGCGGCTGATTCACGAGGTCCCGGGTGCCGGCGGTCGCCCGGGCCAGTACCTCCGCGCGGGAGACCGCGGCCGAGGATGCGGCGACCACCGTGAGGCGAGCGGCCGGTTCCCCGCCCGCGGCCTCGGAGCGGTAGGCGGTGTACCGGTAGGCGCCCAGCAGGGCCCCGGTGGCCCAGGCCTCGGCGACCGCAGGGGACTCCGCGGGAGCGACGGCGGCGACGCTGTCCACGCCCTTGAGGGAGAGGAGCGCGGCGCCCGCGGCGCGGCGGACCGGTTCGCGGACGCCGGCGGCACCGTCCGCGAGCTCCTCGGCCTCGAGCGCACCGAGGCCGGTGAGGACGATCGAACCGGCCTTCACACCGGCGGGGGAGGGCACGCGCTGGACGGAGCCCGCGCCGCCGGAGTGGCCCACGGCTGCGGCGATCGCCTCGAGCTCCCTGACGGTCTTAGCGGCCAGCCCGGGGGCGGAGAGGACTGCGCGACGGTCCTCGCCCTCGCCGAGTGTGCGGGTGGCGAGGACGAGCACGTCCGCGGCGAGGCCTCCGGGGCGGGCGGAGGACTGCTCGAATGCGGGCAGGGAGGCGGCGGTGCGCGCCATGGCTGGTGTCCTTTCGTCGGCGACGGTCCGTGTGCGGTTCCGGCATCGATCCTAGTCCGGATGCGCTGACCCGCCGGAGCCCGTGCCGCCCGTTAGACTCCTGAGCGTGGAAACGCCTCTCTACTCCCTCCTGTTCCGCGCCCTCCTCGTCCGCATGGACGCGGAGCAGGCGCACCACCTGAGCTTCTCCGCTCTCAAGACGCTCGACCGCGTTCCTCTCGCCCGCGAAGCGCTCTCGCTGCTGTGCGGCCGCGGCACCGCGGACCCCGTGGAGGTGCTGGGTCTGCCGTTCCGGAACCGCGTGGGCCTGGCCGCGGGCTTCGACAAGGACGGGACGGGCGTGCGCGCACTCTCCCGTCTGGGGTTCGGGCACATCGAGATCGGCACGGTGACGGGCCACGGGCAGCCCGGCAACGACCGGCCCCGCCTCTTCCGGCTGCTCGGCCATCACGGCATCCTCAACCGGATGGGCTTCAACAACCGCGGCGCGCGGGAGGCCTCCTTCGCAGTGGCGGACCAGCGCCGTCTCATCGCGGAGCTGCCGGAGCACCTGCGGCCGGTGCTCGGCGTGAACATCGGCAAGACGAAGGTGGTCGCCGCGGAGGACGCGGCCGAGGACTACGCCCGCTCGACCCGTGAGCTCGCCGCGCTGGCCGACTACCTCGTCATCAACGTTTCCTCGCCCAATACGCCGGGACTGCGGGACCTCCAGTCGACGGCCTCGCTCACCCCCATCATCCGCGCGGTCAGGGACACCGCCGCCGAGGTCGTGGAACATCCCCGCTCCGCGCTCGGCCACGTGCCGCTGCTGGTGAAGATCGCCCCGGACCTCGCGGACGAGGACATCTGCGCCGTCGCGGACCTCGCCGTCGCCGAGGGGGTGGACGGCCTCGTCCTCACGAACACCACGATCGACCGCGAGGTGCTGACCGGGGCGGACCGGGAGTTCGCCCTGCGCGAGGCCGGCGGGATCTCCGGCCGGCCGCTCGCGGAGCGCTCCGTCGACGTGCTCCGTCTGGTGCGCAGGCACCTCGACGCCGCGCACCCGGATTCGGGTCTCGCCCTGGTCTCCGTCGGCGGGGTGGAGGACCATCGGGACGTCGCGGCCCGGCTGGGCGCGGGGGCGGACCTCGTGCAGGGCTACAGCGGCATGATCTACGGCGGTCCGTTCTGGGCGGGGAACGCAGTCCGCGGCTCCCGCCGGCGTCGCCGCTGACGGGAGATGCGGAAGGCGGGGAGGGACTCTGGTCGAGTCCCTCCCCGCCTGCGCGTCGCGGCCCGCTTCCCGTGCCCGCCTCAGCTGGGGAACTGCCGCCGCCTGACCGCCGGCTTGGGCACGCGCAGGCGGCGGATCTGGATCGCGCGCATGATGGCGTAGAAGTTGGTGCCCTTCTGGATGCTGTCGGCACCGAACTTCGCACGGATCCGGCCGCGCAGCAGGGTGCACAGCAGCACGCTGTCGAGGACGATGAGGGCGATGAGCCCGTAGACCACGAAGTTGGCGATCATCGCGAAGTCCGGCATGAACATGCCGGCCAGCAGCACGACGAGGGCGATGGGGATGAAGAGCTCACCGATCGAGAAGCGGGCGTCGACGTAGTCCCGCACGTACCGGCGCTGCTCGCCGGCGTCCCGGGGCCCCAGGTAGCGTTCGTCGCCGTTCATCACGCCGATCCGCGCCTCGTCGCGGCGACGGCGCATCTCCTCGCGGGCCTTCCGGTCCGCCGCCTTGCGGTCACCGCCCACGAGGGGACGCTGGTTGCGCGCCTGCTGCTCGCTGCGCTTGGGCGTGGGCCTGTTCTTCTTCGCCTCCGCGGGGTTCGCGGGCAGGGCAGTGTCCTCCGTCCCGGTCACGGCCTCGGAGTCGGTGCTCCTGGGGTCCTGGGAATCGGCTGCGCTGTCACTGATCCTGTTCCGTCCAAACACGCATTGAATAGTATCGGACTATGACCCGAGCACCTATTGCCCGCTCCGAGCGGGCCGCGTCCCTCCACTCCGCCCTCGATTCGATCTTCGCCGAGGTGCAGGCCGACCTCGCGCACCTCGTCTCCCTCCCCTCCATCGCCTGGCCGGCCTTCGACCAGGCGCACGTGGCGGCCTCGGCGGACGCCGTGGCCGCGCTCGCGCGGAAGGCGGGCTTCGCCGAGGTCGAGATCCTCACCGCTGCCAAGCCGGACGGCGCCGAGGGCTCGCCGGCGGTCGTGGCGCGCACGCCGGCGCCGGAGGGGGCTCCCACCGTCGTCCTCTACGCCCACCATGACGTGCAGCCCGTCGGTGACGAGGGGCTGTGGCGCACGCCGCCCTTCGAGGCGACCGAGGTGGGCGACCGCATCTACGGACGCGGCGCCGCCGACGACAAGGCGGGGATCCTCGTCCACCTCACGGCGATGCGCCTGCTGGACGACGACCTGGGCGTGGGCGTCGTCCTCTTCGTCGAGGGGGAGGAGGAGGCGGGCTCGCCCAGCTTCCACGACTTCCTGCTGCGGCACCGGGAGAAGCTCGCCGGTGACGTCTTCGTCGTCGCGGACAGCGGCAACTGGGCCGCGGGCACGCCGGCGCTCACCACGAGCCTGCGCGGCATGGCCGCGCTCGAATTCACCGTGAGCACGCTGGACCACGCCGTGCATTCGGGAATGTACGGGGGAGTGGTGCCGGACGCGGGCATGGCCATGACCCGGCTCCTGGCGTCCCTCCACGCGGACGACGGCTCCGTCGCCGTCGAGGGGCTGGTCGGGGCGGAGACCGCGGAGGTGGACTACGCGGAGTCGACGCTCCGCGCGGACTCCGGGGTCCTCGACGGCGTGGAGCTGATCGGCCGCGGCACCCTCGCCTCCCGGGTGTGGGCGCAGCCCTCGATCACCGTCATCGGCCTCGATCTGCCGCAGGTGGACGTCTCCTCCAACACCCTGCAGCACTTTGTGCGCGCCAAGCTCAGCATCCGGGTGGCGCCGGGCGACACCCCGGAGAACGCGCTGGCCGCCGTGAAGCGGCACCTGCGCGCGCACGCGCCCTTCGGCGCACGGGTGGAGATGGGTGCGGAGGAGTCCGGGAGCCCCTGGCGGGCGAACACCGCCGATCCCGTGGTGGCCGAGGCCATGGGCGCGCTCAGCGACGGCTTCGGGACGGAGGCCGTGCAGGTGGGCCTCGGCGGCTCCATCCCCTTCATCGCGGACCTGCTGGAGGTGTTCCCGCAGGCCTCGGTGCTCGTCACGGGCGTGGAGGACCCGGATGCGCGCGCCCACAGCGCCAACGAGTCCCTCTACGTGCCGGATTTCCGGGCCGCGATCGTCGCGGAGGCCCTGCTGCTGGAGCGGCTGGGGGAGCGCGCCGCGGTGTAGCCTGGAATGCATCGGCGGGGCCGTGCGTTACGGTCTGAGGATCGACCCATACGTCAGGAGAGTCAATGACTGCCACGCAAGAGACCACAGCCGCCCACGGAGTCGAGCTCTCCGAGGCCGCGGCGGAGAAGGTGCGCAGCCTGCTGCAGCAGGAGGGACGCGATGACCTGCGCCTGCGCGTCGCCGTGCAGCCGGGAGGCTGCTCCGGCCTCATCTACCAGCTGTACTTCGACGAGCGCACCCTCGACGGAGACGCGATCCGCGACTTCGGCGGGGTCGAGGTCGTCGTGGACAAGATGAGCGTCCCCTACCTGGGCGGCTCGACGATCGACTTCTCCGACACCATCGAGAAGCAGGGCTTCACGATCGACAACCCGAATGCCGCGGGCTCCTGCGCCTGCGGCGATTCGTTCCACTGATCCGGCGGAGCCGTCCCGAGGGGCTGCGGACGTGTGTCACGTCCGCAGCCCCTTCGTGCGTCCGGGAACGGTGAGGAAGGGGTGAATCCCGTGTTCGACGAGGACCTGCGGGCGGTCGGCGGGCGTCTGCCGGAGCCCGAGGCGGTGATGGCGGCCTATCGGGTCGGACTGTTCCCGATGGGGCTGGGTGAGGGCGGCGGGCCTCCCGTCGGCTGGTGGGCGCCTGTCGCACGCGGTGTGCTCCTGCCCGGCGATCTGCGGGTGAGCCGCAGCCTCCGCAGGTCCATGCGCGGGTTCGACTGCGCCGTGGACACCCGCTTCGCGGAGGTCGTCGACGGCTGTGCGGACCCGCACCGGGACGGGGCCTGGATCACGCCTGCGATGAGACGTCTGTACCTGGATCTCCACGCGGCCGGACACGCCCATTCCGTCGAGGTGATGCAGGACGGAGAGCTCGTCGGCGGGCTCTTCGGCATCTCCTTCGGCCGCGTGTTCGTGGGGGAGTCGATGTTCCACCGGCGTACCGATGCCTCCAAGGCCGCCCTGGTCGCTCTCGTGCGGCTCCTGGACGCCGGAGGACCCACCTGGCTCCTCGACGTCCAGTGGATCACGCCGCATCTGGCGAGTCTCGGCGTGTCGGAGCTGAGCGGTTTCGACTACGCCGTTCGGCTCCAGCATGCGGGGGGTCTGGATCCCGGTGAAGTTTTTTCCCGAGCGGCCCGCACCGACGTGAATTTCTACGCCATGTAGCGGTACGCTGTCAGGGACAACGTTAGAGTTCGGTGACCCGGGCCTGGGCGTTGCCTGACACTTGCGCCAGCCGTCCCGTGACGGCGGGCGAGGCGGGCGGCCCGAGGTCTCGGATCCTCCACCGACAGAGGTTCTGAAAGGCTGCACGTGGATTCTCCGAATCAGCCCGCGCCGAGGACGGGCGCGTCCCGGGCCAAGCGGCTCGGTGCTATCGGCGCAGCGGCGGCAACCACACTGCTCGCCGGGTGTACGAAAGAACAGTGGGAGGTGGGGTTCCTTCCCGTCGAGTCGAAGGGTGCGACCTCCCACACCGAGCACTACATCGCGCTGTGGAACGGCGGATGGATCGCCGCGCTCATTGTCGGTGTGATCACATGGGCGCTCATGCTCTGGTGCATCGTCGCCTACCGGCGCCGGAAGAACGACCGCGGCCTGCCGGTGCAGATGCGCTACAACATGCCGGTCGAGATCTTCTACACGATCGTCCCGATCGTCCTCGTCGTGGGCTTCTTCTTCCACAACGTCGATGCGATGGACAAGACCATCTACGACGAGACGGAGCCGGAGGAGGTCATCGAGGTCTACGGCAAGCAGTGGGCCTGGGACTTCAACTACGTGACCCAGGACGCGCACTACGCCGGCGTCCAGGCGAACCTGGACGGAACCGAGCAGCCCGGCGAGGACGCTCCGACGCTCTACCTGCCGGCTGACACGGACGTGCAGCTCAAGCTGGAGTCGCGTGACGTGATCCACTCGTTCTGGGTCCCCGCCTTCCTCGAGAAGCGCGACATGATCCCCGGACGCAGCTCCACCATCAACCTCCGTCCCCTGGCCGAGGGCGACTACGTGGGCAAGTGCGCCGAGCTCTGCGGTGAGTTCCACTCCGAGATGATCTTCAACGTCAGCGTCGTGCCCTACGACGAGTACGTCGCCTACACCGACGGCCTCAAGGAGCAGGGCAACGAGGGCGTGCTCGGCGACGAGTACAACCGCACCGACTGGTACAAGAATCCCTACGAGCAGGAAGGGGATGAGCACTGATGACCGCGACCGCACCGCGGACCGCTGCAGAGGCCGGACTCCCGGCCGATCCGGTTCCCACCAGCAAGGGACGCATCTTCGTCAGCTGGATCACCTCCACTGACCACAAGACGATCGGGTACATGTACCTCATCGCATCGTTCATCTTCTTCTGCCTCGGCGGCGTGATGGCCCTGCTCATCCGCCTCGAGCTCTGGGAGCCGGGGATGCAGATCCTCGAGACGAAGGAGCAGTACAACCAGCTGTTCACGATGCACGGCACCGTGATGCTCCTGATGTTCGCCACCCCGCTCTTCGCGGGCTTCGCCAACGTCATCATGCCGCTGCAGATCGGCGCCCCCGATGTGGCGTTCCCCCGGCTGAACTCCTTCGCGTTCTGGCTCTTCCTCTTCGGCAGCCTCATCGCGCTGTCCGGCTTCCTCACTCCGCAAGGTGCGGCCTCGTTCGGCTGGACGGCATATGCCCCGCTGTCGAACACGACCTACACACCCGGCGTCGGCGGGAACCTCTGGGTGATGGGCCTGGCCCTGCAGGGCTTCGGCACCATCCTGGGTTCGGTGAACTTCATCACCACCATCATCACGATGCGCGCGCCCGGCATGACGATGTTCCGCATGCCGATCTTCTGCTGGAACACCCTCATCACCGGTGTGCTCGTGCTCATGGCCTTCCCGCCGCTGGCCGGCGCGCTGTTCGGTCTCGCGGCAGACCGAATCCTCGGTGCGCACCTCTTCAGCCCGGAGAACGGCGGCCCCGTGCTCTGGCAGCACCTGTTCTGGTTCTTCGGCCACCCCGAGGTCTACGTCATCGCGCTGCCGTTCTTCGGCATCGTCTCGGAGATCTTCCCGGTGTTCAGCCGCAAGCCGATCTTCGGCTACGTCGGCCTCGTCTACGCGACCATCGCCATCGCGGCGCTGTCCGTGACGGTCTGGGCCCACCACATGTACGTCACGGGTGCTGTGCTGCTACCGTTCTTCGCGTTCATGACGATGCTGATCGCCGTGCCCACGGGTGTGAAGATCTACAACTGGATCGGCACGATGTGGCGGGGCTCGCTCACCTTCGAGACGCCCATGCTGTGGTCGCTCGGATTCCTCGTGAGCTTCGTGTTCGGCGGGCTCACGGGCGTCATCCTCGCCTCCCCGGCACTCGACCAGTCGGTCTCCGACTCCTACTTCGTGGTGGCGCACTTCCACTACGTGGTGTTCGGCACCGTGGTGTTCGCGATGTTCGCCGGCTTCTACTTCTGGTGGCCCAAGTGGACCGGGAAGATGCTGGACGAGACGCTGGGCAAGATCCACTTCTGGGTTCTGTTCATCGGCTTCCACGGCACCTTCCTCATCCAGCACTGGCTGGGCGCGGTCGGCATGCCCCGTCGCTACGCGGACTACCTGCCGCAGGACGGCTGGACCTGGATGAACCAGGTTTCCACCGTCGGCTCGCTGATCCTCGGCCTCTCGCTCATCCCGTTCTTCTGGAACGTCTGGGTGACGGCGCGCAAGGCTCCGAAGGTCACGGTGAACGATCCCTGGGGCTACGGCGGCTCGCTCGAGTGGGCGACCTCCTGCCCGCCCCCGAGGCACAACTTCACCTCCCTGCCCCGTATCCGCTCCGAGCGCCCGGCATTCGAGGCCAACCACCCCGAGCTGCTGGAGTTCCAGGCGCACGGCCACTCTGAAGCAAAGGCGGTCGCACAGTGAAGACATCTGCATGGATCTTCATGCTCAGCGTGGGCTTCTTCTTCCCGATCGCGTTCGTCTACGGTTACCTGACCGATTTCGACGAGCTCGTCGGTTTCCCGGCGATCCTCCTCGTCGGGGGGATGACGCTGATGATCGGCGTGTTCCTGTGGCTGCGGGAGAAGAAGAGCCCGCCGCTGGCGTCGGACGACCTCGACGCGGAGATCGAGGACGAGCACTACGAGTACGGCTTCTACTCCCCGTGGAGCTGGTGGCCGATCCTCCTCTGCGCCGGCGCGGCGCTGACCTTCGTGGGCGTCGCCGTGGGCTGGTGGATCATGCCGTTCGGCGGTGTGCTCGCGGTGGTCGGCCTCGTCGGCCTCGTGTACGAGTACGACCGTGGAGCGCACGCTCACTGATACGTCTCGTATGACTCGGTAGGAGCGGGCCTGTTGGACTCTGTGGAGTTCGGCGGGCCCGCTCTGCTGTGTCCGGGTGGTTTCTGCTGTGCGCGGGCGGTCTCTGCTGTGCGCGGTGTCTGTGATCGTCGTCAGCAGTCTGTGTTCTCTCAGTCGAGGGTCTTTCACCTGTGGTGTCGGTGCTCTCCGGGCGTGGGTGGGAGTTGTGTCCGTGCCTCACGATAGATTCGAACCAGATGAATCTTTGAGGCTGGACACGCACAGTTGAGGAGGTGACGATGATGTCACCCCGGCTATTGCCCGCACTCCCGGCACACCCCGGCCGCCCCGCACTCCCGCCGCTGCTCGCCGGCACCGGGACAG
>NZ_BAAAPZ010000018.1:108549-136161 GCF_039531405.1 Brevibacterium salitolerans | reverse complement strand
ATCACGAGGAGTTGTTCGGGCCGGCCTTCATGCTGTTCAAAGTCAGCAGCGAGGACGAGGCGGTGGAGCTGGCCAATGACACGCCGTTCGGTCTGGGTGCGGCCGTGTTCTCCGAGGACCTGGAGCGGGCTGAGCGTGTGGGTTCCCAGATCGATGCCGGCATGGTGTTCCTCAACACTCCGGAGACCACGCGGGAGTTCCTGCCGTTCGGCGGCACCAAGCGCTCGGGTGTGGGCCGTGAGCTGGGTCCGTTGGCGATGGACGAGTTCGTCAACAAACAGCTCGTCTACAAGAAGGGCTGAGGCGCCGAGGCGCGGGCCAGGGCTGCAGGCTCTGAGCTTGCGAACTGCGAGAGGGGTGCTGGACCGTCTGCGGATGGTCCGGCACCCCTCTTCGCGTGTGAGCCCACACCGCAAGTTACGTCTGCGTAGCGGCCGTGTTGGGCGGCCGGTACGCAGACGTAACTTGGCTATTTTGGGGTGCCCAGCGCGCAAAGTGGGTGGTCGCGGGGCTTTGCGGGTGACTCCAGGGCTGTGGTCTGCAGCGCTCCGGGCATGAATGAGCGAGGGGCCGCGGGGTGATGGTCACCCCGCGGCCCCTCATGTCCTGAGGCGGCCCAGAACCCGCGTTCAGTCCTGAGACCCGCGCTCAGCTCCGGAATCCAGAGCCTCCGCTCAGTCGCCGCGGACGTCGTCCCACTCGGCTCTGCGAGCCTCGGGCTTCGTGGGCAGGATCGTCAGCACGAGGACGATGAGGCTGCCAACGGACGGCACGAGGTGGAGGAACAGGAAGAACGCGGAGAATCCGGCGTCGTGCAGCCGGCGAGCGGACGCCGCCAGCTGGGGCACGATGACCGCGAGACCGAACAGGCCGGAGATGATCGCCCCGATGAGGACGAGGATGCCGCCGACTCCCGCACCTGCAGCCGCACCGGAGCTGATCTCCGAGGTGTAGGGATCAGCCGTGGCAGCGGCGGAGAAGAGGCTCGCCATCATCATGAAGTAGCCGATCATCAGTGGGATCGAGAGGACGATCCCGATCAGGCTCACACCCAGGTAGGCCCACCAGTACTCGCTCAGCGAGGCGTAGCCGGAGAAGCGCGCGTACTTCTTGAAGAAACGGACCACGGCCTGCTTGAACGTGGCGCCGTAGAGGGGCTGGCTGAGCGCGGGCTGGCCGTCCGGGCCGGTGGCCTGCGGGCCGCCGGGCAGCACGGTCACCTTGGAGGTGGCGTAGGCGTTCTGCGGCCCGCCGTAGGAGGCGGCGCCTTGCGGAGCACCGTAGGGCGCACCGCCCTGAGGGCCGCCCTGCGGTGCACCGTAGGGCGCACCCTGCGGAGAGCCGTAGGGTGCACCCCCGGGACCGGGCTGGCCGCCGGACTGAGGAGCGGCGGGCGGCGGGACGGGACCGGAGCCGTAGGGCTGCGACGGGCCGGATCCGTACGGGGGCTGGCCGCCCTGCGGTGCGGAGTTGTACGGATTGCTGCCGTGGGACATTGTTCAGACTCCAGTCTGCGTGCGGGGTGCTGCGGACGAGGTGGGACGCGGGCGGCAACCGCCGCTCCCCTCCGTAGGTAGACAATATAGGGGAAGAAGCACCACGTGGAAGGGAGAACGATGTTGCAGGACCGCACCATCGTCGTGGCCGCACTCGCGATCGTGTCCGGCGGCGAGCTGCTGACCGTGAGGAAACGGGGCACCACCTCGTTCATGCTGCCCGGCGGCAAGCTGGAGCCCGGGGAGACCGCCGCCGAGGCCGTGGTGAGGGAGGTCGAGGAGGAGCTCGGGCTCTCGGTGGGTCCGGAGGAGATCGTGCCGGTGGGCAGGTTCTCCGCAGCGGCGGCGAACGAACCGGGCCATGTGGTGCAGAGCAGCGTCTTCACCTTCGCGGACGCGCACCGGGTCCTGGACCCGGCCCGGCTGAGGGCGACGGCGGAGATCGAGGAACTCGCCTGGCTGCCGCTGCACGCGCTTCCCGCAGACACCGCAGAGCGCCAGCTCGCTCCGCTCACCCGCGAACACGTGGTCCCGGCTCTCCTGGAGGCGCACCCGCCTGCCGGCGGGTGAAGCATACGGGCGCGTCCGCCTGAGAGGAGACGGTGCACGGCGCCGCCCATGCGGGCCGGGCTGCCCGTCCCTCCTGGCCGCGCCCCTGCCCGCCGACCCCAGCACACGCCAGCCCCCACGAGCACCAGCCCCCACGCGCGCCAGCCCACACACCATCCACAGCACAGAGGAACCCCCGCACGGAGGAGACGAAGCCCATGTCCCTGCCCACCGCCCTCATCACCGACCTCGACGCAGGCCTGCCGGCGCTCGAACGTCTCTACCAGGAGTTCCACGCCCATCCGGAGCTCTCCATGCAGGAGCACCGGACCGCGGAGCGGATCGAGGCCCATCTCGCCGCACTGGGCCTCGAATCGCAGCGATGCGGCGGCACCGGCGTGGTGGCCGTGCTGCGCAACGGGGAGGGGCCGGTGGTCGCCTTCCGTGCGGACACGGACGGCCTTCCCATCGAGGAGCGCACCGGACTGGACTACGCCTCCACCGCCACCGGGGAGCTGCCGGACGGGACGGTGACCCCCGTCATGCACGGCTGCGGCCACGACACCCACATCAGCGCGGGGCTGGAGATCGCTCGGCTGCTCACCGCGCACAGGGAGGCGTGGGCGGGCACGGTGGTGTTCCTGTTCCAGCCGGGTGAGGAGACCTCCGCGGGGGCCGTCGCGATGGTCGAGGACGGGCTGTGGGACAGGGTCCCCGCGCCCGAGGCCGTCTACGGCCAGCACGTGTGGCCGGGCACCGCCGGCACGGTGAACATCTCGCGCGGCACCGCCATGGCGATGGCGGACTCCCTGGAGGTGACGGTGCACGGCCGGCAGGCGCACGGCTCGCAGCCCGAGGCCGCGATCGACCCGATCGTCCTGGGCGCCCACATCGTCACACGCCTGCAGACAGTGGTCTCGCGGGAGATCGGCGGTGCGGACATGGCGGTGGTGACGGTGGGTACGTTCCACGCGGGCACCAAGGAGAACATCATCCCGGACAGCGCGGTCCTCAAGCTCAACATCCGCACCTTCGAGCCGCCCGTCCGTGAGAAGGTGCTCGCCGCGGTGCGGCGCATCATCGAGGGAGAGGCTGCGGCCTCGGGCGCTCCTGCTCCGGAGATCTCCGAGATATACCGGTTCCCCCGGTGCTTCAACGACGAAGCCGAGGCCTCCGCGGTGATCGAGGCGCTGCGCGGGGAGCTGGGCGAGAGCAGCGTGAACGTCACGGCACCTGTGACCGGGAGTGAGGACTTCGGGGTCTTCGCGGATTCGCTCGGGGTGCCGGGCGTCTACTGGTTCTTCGGCGGATACGCGCAGGAGACGATGGAGGTGGGGCACCCGGGCGGCAACCACTCGCCGTTCTTCGGCCCGGACGACGTCCTCACGACGCTGCGCACCGGTGTGCGCGCCGGCCTCACAGCGCTGCTCACGCGCCTGGGTGCATGAGAACGGCTGCCGACATCGTTCACGCGGAGGCGGCTGCAGGACCACGCGCGCGGGTGTGTGGGAAGGACCCCGGCGCCGTCCGCCCGGAAACCGATGCAGGACCACGCGCATAGGCGCGTGAGGGCGGCCGGGTGAGCCGGCCTCGGGAGCGGGTGCCCGAGGCCGGAGACGTGAGCGGGACTGCTCAGCAGTGCCTCACCCCAGGAGGCGGCGTGCGTGGGGGAGGCGTCCCCACAGCAGGCTCGCGGTGAGGGAGACGGCGAAGCATCCGAGCCAGCCGCAGAGGAAGAGCGCTGTCGTGGCGAGGAGCCCCCAGTCGAGGGGGAAGAGCGTGCCGAACCAGGCGTCGATGAGGAAGACATGGACGAGGAAGGCGCCGAACGAGGCACACGCGAGGCGTGAGAGGAGCGGGCTGCGGCGAGCGGCGGTCACCGCAGCGGCACGCTCGCCGGTGAGGCTCCGTCCGTCAGTGGGACTCTGTGCGTCGACGGGAGTCTGTGCGCCGCCGAGGCCGCCTCGACCGCCGAGGCCGTTCCGACCGCCGAGACCCCTCCGACCGCCGAGGCCGTCGCCTCCTGTGACCGGGCCGGAGCCGCGGGCGCCGCGCCACACCGCGGCGATCAGGAGGATCACACAGACGCCCAGGACCGGGGTGAGCGGATTCGCGTTCTCGATGGGGTAGTGGACGCGCGTCTCCCAGAGGAACACGAGCGCCGAGGCACCCGCGAAGACGATGCCCGCGGCCCAGCATGCCCAGCGGGGCAGCCGCAGCGATCCCACGCTGTGGATGAGGAGGCCGCCGGCGGTGAAGTAGACGACCGCGTACGTCGTCACTCCCCATCGCCAGCCGCCCAGGTCCAGTCCCGTCGCGTGCTGCACCAGCTCGAACAGAACCGCGCCGCCGGAGAAGAGGAGGCCCAGCAGGGCGAGGCCCCACGGCCGCTTCCCGCGGAGGAGCAGCACGGCCGCGCCGAACAGCGTGATGAGCGGGATGTACAGATACAGGTACCAGAGGTGGTAGCCGGGCCCTGTCGCGCTGAAGGGGAGCTGCACGAGCGTGCCGCGGACGTCCACCTCGTCCCAGGCGACCATCTTGTAGACGCCCAGGTAGGCCAGGGACCAGAAGGCCAGCGGCACCGCGTGCCGGACGATCCGTCCGAGCATCGTCGCCTGGTCCCGGGGTGGTGCGCCCGCCAGCACGGCCCATCCCGCTATCGCGAAGAACATGGGCACGGCCCACGGGTTCACGGCCTCGGCCAGGTGACCCACGAGGTACGCGGCGGAGTCCTGGTGCTCGTCCTGCGTACGGCGGATCAGCGTGCCCCCGGCGTGGCCGAGCATCACGGTGAGACAGGCGGCGAGGCGTAGGAGGTCGACGTCACCCCGGTAGGCACGGCGTCCCGGTGCCTCGCCGGCGGCGTCCCTCCCGGGTGAGACTCCGCCGGGAGCGGGGAACGACTGCGGGGCGTGAGGGCGGGACATCGCTTCGCTTTCCGGTGGGGACACGGTGACGCGGGCAGCGCGGCCGGAAGGACGCGGGGTGCCCGGGATCCCGGGCACCGTACCTGCGGAGTGTGGCGGGAGGGTGAAGCGCCGGTGTCCCTCCGGTGGCGCGGACGACGTCACTCAGCATCACTGACGAGGCCGCTGTCGGCCCTGACGGGAGCTGCGGGCCGGCGGCGTCTCGGAGTAAAAGACAGCTCCTTCAAAGCATTGTCATTACAAATCGATGTGTCTAGTCTCACGTCATGGCGAAGCACACGGAGATCCGCGACTGGATCGAGGGCGAGATCCGCTCCGGCCGGTTGGCGGTGGGGGACCGGCTGCCGACAGAGGCGGAGCTGCGGGAGATGTTCGGCGTGAGCCGGAACCCCGTGCAGAAGGCGATGACGGGGCTCGTGGAGGCCGGAATCGTCACGCGTCGCCGGGGTGCCGGCACACGCGTGGCCTCCACCGGCCTCCGGGGCAACATCCTGCGGACGCTCGACACCCAGCTGACCGAGCCGGAGGTCGCGGGCGCGCACCGGGTGGACGGCGTCCGGGTCGCCACGGCGGCCTCGTTCCCGCTCGCGGCGGGCGTGCTGGACCCGGGTGCGCCGCTGGCGGAGCTCGTGCGGACCAAGCTCGACACCTCCGGCGCTCCCATCGCGTTGGAGCGCTGCGTCGTCGACCTCACCCAGGTGCCGGACCTCCTCGACCAGGACCTCGTGCACCTGACGACCACCGCGCACTACATGGCGCGCGGAATCGCCGACCGGCACGTGTCGTCGACGCTGACGGCCGTGCACCTGGACGCCGCGGACGCAGCGCTGCTGGGTGTCGGTGAGGACACCCCGATCCTGCGCCAGGTACGGACGATCCAGATCGCGGAGAGGACGCCGCTCGAGATCGCGGAGTTCCTCTTCCATCCCACGAACATCACCATGGAGGTGAGCCAACTTGAACCCGGATGAGAAACGACGCGTCGCAGTGGTGGGCGCCGGAGTCATCGGAGTGATGAGCGCCTGGCAGCTGGCCGAGCGCGGCTTCGACGTCACGGTCTTCGACCAGTGGAACACTCCCAACGACAGGGGCGCCTCGGCAGGGGAGTCCCGGATCTTCAGGACCGTGTACAAGGAGGGCGCGGAGTACGTCCCGCTGCTCCGGAAGTCGCTTCAGCTGTGGCGGCGACTGCAGGAGAACCAGAGCACGAAGGTCCTGGAGATGTGCGGCGGCCTGATGATCGGGCACACCTGGCAGGCGGACGTCGCGGCGGTCATCGACTGCGCGCAGCAGACGGGACTGGAGCATCGCGTCCTCAGCACGGCGGAGATGGCGGAGGAGTACCCGCAGTTCGGCCTGGATGAGGGGGAGGTGGGCGTCTACGACCCGGGCGCCGGCGTGTTCCGGCCCGAGCTCGCCGTCCTCGCCGCACGGAACGAGGGCATGCGGCTGGGCGCGGCCTATCGGCCCTACACGCGGGTGCTGGGCATCCGGCCCGTGCGCAGCGGCGTCATGGTCGACACCGCGGACGGGCCCGAGGCCTTCGACACCGTCGTCGTCGCCACCGGCCCGTGGGTGAACGAGCTCAGCGGCCTGGGGCGGGACGTCGTGGTGCCGCGGCGGCTGGTGGCGGGCTGGTTCCCCGCCAGGGACGTGCCCCTGCACCAGCCGGCGCGGATGCCCATCTCCATCCGGCGGCATGAGGAAGGGGGCTTCTCCTGCTTCCCCGTGCTGGACGGTGCGGCGGTGAAGATCCTCCCGCACCACCTGCCGTGGAAGGACCTGGACGCTCCGGAGGACCTGCCGCGCCTCGTCGAGCCGGAGACCGTCCGTGCGGCGGAGCGAGCCGTGGAGCGGCTCATGCCGGGTCTGGAGCCCACCGCGATCCGGGTCTCGACGTGGACGGAGGGCTTCGCCGTCGACGAGACGCCGGTGGTGGGCCCGTCGCCGGTCGACGACCGGATCCTCCTGGCCGTGGGCATGTCCGGGCAGGGCTTCAAGTTCTCGCCCATGGTGGGGTCGGTCATCGCGGACTACGCGCAGACCGGCAGCTCGGATGACGCCGTCGCCGTGATGGACTCACTGCGCTTCAGCAGAGGGGAGCGGTCATGAACGTCGGAACGACGGTGCTCATCGGGATCGCCTCGCTGGTCGTCATCGGCATCGGCGCGCTGATCGCCTTCCTGGTGGGGCGCAGACACAACTCCGAGGCCGACTGGATCGTGGGCGGCAGGAGCCTGCCCGTCTACGTCCTCGCATTCACCCAGTACGCCACGGCCGTGGGCGGCGGCGTGCTCGTGGCCCATGTGGGCATCGCCTACTCGTGGGGCTTCTCCGTGTTCTGGTACGAGGCCTTCGTGGTGGTGGGGATGCTCGTCATCGCGCTCTTCGCCAACTGGCTGCGCAGCCGCCGCTTCAGCACGATCCCGGAGGTGTTCACCCGGCTCTACGGTGAGCACAAGGTGATGATGACCATCGTCGCCCTGGCGGTGATCATCGTGCCGTTCGGCTGGCTGGCCACGCAGTTCGTCGCCTTCGCGAACCTCTTCAGCCAGGTGACGGGTGTCCCGTTCGCGCCGCTCATCGTCGCGATGGCGCTCATCAGCCTCCTCTTCGTCCTGCCCGGCGGTCTCACCTCCGTGGCCTGGTCGGACTTCTTCTTCGGCGTCTTCATGATCGGCGCCTCGATCGTCGTCGCCGGCTATGCCGTGTATTCGGCCGGGGGCTGGGGGACCATCGTCGAGCAGGTGCCGGACGAGCTCTTCGCCATGCCGGAGGGGCTCGCCGCCGCAGGCTGGACGACCATTCTGCTGTGGCTGTTCGCCATCCTGCCGGGCACGCTCACCAACCAGCTCTACTACCAGCGCGTCTTCGCCGCGAAGTCCGGCAGGGAGGCCCGCACGGGCATCTACCTGAGCGCGGTGATGGTGCTCATCGCGGGCGGATACGCCCTGGTGATCGGCCTCGCGGTCCGGGCGATGAACCCGGGGCTGGGCGAGGACGGGCGAGAGGAGGCGGCCGGGTGGTTCCTGGCGCACGTGCCCGTGTGGCTTCTGGCGATCTACGGGGCCTTCCTCATGGCGACCATCGTCTCGACCACCGGTTCCGCCCTTCAGTCCGTCGTCGCCAACATGATCAACGATCTGCGCAACGCGTTCGTGAAGAAGCCCACCGACGAGCGCACGCGTGTGCGGCTCTCTCGCTGGTGCACCGTGGGTGTGACGCTCGTGGCGGCGGCGCTCGCGATCATCTACCCCAAGGCGCTCGACTGGCTCGTGGCCACCTATGCGTACTCCGCCTCGATCCTGGCCGTTCCGCTGCTCCTGGGCATCGTCCTCAGCGGCCGGTGGGCGGTCAGCAGAGTGGTCGCCTATGCGTCGATGGCCGCAGGTGTGATCGGATGTGCAGGGGCGCATGTGCTGGGAACCACGGTGCCCTATGCCGTGTTCGGCATGGTCGCGAGCCTTTTCGGATACTGCATCGCGCTGCTCGTCGTCCGTCCTGGTCCCGCCCGTAGAGAAGAGGAAGTGATCCATCAGTGAAGATCTGCGTCATCGGTGCCGGTGTGCTCGGTCTGTCCATCGCCCATGAGCTCTCCGCGGACGGCCATGACGTCACCGTCGTGGAGAGGGAGCATCCGTTCGCCGGGGCCAGCCATCGGTCCTTCGCCTGGATCAACGCGAACAGCAAGTTCCCGTCGTCCTACCACCGGATCAACGCGGAGGGCATCGAGGCGCATCTGGCGCTTCAGGAGCGGCTGTCGACCGGCCGGCGGTGGATGCACCGGAGCGGCTGCCTCCTCGTCGACCACTCCGAGGAGCGGCCGGCCACCTACGCCCGCCGCATCGAGGAGGCGGAGGCGGAGGGCTATCCGGTCCGTCGCGTGGATGCGGACGAGCTGAGGCGACTGGAGCCGGCGGCCGTCTGGCCCGGGGACGTGGACGGGGCGCTGCTCTACTCGAGCGAGGGCTACCTCGACAATGACATCTTCGGTGAGGTCCTGCAGGCGGAGCTCGCCCGGCGCGGGGTGGAGATCGAGATCGCCGAGGCCGTGCGCATCGACAGCGATGAGTCCGGTGCCGTGCTGCATCTGGCCGACGGCTCGAGCCGCAGCTTCGACCGGGTGGTCGTGGCGGCGGGGGCGGCTTCGGGCGCGCTCGCGGAGGCCTCGGGCTTCCGCATCCCGGTGGCGGATCTCAGCCAGGCGACGGTGCGGACCCACAGCCTGCTGGGGCTCACCCGGCCCACGGACGTGGATCTGCGCCACGTGCTCATCTCCGACCGCTTCAATGTGCGGCCGCGCCATGACGGCAGGCTCTGGGTGCAGGTGCCCGAGGTGGAGCCGCGGGTGGCGGAGGGGGAGTCCCCGGAGCTGCTGGCGGAGGTCGCCGAGGTGATGGCGGGGGAACTCGAGCGGCTGTTCGGCAGGCCCGTGGAGATGGAGAAGGTGATCTTCAGCGGCAGGAGCTTCCCGGAGGACGGTCACTCGATCATCGGCTTCGTGGACGAGGGGGAGAAGGTCTACTGCGCGGTGACCCACAGCGGGATGACGCTGGCGGCGCTGTTCGGTGCGCTGACGGCGCAGGAGCTGCGCGGTGAGGAGTCCGCACTGCTCGCGGACTTCCGGCCGTCCCGGTTCGATGGGGGAGTCGCCCGGGCAGATGACTCCTACTTCATCGGGAAGCAGTGAGCGCGAGGCGGCGCTGAGTATGACGGCGGCGCCGGTATCCACGCTCTGTGGGTGCCGGCGCCGCCGTTGTGTGTGAGCCCGCCGGTTCAGCTGGGACGGGTGGCGGGGGAGACCGTCTTCGCGGGGTCGCGTTCGGCCAGGGCGCCCACGGCCTCGTCGATCGCCGCGAGCACATCCGCCTCGAGCTTCACCCCTGCCGCCTCGGCATTGGACTCGATCTGCTCCGGGCGCGAGGCCCCCACGAGCGCCGAGGCCACGTTGTCGTTGGCGAGCACCCAGGCGATGGCCAGCTGCGCCATGGTCAGGCCCAGGTCTGCGGCGATGGGTTCGAGCTTCTCGATGGCCCGGAGGTTCTCCTCGGAGAGGAACTTCTCGATGGCGCGTGCGCCGCCGTGCTCATCCGTGGCGCGAGAGCCTGCGGGCAGCGGCTGCCCCGGCTTGTACTTGCCGGTGAGCGCGCCCTGGGCGATGGGCGACCACACGATCTGGCTCACGCCCAGCTCGCGGCTGACGGGCACCACCTCGGCCTCGATGACGCGCCAGAGCATGTTGTACTGCGGCTGGTTGGAGACCAGCTGGAAACCCAGCTCCTTCGCCAGTGCGTGACCGGCGCGGATCTGCTCCGCGGACCACTCGGAGACGCCGATGTAGAGGGCCTTGCCCTGGCGGACCACGTCCGCGAACGCCTGCATCGTCTCCTCGAGCGGCGTCTCGTGGTCGTAGCGGTGCGCCTGGTAGAGGTCCACGTAGTCCGTCTGCAGGCGGGACAGGGAGCCGTTGATCGACTCCATGATGTGCTTGCGGGAGAGGCCGGAGTCGTTGTGGCCCTTGGGGCCGGTGGGCCAGTAGACCTTGGTGAGGATCTCCATGGACTCCCGGCGCTCGCCGGCCAGCGCTTCGCCGAGGACGGACTCCGCGACGGTGTTGGCGTAGACATCAGCGGTGTCGAAGGTGGTGACGCCGGCGTCGAGGGCGGCGCGGACGCAGCGTGCCGCGGTCTCGTTCTCCACCTGCGAGCCGTGCGTGAGCCAGTTGCCGTATGTGACCTCGGAGACCTTGAGGCCGGAGTTGCCCAGATAGCGGAATTCCATGGGTGCTGCCTTTCCGCCGCGGGAGCCGCGGCTGTGTGAGGGCGTGCTGGGAACCAGCAGTCAGAATCGTCGAGCGCGTCCTGGTGCATCCAGAATCTCATGGCCCCAGTCGGCGGAGCGACTGCACCACCGTCGGGAGCCAGCCCGTCGGCGGAGCTCGGCCGGTCGGTGGTTCAGCCGGTCAAGAGGGCACGGCCCGCCGGTCAGCGGACCACGCGCAGCCGAGGCGGTGAGGCGGCCTCGGGCGCGGGTCCTCCGCTCGTGGAGCGGCCGGCGTCCCCGCCGTGTGCAGGGTCCCCGCCCGCCCGCGACGCCGTCAGCGCATGGCCGAGCGTGAGCCCGTGGACCTCCTCTGCTGCCACCCCCAGCGCTTCGCCGATCTCCTCCGTTCCCAGACCGTGCTTCTCACGCAGGCGGGTGAGGACGGTCGAGAACACCCGGGAGCGCTCGTGCGGGAGGCCGCCCGGCTCGCCGGTCCGGTAGCCGCGGGAGGCGAGTTCGCCGGCCGTCGTCCGGTAGGACCACTCCGTCAGCGCTCCGGTGGTCCGCAGCCGGTACGCCAGAGCGACGGCGGAGACGCGGAAGCGCCCCTTCGCCTCGAGGATCGATTCCACGGAGGGCTCGCGCCCCAGCACGGCGGAGATCTCCGCCGCCGGCAGCAGGAATGCGGAGGCGAAGTGGTCCGCCTCCCGCTCGATGTCCGTGATCGCGCCCTCCTCCGTGCCGGAGCTGGAGTGGAGCAGCAGATGGCCGAGCTCGTGGGCGAGATCGAAACGGGCGCGCTCCGCCGTCTTCTGCCGCGACAGGAAGACGAAGGGCGCCCCGCCGTCCCACACGCTGAAGGCGTCCACGTCTGAGGTGGAGCCGGGCAGCCCCAGGACGCGCACGCCCTTCGACTCCGCCAGCTGGATGAGGTTGGGTGCCGGCATGACGCCCAGGTCCCAGTGGGCGCGGATGGTGACGGCCGCGCTCTCCGGCTCCATGCCGCTCAGATCGGGCAGATCCAGCCGGGGGAGGCGGAACCTCTCCGTGATGAGGGAGTACAGCTCCGTCCCGGTCCGGCCCGCGGCGACGGCGGAGTGGAGGACGCGCGCCGAGGTCCGCCGCCGGGCGCGGAAGAAGGCGCGGTCCTCGTCGAGGGGCTCCACCTCCTCGCGGGAGAAGTAGCCGGGGCGGAATCCGGTGGCCTCCGCGAGAGCGGGGGCGAGGCGTTCCGGCGCTCCGGCGGTCTCGTAGTTCGTGAGGGAGCGCGGCCCCACCCCCAGCTTCTGCGCGAGCGCCGCCTTGGTGAGTCCGGCGCGGGTGCGGGCGAGGGCGATGCGGGTGGGTTCGAGTCTCACGCGATCTCGTCGATGTCGAAGGCGACGTCGTCCTCGTCGTGACGGCGCGGGTTCATGGGCACCTCGAAGTCTGAGGTGTTCACCGGGGGTAGGAGGATGCGTCGCCGCCACCGGGAGAAGACCACGGCCTCGGGCTCGTCGTCGCTGCTGCCGGAGAGAAGGGGCAGGGAGAGCTCTGCACGGAACTCCGGGCTGTCCTCGAACCAGTGGTAGAGGAGGAACCAGGTGTGGGGTGTGGCGGCGTCCGCGGGTCCGGTCTCCGGGGTGAGCAGGGAGAGGCCGGTCTGGGCATTGCGGCGGACGGCGTCCACCGTGGCCGGGCCGCGGTGGTGGAAGGTGGAGGGCTCCACATCCGGTGAGACGCCGGTGGCATGGTTGCCGCGGACGGGCATGAGCGCGATGCGGCCGTCGGGGGAGACGACCTGCGGCGAGTTCCCCGGGTTCACGCGCTTCCACCCGCGTTCGCCGAGGGTGTGGCGCAGGTGCGCGACAGTCTCCGACCACAGCGTGAAGCCGGGAGCGGTGACCGGGTGGTCTGCGGTGATCCGTCCCGCCGCCCGCACTCCCGCGGCCACCGCCGAGGTGAGGTCCTCGGCCGTCAGGCCCATCGCCTCGAGCGCGGCGACGGTCTGCCGGTCCGTGGTGCATCGGGCATCTGCAAGCTGCTCGGGGATCATGGGAGCTCCTTCCGCTGCCCTCAGTCTAGTGTGCAAAACCGGAAAATGCACCGCCGTGGAGGGCGGTACATCTTCCTGCGCTGCGTGTGCGGGTAGGCCGGGCGGATGTGCGGCTGCGGCCTCAGACCTTGTCGCGCGCCTGCACGTGGCCGGCCTCCCTGGCGCAGTGCGAGCAGCAGAAGGTGGAGTCCTCGGACTCCACCCCGTGACCCAGGATGATGCACTCGCAGTGGGCGCAGCGCGGTGCCATCGCGTGGATCGCACACTCGAAGCTGTCGAAGGTCTTCGACTGCCCGGCCCGCGTGAGGGTGAAGGACTTCTCGTAGTCGTTTCCGCAGGTGTCGCAGACTGCCATGTCTCCTCCTGTGCTCTGCTGGACGAACGCATACGCGGGCGTGCATATGCGCCCCCTCAGGGTGGGATATGCCGACTGATTTTTCAAGACACCTTGCTTCTGTGAGAGCATCGTCCCGCGGCCAGCGCTTCGGTGGGGCTTCAGGCCGCGCCGGTCTCCTGCATGAACCGCCAGGCATCCGCGACGATCTCCTCGAGGCCCAGCTCCGGCTGCCAGCCCAGCAGTTCCTGCGCGCGGTGGTTGGAGGCGACGAGCGAGGTGGGGTCGCCCGGCCGCCGGTCCTCCTCGACCGCGGGGATGGGATGGCCGGTGACGGTGCGGCAGGCCTCGAGCACCTGGCGGACGGTGAAGCCGTTGCCGGTGCCCAGGTTGACGATCCGGTGCGTGCTCGCTTCCGAGGTGTCCAAGGCGAGGAGGTGCGCCCGGCCCAGGTCCACGACGTGAAGGTAATCGCGCAGCGCGGTGCCGTCAGTGGTGTCATAGTCCGTGCCGAAGATCCGGCAGGAGTCGGAGCTGCCGGCGGCGACCCTGAGCAGGTTGGGGATGAGATGGGTCTCCGGGGAGTGCTTCTCACCGAAGGGTCCGCGGGCTCCTCCCACATTGAAGTATCGCAGAGAGGTCGCCGCCAGGCCGTGCGCGCGGCTGTAGGAGCTGAGCATGTGGTCGACCGCGAGTTTGGACGCGCCGTAGGCGTTCACCGGGTTCGCCGGAGTCTGCTCCGTGATGGGGGAGGCCTCGGGCTCGCCGTAGGTCGCGGCGGTGGAGGAGAAGATGATCCGGGGTACGCCCGCCTCGCGGAGGGCCTCCAGCAGGGAGAAGGTGCCGGCGACGTTGTTCTCCCAGTACAGCTCCGGGGATGACACGGACTCGCCCACCAGCGATTTCGCGGCGAAGTGCAGCACGCCCTCGTACCCGCGCCCGAGGACGTGGTCCCGGCTGTCGTGGATGCGCGCCTGGACGAACTCCGCACCCTCCGGGACGGCCTCCCGGTGCCCGGTGGAGAGGTCGTCGAGGACGGTGACCTCATGGCCGGCGTCCAGGAGCTGGGAGGTGACGACGGAGCCGATGTAGCCGGCGCCTCCGGTGACGAGAAGCTTCATGGTGGGATCCTCTTACGCGTGGACGGTGGTCGGAGAGCCTGTGCGGCGAACCCGCTCAGCGTAGCGAGCACGGAGGTTCCCGCGCATGTTTCCGCGCCCGCGAGGGCTGGGACTGTCCTGTGCGTCGGTAACATGAGCGCCACATCGGTGCAGGGAATGCAGGGAGGGCGCGGCGTGGAGGATCTGTCTCTGAGCACGCTGATCTGGCTGCGGATGGCCCGCTTCGTCCAGAACAGCAACCAGATCTCCAACAGCCACCTCCGCCGGTTCGGCCTCACCGTCGCCCAGTTCGAGGCGCTCGCCCACATCCGGAACTTCCAGCCCATCACCCAGTCGGAGCTCGCCCGGGGCCTCACCGTTAGCGACGGCGGAGTCTCGAGGATGCTCTCCCGGCTGGAGCGTGAGGGCCTGATCGTCCGCGAGCCGGACTGGAAGACGAAGCACATCTCCCTCACCGAGGCCGGCCGTGACCTCCTCGAGCGAGCCTTCCCCTCCCAGCTCCGGCAGCAGGCGGCGCTCTTCGACGATGTCCTCGACGAAGAGGAACAGCGCCAGCTGCACCGGCTGATGAAGAAGCTCTACGAGCACAGCCGCGTCCGCCGGGTCGCGGTGGAGAGCGGCGAGGCATCCCCGGAGGACGCAGCGGGTTCCTGAGCCTCTCGGATCACTGAGGAATAGTTCTCGCGATCTGTCAGTTGACATGGCAAATGAGAGTTGTGGGGTCGCCCCCGGGCGGTCTCCCGTCACTGAGAGGGACCATGAGCGAGAGCCTGATGAAGAGCGCTGGAATCGACCCCGGCAAGGGGCTGCAGTTCGGTATGTACAGCCTCGGTGATCATCTGCCCGATCCGAGCGACGGCTCCCGCGTGGGCCCGGGCGAGCGCATCCGCGAGTTCGTCGGCTACGCGAAGGCGGCGGAAGAGGCCGGCTTCGACTTCTTCGGTCTGGGGGAGAGCCACCAGGAGTACTTCGCCTCGCAGGCCCATGCCGTCATCCTCGGTGCCATCGCGCAGGCCACGTCCTCCATCCGCATCGGCAGCACCTCGACCATCCTCAGCACCTCGGATCCGGTGCGGGTGTTCGAGAACTTCGCCACGATCGACCACCTCTCCGGAGGCCGCGCCGAGCTCGTGGCTGGCCGCGCCTCCCGCATCGGTCTCTTCGAACTCCTCGGCTACGACCTGCGCGACTACGAAGAGCTCTTCGAGGAGAAGTTCGAGCTGCTGCTGAAGATCAGTGAGGAGCAGCGGGTCACCTGGCGGGGGCAGTTCCGGGCGCCCCTCAATGACGCCGAGGTGCTCCCTCGCCCTGCGCAGGACCCCCTACCGATCTGGCGCGCGGTGGGCGGCGCCCCGGCGAGCGCGGTCAAGGCCGGCCTCGCCGGGGTGCCGATGATGATGGCGCACCTGGGAGGGACCACCTCGTCATTCAGGCCCACCGTCGAGGCCTACCGCGAGGCGGCGCGGCACCGAGGGTTCGATCCCGCTTCCCTTCCGCTCTCGACGGTCGGATTCCTCTACACGGCTCCCACCTCGCAGGAGGCGCTGCGTGAGCTCTACCCGCACATCAACGAGGGGATGAAGCGGACCAACGGGCAGGGCATGCCCAAGCAGCTCTTCGCCCAAAGCGTGGATCCGGCGAGCATCGTGAACATCGGCAGTCCGCAGCAGATCGTGGAGAAGATCCTCCACCAGCACGAGGTCTTCGGTCACCAGCGCTACCTCGGGCAGATCGACTTCGGCGGCATGCCCTACGCGAGGGTGATGAAGCAGATCGAGACGATCGGCTCGGAGATCATCCCGGCCGTGAAGAAGTACACCGCGAAGGAGGCGGCCTGAGTGAGACTCGTCGTCCTCTCCGGTTCGAACGTCGGGACGAAGACGCGCACCGTCATGGACTGCGCGGCCCGGGCGGTCATGGCCCAGGACCCGTCCGTGGACGTCACGCTCATCGACCTCGCCGAGGCGGACATGGTCTTCAGCGACGGCCGGAACTTCACCGAGTACACCGGGGACACGGGGCGGGTGACGGCAGCCGTCATGGACGCCGATGCGTTGATCATCGGCACGCCGATCTTCCAGGCCTCGATCCCCGCGACGCTGAAGAACCTCTTCGACCTGCTGCCGCCCGGGGCATTCCGCGACAAGGTGGTGGCAGTGGCGGCGACGGCGGGATCCGCCAAGCACTACCTCATCCCGCAGCAGCACCTCCTGCCGATCCTCACGTACATGAAGGCCCAGGTGGTCTCGCCCTACGTCTTCGTGGAGGAGAAGGATCTGCACCGGAACCAGATCGTCAGTGAGGACGTCATCCAGCGCATCGACCGCCTCGTCGAGGACACCCTCGTGCTCACCCGCACCTACTCCCAGATCCGGGAGGAGAAGGAGGCCGCGTACGGGTTCTGAGGGGTGCGAGTTCCGCTGAGGCAGCCGCCGCACGGGGCCGGTCGCTAGACTGACCGCTCCACTGCCCTGCGCTGTGAGCGCAGCGCATGCTCGGTGCGATCGTGGGAGCCATCGCGCCCATCCCGTGTCTCCCTGACATCGCTCTCCTGGGGCTGGGTGTGGCAGGGCTGCTCTTCGGCGTGGTTGCCGTGCTCCAGGAATGGGTGGGTCTGCGACGCAGATTCCGTGACTCGGAGCTGGTTGAGCGCAATCCGGTGTTCACCGGGCCGCGTCCCGTGGATCGGGATCTTCCGGACAGCAGTCCGCATGCAAGGGGAACGAGGCTCCACAGCCGGGACCTCAATCGGCAGATGCTGTCAGGGAAGACGTGGAGCGCACGCATGCGGGCATAGGGCTACAGGCTGCCGCAGCGGTTGCGGGAAACCGCTCCCTACATCCTCCGGAAGACGACGGACGGATCCATGCCTTTCAACGGCCCCTGCGTACGCATGCTCGGCGACCTGCGGGAGGACGGCAGTCACATCACCCCCTTTCAGCCTGCCGGCTTCTTCGACCACCTGTGCTCCAACGAGCTCATGCGATGGGAGATCGCACCGGACGGGCAGTCATGGGGCGTCCGCCGGGAGTACCTGTACGACGGGGACTGAGGCCTCAATCCGCTGGCCAGCAGGGAGCTCGCGAACGTCGTGGGCGTCTCCGCGCTGGCAGTGTTCAGCGGCGGGCAGGTCCTCATCGTCCGGCAGAGTCCCGACAATCACTCAAGCAGGGGGCTCCTCGCTCCTTCCGGTTCCGACAGCCTCGAACTCCGCGACTTCATGGGCTCAGAGGGTGCGGACTGCGATCTGCAGTCCTTTGTGCTCAATGGGGCGAATCGCGAGTTCCTTGAGGAGACCGGCGTTCCCCGGGAACAGATCAGCCGCTCGCTGCTGCTGGGGTTCGGCCGTTGGCTGGAGCGAGGCGCAAAGCCGGAGTTCTTCGGCCTCACCCTGCTGCGCTCCACTGCTGACGAGACGGACCGGCTGCGGTCCAGGGTTGCCGGGGATGAGGCGATCTATACGCGAAGCTCATTCTGGTGCCCTCTGGGCTCGCTGTTCGATGAGACGTGTGAGCACATCCCACTTATGAGTGTGCCGCTGGCCTTCAGCCTTCAGCTGCTGCAGGAGGCCATGGAGCCGAATCCTGCAGTTCTCAGTTCGCCCTGAGGTGCATCGCCGAGCACGGACAGGCGAGACCGGGTTCGTGGAGGTCGAGGCCGGTACGCATCCGGGCAGGTGGAGAGACGCAGGCGTATGTGTGGTCCAGACAAGAGGATGTGGCACCCTACTAGGCATGTCTGCTCAGCGTTCTCCGTCCGCCCAGGGCTCCCCGTCTGCTCGGCGCAGGGGGATCGTCCCCACAGTCTCCTCTGCCGCGGAGCGCGTGGGAACGATGTCCCGCAAGGTCGCCGAACTTGCAGCGGACCGGCTGGCCGCACCCAAGGTCACCCGTTCGCTGGCGCCGCGGCGGGACGACCGGTTCACGGTGGTCGTGCACTTCGCAGGGGATGCGGCCTCGGCCTACCAGCTGGAGCAGTGGCTGTGGCCGCTCGAACAGCTGGCACAGCAGACCTCGGTGGGGATCCTGTGCCGTGGCGCGCGGACTGCGGAGCGGATCGCCCGGCTCACGGATCTGCCCGTGCGGTTTGGGCGATGGATGGCGCAGGTGGACGCGCTGCTGGGCAATGACACTGTGCGCTGCGTCCTCTACGTCAATCAGGCCACGCAGAACTTCCAGGCCCTCGACTATGCGCGGCCTGCGCACGTGCATCTCTCCCACGGGGAGAGCGAGAAGTCCTCGATGGTCTCCAACAAGCTGAAGGGCTACGACTATGTGCTGACCGCCGGACAGGCGGCACGGGACAGGCTGATGACGCAGCTCATCGGGTTCGGGCCGGAGAAGATGATCGACGTGGGCCGGCCGCAGCTCGACGCTCCCGCGCCCGTCCCCCAAGAGTGGCAGGACCACCTTGCGGGCAGTCCGGTGAAGCGCGGACCGGTCGTCTTCTGGGCGCCCACGTGGGAGGGCGATTCTCCGGCGATGGCCTACGGCACGCTGCCGGAATCCGGTCCGCGCATCGTCCGAGCCCTCGCGGAGGCGGATGCCCGCATCATCTACCGGCCGCACCCTCGCACCGGCTACCTGCAGAAGTCGTTCAAGGAGGCGGACGAGGAGATCCGCACGGCGGTGCGTGAGGCAGGGGGCTTCGTCGATTCGACGCCGCGCGTGGGCTGGCAGTTCCAGGCCGCAGACGGGTGCATCGCGGAGATGTCGTCCGTGGCCTTCGACTGGCTGACGACCCGTAAGCCCCTCGTCCTCATCCGGCCCTCGGATCCCCGGGCGACGGTTCAGGCAGGCGGCCTCTTCGACCGGGTGCCCTCGTTCGATGCCGCCGAGGCGGGGGCTGCCGCGATGCGGACGGCGCTCGTCGATCTCGCCGCGGGAACGGCCGAGGTCGCCGGCCGCTATCTGGGGGACACCGCACCCGGACGGCAGATTGAGAGATTCATCGGTGCGGTCCTTGCGGTGGCTGAGGAGCGCGAGAGACGGCTCACTTCGGATTGAAGCGATGTGAACGCGGGGATAACATGAGTGAGCCCATCTGTGAACTGAATGGAACCACCTATGCGTCGCGTCATCACCTACGGTACTTTCGATCTGCTCCACTACGGTCACATCCGCCTGCTGCAGCGGTGCAAGGCGCAGGGCGACTATCTCGTGGTGGCGCTCTCCACGGATGAATTCAACGAGGGCAAGGGCAAGAAGTGCTACTTCCCCTACGCGGACCGCAAGAACATGCTCGAGGCGATCAGGTACGTGGACCTCGTGATCCCGGAGGAGAACTGGGAGCAGAAGACCACTGACATGGAGAAGTACCACATCGACACCTTCGTGATGGGCGACGACTGGACCGGTGAGTTCGACTTCCTCAAGGACCAGGTGGAGGTCGTCTACCTTCCGCGGACCCCTGAGATCTCCACGACGCAGATCAAGAACGACCTCGGCTCCCGGACCGCCTGAACCGGCCGCAGGGCACGGTGGGCGCAGAGAAGGGGCTGAGAGCGGTGGCAGTGGGCAGGACGGCACCTACTCTGGAGGAGCTGAGGGCGGTTGCGCAGCCTCCCGAGGTGAGGTCGCGCAAGAACGCCGAGCACTGGACCGCTGAACTCTATCTGCGGCACATCTCCATCTACTTCACCGCGCTCCTGGTGAGGACGCCCATCACCGCCAACGGCGTGACCGGCCTCATGATTCTCTCCGGCTGGGCCATCGCCGCAGCACTCTTCATCCCGGGGATCTGGGGGGCCCTGCTGGCACTCTTCTTCTCCCAGCTGCAGCTGTACTTCGACTGCTGTGACGGTGAGGTGGCACGCTGGCGCGGCACCAGGTCGGCCAAGGGCGTCTTCCTCGACAAGGTGGGTCACTACACCACGGAGGGCGCTGTGGCGGTGGCGCTCGGCTTCCGCGCCGTGGGCGATCTGACGCAGCTGCGCACGGATCCCGGGAGCGCGTATCCCTACGTGGTCGCGGGGCTGGCACTGGGCTGGTTCGTCCTGCTGAACAAGGCGCTCAACGACATGGTCCATGTGGCCCGTGCCTTCAACGGGCTGGACAAGCTGCCGGACACGGCACAGGCCACGGCGATCTCCGTAGGAGCGCTGGCCAAGGCGAAGGCCATCGCCCGCTTCGTTCCCTTCCACCGGATCTATCACTCCGTGGAGATGTCGATCCTCGCGGTGCTGGCCGCGGTGGTGGGATTGGTGCCTGACATCGGCATCTCCGCGGACCGGTTCCTCATCCTCGCGCTGGTGCCTCTGTGTGCGCTCTCCACAGCCGGGCACTTCCTTGCGATCATGGCGTCGAGGAGGCTCGGATGAGTCCGCGTCGTCGCCGCTCCGCGGACCCCAGCGGCTCCCGCACGCGCCTGCTGGCCGATGGCCCTTCACCCGGAGGCGAACCGGAGGGCACACTGCCGGATTCCATGCTGATCGAGCACGGGGCCGGCGGTCACGCAGACGAGGATCGCCTGCGCCGGGACGCCCATGTCCTCCGTGATGCGGAGACTGCGGAGTCCGCGCAGGCGTTCGAGGTCGTGCCGTCCGTGGACGGCGAGGCCCTGCCGGTGCGCGGCGTCGGGAAGCGTGCATCCACATCGCCGGCCGTCACTGAGGCCTCCGCGGGAACTCCCTACACCTTCGGCGTCGTGGTTCTCACCCAGGGCAAGCGCCCGGAGGATCTGGACCGAGGGTTCCGTTCGCTGCTCGCGCAGCGAGGCGTGGAGCTCGACGTCATCTGCGTGGGCAACGGCTGGGAACCCGTCGGCATGCCCGACGGAGTGCGCACCCTGGCGCTTCCGGAGAACCTGGGCATTCCTGCCGGCAGGAACGAAGGTGTGCCGCACGTGCGCGGTGAGTTCCTCTTCTTCCTCGACGACGACGCGTGGCTGCCCGACGACACGACCCTTCTCCGTATGGCGCAGATGATGCGGGCGAAGCCGGAGATCGGACTGATCCAGCCGCAGGTGACGGATCCGAGCAGGGACGATGCGCCGCTTCGGTGGATACCGCGCCTGCGGAAGGGGTCCCCGGAGCATTCCTCGACGGTCTTCTCCGTCTGGGAGGGGGCGATCTGCCTGCAGCGGAGGGCGTTCGACGAGTCCGGCGGCTGGCCGGCGCCGTTCTGGTACGCGCACGAGGGCATCGAACTCGCCTGGCGGGTGTGGGACGCCGGTTACCAGGTCTGGTACCGGGGGGACATCCAGGTCGCCCACCCGGTGATCGACCCCAAGCGCCACGACGAGTACTTCTACATGAACGCGCGCAACCGCGTGTGGCTCGCGCGGAGGAATCTGCCGTTCCCCATCAGCTGGGCCTACGTGGGCTCGTGGACCCTTGTGCAGTGCCTGCGGTGGGCGAAGAAGCCGCAGCAGCTCCGCGCATGGTTCACCGGCTGGAGGGACGGCTGGCGTCTGGATCCGTGGAGTGCTGACGAGGAACAGAAGAAGCTCTCCGGGCGGGGGCTGCTTGCCATGACGCGGCACGGGCGCCCGCCTGTTGTCTGAGTGTGACGCGGTCAGCGGCCTAGACATTCTTCTTTCGCCGTACAGATGGGACAGAATGGCCCCATGAGCATCGACTTGGAGATCGCACAGGCAGCGTCGCTGAAGCGGATCACGGAGATCGCGGAGTCCGTCGGAGTGCCCACGGAGGATCTCGTCCCCTACGGCTGGACGAAGGCGAAGGTCCCGCTCCCCGTTCTCGAACGGATCGAGCAGGAACGCACTCCCGGTCGGCTCGTCCTCGTCACGGCGATGAGCCCCACTCCGGCGGGTGAAGGCAAGACCACCACCAGCATCGGCCTCGCGGACGGCCTCAACGAACGCAACAGGCGGCGCGCGGCGGCCGGCGAGCCCGCCACGGGCAACGCGGTCCTCGCGCTCCGTGAGCCCAGCCTCGGCCCGGTGTTCGGGATGAAGGGCGGCGCCGCGGGCGGCGGATACGCGCAGGTGGTGCCCATGGAGGACATCAACCTCCACTTCACCGGGGACTTCAACGCCATCGCCCTGGCCAACAACCTCGCCGCTGCGATGCTGGACAACCACATCCACCACGGCAATTCCCTTGACGTGGACGTGCGCCGCATCCACATCAAGCGGGTCGTCGACCTCAATGACCGCGCGCTGCGGGGGACCACGATCGGCCTGGGCGGGCTGAACGGGGGAGTGCCGCGGGAGGACGGCTTCGACATCGTCGTCGCCAGTGAGGTGATGGCCATCTTCTGTCTCGCCACCAGTCTTGCGGACCTGCGCGAACGGCTCTCGCGCATCGTCCTCGCGCACACCCGCGACCGGAAGCCGGTGACGGTCGCGGACATCGGCGCGGCGGGCGCCATGACCGCGCTGCTCCGCGACGCCCTCGCCCCCAACCTCGTCCAGACCCTCGAGCACACCCCGGCATTCATCCACGGCGGGCCGTTCGCCAACATCGCCCATGGCTGCAACAGCGTCCTCGCCACGCGTGCGGCGATGGCACTGGGCGACTGGGCGGTGACGGAGGCCGGCTTCGGTGCTGATCTGGGTGCGGAGAAGTTCCTCGACATCAAGACCCAGTCGGCCGGCATCTGGCCGGACGTCGTCTGCGTCGTCGCGACCGTGCGGGCGCTCAAGTACCACGGCGGGGTGGAGAAGGCGGATCTGGAGACGGAGAACGTCGAGGCGATGCTCGCCGGCATGGCGAACCTCGAGCACCACCTCACCGTTCTGCGGGAGGTCTACGGGCTCACCCCGGTCGTGAGCCTCAACCGCTTCCCCAGCGACACGGACGCCGAGGTGGCGGCCGCGGTCGCGCATCTCCGCGAGTTCGGGGTGCGAGCGGTCCCTGCCGAGCACTGGGCGCACGGCGGTGAAGGCGCTCTCGACCTTGCCGATGCCGTCATCGCCGCGGCCGCCGAACGCGAGTCCGGTTCCGGAGAGGACAGGACGCCCCGGCGCTCCTACGAGCTCAGCGACAGCCCGGAGGAGAAGCTGCGGAAGATCGCCTCCCGGATCTACCGGGCAGGCGGAGTGGACATCCCTTCCTCCGTCGCCGCGAAGCTCCGGCGGTTCGTCGCGGAGGGCTACGGGGAGCTGCCCGTGTGCGTGGCGAAGACCCAGTACTCGCTGAGCTCGGATCCTTCGCTGCGCGGTGCACCGGAGGGCCACACGCTCACGGTGCGCGATGTCCGCCTCTCCGCCGGAGCGGGGTTCATCGTCGCGATCTGCGGTGACATCATGACGATGCCGGGCCTGCCCGCCTCGCCGTCCGCAGAGCGGATCGACGTCGACGCCGAGGGACAGATCACCGGGCTGTTCTGAGGACCTGATCCCTAAGAAGAACTCCCGCCCTCCGAAATATGTAAGAATCGACGGAAGACGCCTGCGCGGCTGGTGGGAACCAGGGAATCCCCCGATTCTAGAAGAATACTAATGATTGCGTAAGAGAGGTTCGCATATGCTGTTGGCAGACGGAAGCATTCCAATGCGCTGGTGGGGGTACGAGCGAAACTTTGGCGATCTGCTCGGTCCATGGCTGGTATCCCGAATGACAGACAAGCCGATTCGATGGGTTCCGAGCTACGAACCACACTATCTAACTATAGGCTCCATCGTGGGGCATGCGACGCCTGCCAGCGTCCTTTGGGGTACAGGATCATTCGGCACGGAAGCAAAATCCGAGATGGCGCCGGGTGCTCGCTATCTTGCAGTACGCGGACCATTGACCCGTGCGCGACTTGAGATGTTCAAGCAACCCTGCCCAAAAGTATACGGCGATCCCGCACTGCTTGTGGCGCGCTATTATCCCCGCACCATAGAACCCAGTTACGAGCTCGGGGTAGTGTTGCGCTGGTCAGAAACGGCGCGAAAGAAGAGCTTTGACGTGGAAGGCGTCAAGCTGATAGAGCTGAAGACCGATGACGTCGAAGGCACCCTCGATGACATGCTTGCATGTAAGCGCATCATCTCCACGTCGCTTCATGGACTTATCCTGGCAGATGCATACGGTATCCCCAACTCATGGTTGATTGCTGATACCGGCTGGGGTAAGGAGTATAAGTTCTGGGATTATCTTACTTCTGTCAGGAAAGAGCGAGAGCCTGACGACTTTGACATCGTTGATCAAGGAATGACGATTGACCAGCTCATCGAGAGATCGGCATTTGACGCACGAGATATTCAACTCGATCTTGACATGCTCTATGCCGCGAATCCTTTCACGGGTGAGTCCGAGACGATATCTGCAGCGGAAGAGCTGGCGATTCAGGGCTCAAGAGATATGAAAGAAGGTGGTGAGGTCAATTACTCTTCTGCCGTGCCGCGCTACGCAAAATGACTTCTCTTTCGGCAATTTTGCGTTCAGGGTCGGTCTCATTCCGAAAGCTGTGAGCGAATGAAGCCCGTGAGAACGTGCGACCAGCATTCCAGCAGCAGGTTGCCGAGGTTTTCGTGTATCTCTCTCATGCGTGGCAGCGTTTGGTGTTGTTCTTCCGGTCCTGATGGTGATGTTGCATTTGCTGTTGCGGCGAATGGCAGGAGCGCTGATTCCAATATAGCCACCGTAGAGTGATGGGGTGGATTATTATATCAGATACAGCGGTCGCTGACCGATTCCAGTTCAGCAGACCGGCCTGAAGTGAAGAGATCTGGCGAACGCCAAACAACGCACAGATGCATTTTGCTCGTGCGCCCAGATAGAAAAGGCATAACCTGCTTGCTCCTGGCAAACATGGCGCATGGGGATATCAAAGGGTAAAGTGCAGTTGAATGAAAGATGGTTCGTTTCTGGCGAATCCCGCAGTGAACATTGTGTAAAGCACCAGGAGCGTTCTTGCTGAACACCAGTGGTACTCAGAACCATTGCTGTAGGAAACGCTCCTGACGTCTCCACTCCACTGCGACGGCGCCTAGTGTGGCCGCCTAACTCAAGTGACCAGGCCCTCCTGGCCCGGCTACCGGTAGGGTTGAACGGTATATCTGTGCTCTCGCTGCCGGACTGATTGATGCACTCTGTCCGGCAGCGAGAGCACGTTCAAAGTCCCAGGTTCATGGCACGGGCTTCCATGCTGCTGATGAACAGACCTCCACACCCGTTTCGATGTCCCTCAGAAGGGGGTCCCACGCTTCTCAGGCGGCGAGTGCGAGCCGTCCAAGCTTCTTCCAGAAGTGGCTCAGATTCCCATACAGCACCACTTCGTCGAACCGAGCGTTTCCGAGCAGGCGCGAGTACTCGCGCTTATAGATCTCATCGTAGAGATCTGTGTCCTCTCGCGATCGTTCCTTTGCCGACCGCAGACGTGCGCTCTGCTCTGCAGATGTCATACCCATCTCATAGTCATCTCTCGCCACCACCGCGATCGCGGTTCCGAGTTCTTGGAGGACTGTTTTCACTCCGGGAGACTTAATAGCTGACCTGGCAATGACCAGGGTGATGTATTCGTGACGAGCCAGAGCCCGCTCGCGCAGTTGGTTGAGGAAGGGCTCCAACGCTTCGCTCCTTGCCAGACGACCACCCCAGAACGCGACTCTCGGCTTGTCTTGTCCGATCGGAATCTCGTGCGGAATGCTGTCGTTCTCAAAGAACCATCGGGCCGCGCGTGCAGACGCATGGCCGTCCTCATGGGGGCAGAAACGTGCTTGAGCCGCACGGTAGCGGGTCGATTGGGAGATATTTCCGCTTATCGCAGATCGAGTGAGAGCGGCGAGACTGACGGCGTCGAAGGCGACCTCTCCCGGGAGCTCGTCAGGCTCCAGGGCGAGACCACGGGCCTTCTTGTAAGTATTGTAGTCGTACATATAATGGATGATTGGGCGACCCGTCACCAGAAAGTCGAAGAAGATGCTCGAATAGTCGGTGATAAGAACATCGGAGATTGAGAGAATCTCGTTCGTATTGGCATTCGGTGGCGGAATGAAAATGCCAGGGAAAGCGCGCTCCCGAATCCTGCGGGCCATGATGTGATGTCCCAGGAATACGATGTTGGCGTTCATCCGGCGGAGGGTGAGGAGATCCTTGTCCAACTGCTCGATCTGCTTTTCCGCCGATTTTCCTTCACCCCGCCACGTTGGCGCGTAGAGGACCGTTTTCTTCTGAGGGTCTGTGCCCAGCCGGCTCCTCAGCGAGTCTTTGGCTGCTTCGGAAGCGTTGAGCGTGGCGTCAATGCGAGGATATCCGGTCTCACCCAGCCTGCCGGTAAAAGATCCGCGGATGGAGAAGCGATCGACGAGAACATCGGTCATGAAGCTGCAGGGGGATATTACGTGCGTCGCTTGCAGCATGTTGGTGACGCTCAGCGATGCACCTAAGGGGTTGCTGTGGCTGCGTCCCAGCCACTTATATCCGATTCCGTGCCAGGTATTCATGTATTTCTGATCCGGCTTGCGCACAAAGTATTTGGGCAAAACCGAGTTTCCAATGATGTGCTTAGCGGACGCGAGTAGGTACATGTACTCGCGCGAGTGTCTCTTGACGAATACGACGTCATTGCGTTCTGCCATTTCGTCAGGGACGAGTTCTCCTGCACTGCAGGACCAGACATGAAGCTTGTGCGCAGCAGGCGGTGTGTTGTCAACTGCATGCTTGAATACCGAGAAAGGATTATCCATTACCCGTGCGCCTGACATGCTTTCGTAGAATACTATTTCGGCGCGGGTATGAGTGGATTTGCTATATTCTGCGTATAGATGATTTCTTTCCTCCTCGTCTGTGATTCGGGCGCTCCAGAAGTCTTTGTGCTGAGTTCCCATATCCTGAAATAGCTCTGTCAGGAGTTGTTTCTGCGGTGTGCCTAAACCAGTTGGCGAGGACGGTGTCGGGAGCTGGCGTGCATCTGTCATTTTTTAGTCCTTTGTCGCTGTGGGAGCGCAGCGAAGTCGGCGTGTGTCGTTCCTACTGCTACGGGTTACGTCTCAATAGTAGCGAGAGCGGCACAAGATCCGCGAGGTCGCCGGTGCCGGACCGCGTTGCGGCACGTGCCGGGTTGTCGTGGTGGCCTTGATACCGCGGTCGGGGAAGCATCTGGTCGTCCGCCCCAAGAATCCCACCGCGGTGTCTCTGCACTCGTCACGGAGGATCTCGGGGTGCGTCGCGGGCAGCCATTGAGGATGTATCGAATGCGTCAGTAGCTCCGCGAGCCCGTGGTTCAGTATCTCCGAAGACGGTTGCCAGCCTGGTCCTTTCGCGTCGTCCGTGCACGAGTCGGCCGCCCTTGGCGGTGCCGCCTTGGTTCTCGACGCTCTTCGGCGTAGGCGTCTCGTAGCCAATCTGCACTGTGCCGACCGCGCAGCGGTGCCATCGCAGGTGATGCCTGTTCGGAGACAGTCCCCGGTGTGGGGAATCACCGGGACGTCGCAATGCTCTGTCTTCCCCGGAAGCCGGGCTGTTGCCGCCGCCGACCTGCGGTCCGCTCGT
>NZ_BAAAPZ010000018.1:26107-108523 GCF_039531405.1 Brevibacterium salitolerans | reverse complement strand
CTCGTGGACCGCAGGTCGGCGGCGGCAACAGCCCGCTGCTTCATGGTCGCTGGCGAGAGCTGGAGCCATCCGGCTGCTCGGCGCAACGCTCAGTGTTCATCGACTACGCGAGAAGCTGGACGGCACTCCTCCTCGGGTGTCGCAAGCGCGTAGGTGTGCGACACGACGACGTCCGTGGGTGCGGCAGTCCGCATCGTGCGCGGAGGTCACTGCTGAGATCAGCTGTTCACGATCTGCCGGGGAAGTGCGCCTAGCCCTGCAGCCCTGGGAGACAGGTGGTGCGTCTGGCTGTCATGACACCGAGCCAGTCGATTCGTATGGTGCTGGTCCGCTCCCTTGGTATGCCGTGACGGTTGCCCGGTCTGGGGAGGGGAGAGGAGACAGCGGACTCACGCGGCCCTCACCGCGGAGAGGAACTCGCCGAGCGCCTGGGCGTTGTACGCCTTCCAGTCGAACGCCTGCTGCGGTACGGCGCCCGCGAGATAGGCGCGCATGCCCTCGGCGAGCGCGTCGTCGGAGCGATCGACGATGAGCCCCTGATCGTCGCTGAGCGCATCCGTCACGGAGGCGAACCGCGTGGACACGATGGGCAGATCGAGAACCCTCGCCTCGAGGATGACCATCGGCTGCCCCTCGTAGTCGCTGGAGAGGACGAAGCAGTCGGCTGCCTCGTACAGCGGGAAGGGATTGGACACCTGGCCCGTGAGTGCCACCGCATCCCCGAGCCCCAGGCTCTGCACCAGCGATCGCAGACTCTCGCGGAGGACGCCGTCGCCCACCATCACCAGACGCGTGGCCGGGTTCTCCCGGTGCACCTGTGCGAAGGCGCGGATCATCCTCGCCTGGTTCTTCTCCGGGCTCATCCGGCCGATCGTGAGGAAGGTGGTGTCCTCGGACGGCGGCAGGAACGTCGAGAGCACGGTCTCGAACTCCACCGCCTGGGCGACGGCCTCGCCGCCGTACGCATCGGTGAGCAGGCGGACCTGCGTCCGCAGATCCGCGCCCTGCGGAGCCTCTGCCTGGGGCCGCTGCAGTTCGAACCGCGGGCGGGCTCGGGCGAGAGCCGCCTCGCCGTCGATGAGGTTCCGCGCGTAGGTGAAGGCGGTGTGGGGCGCGTAGTGCTGGAGCCCGGCACGGTTGAGCTCGCAGAGGCTGGGCGACACGGCGACCACGGTGTCGAAGTCGTTGTACAGGTCGAAGACCTGCTTGAGGCGGCGTTCGTGGGGCGTGGAGTCGTTGATCTCCTTGGACACCTCGGAGACCATGTCGTTGTGCTGCCAGATGGACTTCACGCCCGAGGGCGCGGCGGCGAAGATCCCCGCCCACAGAGGTCCGTACCCGGAGAAGTCGATGACGTGGTCGAAGCGGGCGTCTCCGAAGCAGCGCCGCCACTCGTCGTGGAAGTCTTTCCGGGCGCGGGGCGCGCGGGCGTCGTCTCCCCAGGGGAATTCGGCTCCGAGCACCTGCTCCAGCGGCTTCTTGCCCGTGGTGAAGCGGCCTATGCGGGGGAGCAGGCGGATGCGGGGATCGATCCGGCTGAGGAAGCTGAGCGCATCCGGCTTGGTGCTGTGGCCGTACGCCACGGAGACGTCGAAGCGGTCGAAGTCCAGGGAGTTGAGCATGTTGACGCACGAACTCGTGATGCCGTTGGGCAGCAGGCCGCCGGGATAGAGCAGCAGGCTCGTCCGCCCGTCCGAGAAGTCGGAGATCACGGTCCCGCCGGTGTCCTTGCCGCGGAACACGAGGTCCACCACACGCTGCGAGGCTCGTCCGTCGTCGTGGGGGTTGTAGGTCTGCCGCGCGGCGCGGAGGCGGTCCGTCACGGCCTCGTCCGGAGCTGCGAGGAGAGCCTCCGCCGCGGCCTCGACAGTGGTGACGATGGGGCCGGGCCAGTCCGCGGGCTCCTGGTAGAGGCCGCGGTAGCCGGAGTAGGAGTCGTAGTCGGGAATGTAGAACAGGATCGGCCGTTCGAGGGCCTGGTAGTCGTAGAAGATGCTCGAGTAGTCCGTGATCAGTGCGTCCGAGACCGCGAGCGCCGTATTGGCGGGGATGTGGTTCGGCACGAGCCGGTCGCGGAGCTCAGGATGCGCATCCGCCTGCGCGAGGACGCGCTGATGGACCTTGAGGAGAACCCGCCAGCCGGGACCGAGGCGCTCCTGGAGCTCCGTGACGAACTCCGCCGTGGAGGCCATCTCGTCGAGCGGATCGTAGAAGGACGCGCCCTTCCAGGTGGGGGCGTACAGGGCGATCTTCGCACCGGCGGGCACCACGGTCCCGCTTGCGCGAAGACGCTCCAGTGTTTGCTTGCGGCCCAGGGGGCCCTGGAACTGGTGGTCGACGCGCGGATAGCCGACCTCGGCGATCTTCCCGCGGAAGATCCCGTCGAGGCGATAGCCCTTGCGCAGCATGGTCTCTGTGGTGAAGGGGTTCGGCGACAGAATCCAATCTGCTGCCAGGAAGTTCTTGATGATGTTCCGGGTGTCAGGGCCCCCGCCTTCGACGTCGTAGCCCATCCGCTTGAGCGGCGTGCCGTGCCAGGTGTTGATGTAGGTCTGCTCCGGTCTCTTGGAGAGTTCCGGCGGGAAAGTCGAATTGTTGACGAGATAGCCGGCCGTTCCGAGTGCGTAGTAGTACTCGAGGGACTTGTACTCGATGAAGCGCACATTCTTCGCCTTCTCGAACTCCGCGACGATCGGATCGTTCAGGCAGTCCTCCTCGAGCACCCAGAGGTGCTTGAGGTGGGACATGTCCGGTGCTGCCATGAGTGCACGGAATATCGCTTCAGGGTTGCAGACTGCTCCCCGTCCGGAGTTCGCCTCGTAGAGGACGGTGTTCTTCCTGACGGGGAGGCGGCGGGACCGGGCCACCGTCTCCGCGACGAGGCGCCTGTGCGCGCGACTCATGAAGGAAAGCTGTGCCATCGAGACCTCTGATTTCGAACGTTCCGCTGGAATGGTTTGGGCCAAACAGGAATGCCTGCTCTTGGCCGTGCCCTAAAGAACTGTACATGCAACGACTGGGCGGGACGGAAATGAGCCTAGCCATCTGCGGCGACATCATGACGATGCCGGGCCTGCCCGCCTCGCCGTCCGCTGAGCGGATCGACGTCGACGCGGAGGGACAGATCACCGGGCTGTTCTGAGTCAGCGCAGCACGAGGGAGGCCTCGCCGCGCACCAGGTGTGCGACGAGCAGGTCCGGCGTCACCGCCGCGGGGTCGTACTTGTAGCGGAGCTTCTGCACGGGAGAGCGGCGGAGGATCGCCTCCACGTCCACACCGCTGCGCGGTTCCAGCAGCCGTGCGTGGAACGCGTGCGCGGCCTGTGACGAAGGGGCGTATGCCGCATCCCACTCCTGCTGGAACTCCTCGTCGAGCCGGTAGAGCATCTCGAACACGTGATGCAGGTGGTAGTAGTGCGGCAGGTACGGGCGCTCCTCCCACCACAGGTGCAGCGCGGAGCGGAGGAGTGCGACGATCCGGCTGCCCGGCCGCGCCGCCATGAACCAGCTCGAGATGCGCGGCCCGGTGTAGCTCGGGGCGGTGAAACCGGCCGTCAGGCAACGGTCCAGGAACGGCGCCGCCGCCGTGCCCAGCCAGCAGGTGGAGTCCAGCCAGGCGCCTCCGTAGCGGTGCAGCAGTTCGACCCGGAGGATGTCCGAGAAGTACGTCTTGTTCGCCCCCACCGCGGCCTCGATGTTCCGGGGGATGCTCACATAGTAGGGGAGGTCCGCATCGCTGAGCACGTGCGCACTGCCCTCCGCGGCCTCCTCGATCCGTGCGAGACAGCGCTGCACCAGGGGCGGCGCTGCGGCCCTGCCCTGTGCCCAGTAGCTGAAGACCGGGAGCGGGTCGCCCACGCTCCCTTCCCCTCCCGGGGCGGCATCCGCTCGGCGCCTGATCTCCGCGAGCCGCTCCGCCACGAAGAGACCCGTGGTCCTCCTCGCCCGGAATGCCCGCGGGTAGGTCTCCAGCGCGGCGAGCGCATCGAACGGCAGCGGGGCGTCGAGCGCGACCGCCTCCCGGCACACCCGCAGGCTGGAGGCGTCGTCGCGCACCCGGTCGTAAGCCTCGGCGAGCTCGTACCGCAGCTGCGCGTCCTCCGGAGCGAGGGCGACAGCCCGTTCATAGGCGGCCGCGGCGGAGCGCCACCGCCGCTCGTTGAGAAGCGCGCGGGCCTTCTGCACGTGGTGCTCCGGCACGCGGTCCAGACCGGCCGAGGCCGAGACCCGGGCGCGCCTCCGTTCCATGCGCTCCTGAGCCTCCCCGAGCATCGCCGTGAGCAGCCTCGCCGTCTCTTCCGTGAGCGTCGGCAGCCGCCTGATGTGCTCCGACACGAGCGCGAGCTCCTCCGCCGTGCCCGCCTCCGCGAGCAGGCGGCAGACGTCCTGCAGCTGCTCCTCGTCCAACGGCTCCCGCGTCCCGGGATCGCGCAGCATCAGGTCCGGGTCCTTCAGCGTCCGCGTGGAGGGGGAGAGCTGCCTCGCTCCGGTCCAGCCGTAGGTGAAGCAGGCGTCCTCCGGTGTGTCTCCGTCGAAATAGGGGAGGGCGCCCGGCGACTGTGTGAGCATGACGTCGTCCCAGTGCACTCCGCCTGCGCCTGCGCTCATGCCGCACACCAGGCGGATCCAGGCGGCGGTGGCCTCCGCCGGAACGGTGAAGGTGAGTGTCAGCTGCCGTGTCCCCGGCCTGTTGGGCGCCGGTTCCGAGACCGCGACCCGCCAGTCCGTCCTCCCTCCCATGACGCAGCCGAGCGCGATGGTGAGGGCGTCCTTGTGCAGCGCGCCCCGGAGCCGCTCCTCGAGGTGGACGGTGACCTGTGCCGTGTATGTCTCGCCCGGGCGCATGCCCAGGCGGAAGGTGCCCTCCTCGTTCCGCCCTCCCGGAGCGATGTGGGTGTCGTTGCTGCGGCTCGTCCCCTCCACGAACACCGACTGCCGGCCGCCGGCGCACCAGGCGGTCGAGGCGCGGGCGGTGTTGTGCACGTGCGTGTAGAGGCCGCCCTCCGCATAGGGCAGCTCGAAGTCCGAGCGGCCGCGGGAACCGGGAGCGGTCTGCTCGAAGCCGGGATTGGGAACGAGATTGACGATGGTCGACATGCTTCCTCCCTGATCGGTCTCAGCGCAGCGCCGCGGAGATCCGGGCGGCCAGTCTGCGGGCGGCCTCCCCGTCGTCGTGGGGAACGAACTCCCGCTGCCAGCGTCTGTAGGCCTCGGACGGGGCCCAGCCTCCGTACAGGGTGTCCGTGAGCGCCTTCGCGAGCGCGCTCTCCGTGCGCAGCAGCGGCCCTGGAGCCTCAGCGGCGAGATCGAAGTACCCGCCTCTGCCCGTCTCCAGGTAGTCCTCGTAGTCGGGGGTGAAGTACAGGATCGGCCTGCCCGTGACGGCGAAGTCGAACATGATGGAGGAGTAGTCGGTGACCAGGCAGTCGGCCGCGGCCATGAGGTCCGCGGGCTCCGGATACGAGGTCACATCCACCACCCGGTCGCTCCCGAGGTCCTTCCCCCGCCGCAGGGTGACGCTGTGGCCCCGGGCGAGGAGCACGGCGTCCTTGGGAAGGCGCGCCATGAGCCCCGCCGTGTCCAGGGGGCCGAGGCTGCCCTTGGCCTCCGGGCGGAACGTGGGGGCGTAGAGGACCACCGCGGCCTCGGGGGCGAGGCCCAGGTCCGCACGGGCACGCGCACGCAGCGCATCCCGTCCGCTGCCGCTCAGACGGTCGTTGCGCGGATACCCGGTCTCCGCGACCTCGCCCTCGAAGGCGTAGGCGCGGCGGAGGATCTCCGTGGAGTAGGGGTTCTGGGAGAGGAGGAGATCCCATTCGCGGGAGCCCTTCCGCAGCCGCTCCACCGCTTCCGGTTTGCCGCGCCGGTGGGGCACGTCCGCACCGAGGGCCTTGAGGGGCGTGCCGTGCCAGGTCTGGACGATGTACTGGTCCCTGTGCCTCCGGAACCCGCCCGGCAGCCAGGTGTTGAAGACGACCAGTCTGCTGGCGCCCAGTGCCTGCCAGTACGCGCGGCCGCCCGCGATGACCGGCTCCGCCTGGGCCGGGTACTCCACCGAGCGGTCCGCCACCGTGACGTAGTAGGGGCCGGGCACGCCCTCCGCCTGCAGCGCCTCGAGGAGGGCCGGAGGGTTGTCCGAGACGGTCTTGCCGTACCAGGACTCCAGGAACACACCGCCGGCGGGGGAGGGCCTGCCGGGGCCGGTCCAGGCCGAGGCCAGCGATCTGCGGCTGCTGCGCCCCCTCTCGTCGGGGCCGAGCGGCGCGGCGAAGTCGAAGTAGAGCTGTCCGTCCGGCGCATGCTCTGCGCGGATGGCGGCGGAGGGATCCTGCAGGGGGAGCGGAGTCCGGGCGCTCAGCGGTCCGGTGAGGACCACGGGGACCTCGTCCCCGTCCTCGAGCACGGCCCAGGCGCGATACCCGCCGGAGGGCGGTGCGTCCACCTCCGCCCGCCACGCGCGGTGTGCCAGGGGGATGCTGAAGCGCGACGCTTCCGCGCGCTCACCGCGGAGCTCCGTGCGTGCGCCGCGGAGCAGCAGATGCGAGACGGAGTCCGGTGCCGTCGCAGCCAGGGTGATCGCGAGACGCCCGTCGGAGAGCGTCACCTCCGCCGCCGGGCAGCGACGGGGTGCACGGGTGAGCCGGACCAGACCGCCCGTCCCTCTCTCGAGAGCGCCGCCGGAGACAGGCACGGACTCCCAGTCCGTGCTGTTCCAGTGCACGTGCCGCCGCGCACCGTCGCCGCCGGTCAGCGCGATGGCCCAGGACCCTGAGGCAGGGGTGTGCCCGGCTGCGCCGATCCGCAGCTCGCTGCGGCCGTCAGCACTGCGGGACAGGTCGAGGGGCACCGGGCACGAGGCCTTCTCCAGGCTCCACCCGGCGCTCACCGGCACGAAGTCCGGAACGAGCCGGAGGGGCACCACGATCTGCTCTCCCTGCGCCTGCGGCGGCCCGTCCGCGAAGGCCGCGGGTGAGGACCGGACGAGGCACAGGCCGCGCTCCCCGCTCCACTCCGGTGCCAGGCGCCGGCCGGAGACGACGAGCGCCTGCAGATGGCCTGCCGAACCCCAGCCGTACCTGTGCGTGAAGGAGGTCACCTGCGCGGCCTTCCGGTCGTACTGCACGACCAGCTGCACCCGGCCGTGCGGGGAATCGCAGAGATCCTGTACCCGGCACACGGCGCGGAAGGCCGCGGAGGAGAGATCGTGATTCTTGTCCACGAAGCCGTTGACGTCGAGCCAGGGAGCGGGCTCCGTCCTCAGCTCCGTTCCGGCCGCCAGGAGGGTCGCGGCATCGTCGAACGACTGCTCGTCGCCGGCGGGGACCATGAACACGCGGAGAACCGGGGGTGCTTTCCGCGCACGGCCGTCCACCGTCACCCACCCCTCCACATGGAGTTCGGGGCCCTCCCAGTGCACGGCGCGCAGATCAGCTCTCACACCGTGCACGGGTCCGAAGGCCACCGGGGCCGCAGCGGAGGCCGTAGTCCCCGTCGCACTCTCTGGGCTCCCGGCCCTCTCTGCACGTGAGGCCGTCCTCTCCTGTCCGTCCGGCCGCAGCCGTGCGGTGAGGCGTTGTCCCAGCGCAGTGAGTGCGCGGCGCGCGCGGCGGGGACTCACGCGGCCCTCACCGCGGCGAGTGCTTCGACGTCGTAGCCCATCCGCTTGAGCGGCGTGCCGTGCCAGGTGTTGATGTAGGTCTGCTCCGGTCTCTTGGAGAGTTCCGGCGGGAAAGTCGAATTGTTGACGAGATAGCCGGCCGTTCCGAGTGCGTAGTAGTACTCGAGGGACTTGTACTCGATGAAGCGCACATTCTTCGCCTTCTCGAACTCCGCGACGATCGGATCGTTCAGGCAGTCCTCCTCGAGCACCCAGAGGTGCTTGAGGTGGGACATGTCCGGTGCTGCCATGAGTGCACGGAATATCGCTTCAGGGTTGCAGACTGCTCCCCGTCCGGAGTTCGCCTCGTAGAGGACGGTGTTCTTCCTGACGGGGAGGCGGCGGGACCGGGCCACCGTCTCCGCGACGAGGCGCCTGTGCGCGCGACTCCTGAAGGAAAGCTGTGCCATCGAGGTCTCCTGCGTCGGGGAAATGCCGTGAAGCGTAATTGTCGGAATTCGATGATTCGCCATCGGATTCTCTTTCTCCTGCTGTCGCACTGTACATCTCGGTTTCAAGAAAGCGCCTTGAAGGGGGAATGGGGCCGAGTGGGAATCCCCTGACCGCGGTGATTCTGCGATTCACGGAATGAATGCTCTGCGTTTCCTGACAGAAGTATGAGCGGATGATGAGGCGAGTTCGGGGGAAGTGCAGAAGCGGATGCTAGTTTGTCCCGATGCCTGTGAGGGACGGACGGATCGACAACGCCAAGGGCGCTCTCATCGTGCTCGTGGTTCTCGGGCACCTGCTCGAGGGATTGAGCTCCGGGTGGGACGACGGCCTCGGGTGCCTCGTGCTCACCTCGATCTACGCGTTCCACATGCCGGCCTTCGTGTTCCTCGCGGGCATCACCGCCAAGTCGAAGCGGCTGGGCGAACGGGTCCTCAACCTCCTCCTCACGCTCCTCGCCGCACAGCTCGTCTACTACGTCGTGGAGCGGTTCGCCGGCGATCCCTTCGAGTGGAGCTGGATCAGACCACACTGGATCCTGTGGTTCCTCTTCGCGATGATCGCCTGGTACCTCACGGTGCCGCTCATCGAGAGGGTCCCGCGGATCATGGCCGTGGTCTCCGTCGCCACCGGCCTGCTCGCCGGAGCGGTTCCCGCCGCCGACTACGAGTTCTCGCTCTCGCGCATGCTGGTGTTCTGGCCCCTGTTCGTCCTGGGCAAGGTCTACGGGTCCTGCGCCCTCTCATGGCTGTCCGCCATGCCGCTGTGGACCAAGCTGGGTCTGGCCTTCGCCGCCATGTGCCCGCTGCTGGCACTCTTCATCGCAGACCTCCAGCGCGAGTGGCTCTACGGCAGCCGGAACTACGAATGGCTCGAGGTGGGCACGCTCCACGGCATCCTCGTCCGGCTCTGCCTCTATCTCATCTCCCTGCTGGTCATCGTCGCGCTCCTCGCAGGCGTTCCCTCCCGGAGCACCGTGGTGACGACGATGGGCGCCCGCTCGCTCTCGGTCTATCTGCTTCACGGTCTGGCCGTCATCGTGCTCACACCGGCTCTGGCCTCGATCTACGACGGCGGGTACGACCGGCGGGTCCAGGTGGGCGCCGTGGTGCTGTGCGCGCTGCTCGCATGGGCGCTGGCTCAGGTGCTGTCGTTGCGGCCGCTGCACTGGCTCGTCTCCGAACCCTCCAAGCGGCTCGCCGCGGCCGTGATGCGACGTGTGCCGGGCTCTGGTTCTGAGGTGATCCCCAGCAAGTCTGCGGTGTCGGAGGCATCCTCACCCCGCCACCGGTCGTAGAGTGGATGACCGTCACCACGGGCCCGCTGCTCTCAGCGCGCCCCACCCGGATTGAGGACTCGCGTATTGGACACCGCCGAACAGCTCGCCGAGCAGGACGGTCCGCAGCCGGCGGCTGCCGAGGCCGGCGCCGCGGACGCGGAGCGCGCCTCCCGCTGGGTGCGGCTGCGCCGCTTCGTCCGTGAGGTCCTGTCCTTCCTCTCCGTGGGCGGCATCTCCTACATCGTGGACGTGGGGCTCTCGAATCTGCTGCTGTTCGGCTTCGCCGGCATCCCTGCTCTGCTGGACGGCAGCCCCATCAAGGCCAAGGTGGTCTCCACCCTCGTCTCCGTGGCGGTCGCCTGGCTGGGCAACCGATTCCTCACCTACGGCGGCCGCGACTCCGGCTCCGAGTTCTCCACGATCTGGAAGTTCGCGGTGGCGAACGCGATCGGCATGGTCATCGTCGTCGCACCGCTGGGGATGACGTGGTACCTGCTGGAGATGCGCGACCCGGTCACGTACAACATCTCGACGAACATCGTGGGGATCGGCCTCGCGATGGTCTTCAGGTTCTGGGCCTACCGCACCTGGGTGTTCCCGGACCGCGGCGCCGCACGCGAGGTGGTGGAGTGAGCCGCGCTCAGCCGCGGTGAAACTGCGGAGCGTCTGAGGCGGAGCCCTGCGCAGTGCGGCTGCCCGGCTCAGCGGCTGCGGATCCTGCGCAGCGCGGTGACACCGCTGCGGTAGGCGCTCACGACCGGCGCCGGTGCGAGGGTGCGGAGCTCCGCCCGCACACCTCGCAGATCCTGTGCCAGCGCCTGCCGCCCCAGGTCCGTGAGCTGCGCCTGGCGGGAGCGTGCGGCCAGCAGCACCAGGGCGCGTTCGAAGGAGTCCTCCGGCGGGTGGAAGTAGTTCTCCCGCAGCCAGTCCCGCGTGGGGAACGGGAAGTCACCGGCGCGCAGCTGCTCCAGGGTGCGTTCGAGCCCGGAGCCGGAGAACGCCGCGTTCAGCATCTCCTCGTTCACCCCGAAGTCGGAGACGACGAGCGTCGGCAGGCCCCGGTCCAGCGACTCCAGTGCGGCGGTGGAGGAGACCGTCACCAGCGCCGTGCCGGGAGTGAGGAACTCGGCCATCGGCCCGTACTCCAGCCGCATCCGCGCGCTCGCCTCGCCGGAGGTGTGCATCCGCCCCAGCAGCTCGCGGTACGGCACATGCTCGTGGTGGGTCTCCTGCTCACCCTCCCGCGAACGGAGCTTGATCGCCACCGTCCGGCCGGCCTCGGCCCGCGCCCAGTCGTCCAGGGCGCGCAGGATCTGCAGACGCTGGCTGCGCAGCGGCGGGACCTTGGCCTGCGGGGCGAACACGATCCGGTGCACCCGCCCACCGCCCCGCACAGGTTCCGGCGGTGCCGCTGAAGCCAGCATCGGCAGGCGGGTCACGAGGATGTCCGCCGGGTACCGGAGCGCGCCGTACACCCTGCGGTACGCGGCGGCCTCCGCATGCGAATGCGTGACGAAGGCGTCGCCGAGGCGCCTGTACCGGGCCCCCTTCGTGGTCGCCGGCAGACCCACCCCGGGCAGGCCGGAGAGCAGCGCCGGGCGCGGTGACACGCGGGCGGCGGTGGAGTGGATCTGCTGCACGACGGGACCGGTGGCCGCCGCCAGGACGATGTCCGGCCGCAGGCGTTCGAGCTCCCCGCGCAGAGCTCTGCGCGTCACGACACCGGGGGAGCGCCCCTCCCACCGTGTGCCGGTCAGTGCCGCGCTCCGCTGTTCCGGCACCGGCAGCAGCGGGGTGTCGAGGAGCAGGAGCTCGGTGCGGAAATCTGCCGTCCCCGCGCCCTGCAGGCCCGCCAGCAGATGCGCTGCCCATTTGAGGTACGACTCCGAATCGGCAACGGCGAGGATCTTGGGCGCCGCCGAGCCCCGCATCAGCATGTCTGCCTCGTCCACTCCCGCAGCGCCTTCCCGTTCCGCGCGGTGCTCGCCCGGAACTCCGCGGGTGCCGCATCCGTCCACCAGGCCGGTTCCACGGGAGTCACCGCGAAGACCGCCTCCGGGTTCATCGTCGCCAGGCTCACCACCGCGGTCGAGGGCAGGCTCAGCACGTGGACGCCGGGTGGGAGCGAGGAGAGCCGGAGTTCGAGGGGCAGCCCGGGCTCGGCCACGCGCACGCCCTCGAGCTGAGCGACGCGCGCGAGGAAGTCCGGCGACTCGCGGCGGTGGGGGTAGTAGGTCGCGGAACGGGCGGAGAGGCCGGTGCCGCGGCCCGCGGCACCGCGCACCCAGTCGAGGTACGCCGCCGGCCGGATGAGCCCGTCCGCGGCCATCGCGGAGCCGATCACCACGGCCTCGGACTCCGGTGCCTCACCGCTTCCCACGCTGCGGGCGTGCTCGAAGCGGTGCTCGCGGATGCGGACACTGCGCGCGGCGGCGCTCGCCCGCAGCTCAGGACCGGGGCGCAGCGCCGTGAACCAGTCGACCCGTCCCTTCCGTGCGAGGCCGCGCAGCCGAGCGGCGAAGAACGCGGAGAGCCTGCTGCGCACCGGGCTCAGCCGCTGGCGGGGACGGCTCAGCGGACCGGTGCCGGAGACCAGCTGCTCCACCACGCTGAGGGTCGCGAGGCCGTCGTCGAGGATCGTGAGCTCCGGCAGGAGTGACAGCAGGTAGCTCTGCGAGACCGTCCGCTGGATCCGTCCTGAGCACAGGTCGCCTACCAGCAGACGTGTGGTCCGTGCCTGCGGTGCGTACGACGGCGGGCGCGTGGAGACGGTCACGCCGGGAGGCAGCCAGCCCTCCGGCAGCTGGCGCAGGAACTGCTCCATCCCGCGTGCGTCCGGCCGCGCGTGCACCACTGCCTCCTCCGTGCCGCGCAGCGCCTCCAGGGCGGAGACGAACTGGAAGGGCGATTCGACGAGGGCGCGTGCGGTCATCGGCGGCTCCCGGTGCCTGTGGCGGTGGGGATGAGCGAGGCGGCTGTGCGTGACGAAGGCGCGGCTGTGGGCGCGGGCGCGGGTGCGGGAACCGACGGCGCGACTGTGGGAGAGGCGGGTGCGGGTGCGGCGGCACGCGGGACGCGCGCGTTCAGCACGCTCCTGACCTTCGCCGCCAGCGGTCGCACACGGGCTGCGACGGGTTCCGGCAGGGTCTGAGCCACGGTGCTCCGTGCCCGGTCCAGCACTGTGCGAGTACGGGGAGGGAGGCCGCCGGGAAGCCCGAGCTTGGTGAGCCGGCGGCGCTTGAAGTACTCCGGCGCGGCAGAGTAGTGAGCGGTCAGGAAGGCCTGTGCCGAGTCCCGCAGATGCGGGTAGATGCGCGACTGCATGCAGTAGCCCACCGCGTCCGTGAGCTCCTGCAGCGAGAACGCCCGATCGCCGTAGGCCCCACCCTGCGCTCCGCCGTGGGCTGCCTCGGGGCCGTGAGCTGCCTCGGCGCTGTGGGTGCTCTCCGAAGTGTGAGCGGCCTCCGCGCCGTGAGCGTCGTCGAAGAGGTACCGGCAGATGGTCACGGGGATGCGGTTGCTGTTCTCATAGGGTGCGAACGCCTCCAGAGCCAGATCCGTGCCCAGCGACCGGGCCTTCGCCCCGTAGAGCCGCCAGGCCGTCACCATGCCGGTGGAGAAGCAGCTGTACACCGCGGCCGGCCGCATCCGGTCCAGGCAGAGTTCGAGCGGGACGGACGAGGGCGCCAGTTCGAAGGCCGCGCCGGCCTCTGCCGCCCGTGCGGCCAGCACACTGCTGACCGAGGACGAAGCGGCCGGGTGGGGCTTGAAGACGACGGAGGTGCAGCCGGCATCCAGGGCGGATCTGACCATGGCGGCATAGACCTCGGTCTCCTGCTCGTGGGTGAGGAGGTCGATGTCGGAGAGGTACTGCCCGATGATGAGCGCCGTCCCCTCCCGCTCCTCCGGGAGCTGCACCGCAGCGCTGTCCGCCACCTCGCCGATGGCGGCGCGCACGGCCTCGGGCGGCACCACCAGGTGCTCCACCCGTTCGAACTCGGAGAGCATGAGCGGTCGCAGACCCGGCACGAGGTCCACATAGACGAAGCCCCGCAGACGGTTCCACAGCAGCGGAGAGAGCCGGTTGCGGGTGGGGCCGTAGCCCATGAGGCCGTCCGAGTGCACGAAGAGCTCCGCCTCGAGGAACACGGCCGCGAGCGCCCGGCCGGGGTTCGACTGCACGGACTCGAGGAAGAGCTGCACGCGTCCGTCCGCGCTCTCCAGCTCCCAGGCGCGGGTGAACAGCTTGGACCACATCGTGCGCTCGATGTCCTTGGGCCCCCACTGGGCCGGATGCATCGGCCAGATCCACTCGTTGAGGCTGATCACCCTGTCGAACCGCGTGAGCAGGGGCGCGGCCTCCGGCCTCTGGGCGAACGACGGACCCACCTCGTTGACCACGCGGTTGTCGGACACGAGGAGGACGCGCTCCTGCGCCTCCTCGAGCAGCCCGGAGTCCATGGCGGCGGCGAGACTGGCGAGCTGCAGCCAGGAGGACACGGCGAACACCTGCTTCACGGCATGGTCCTTCCTGCGGTGCGGGGGTTGTGCGGGGTGCGGAGGTTCTGCGGGGCGCGGAAATTCTGCGGGGCGCGGGCGCCGGCAGAGGAACGCGCGGCCTTCCGCCTGCTGAGTGCGCGGAGCACCGGCCGGAGATGGTCGCGCCGCTTGCGGCTGAAGGTGTCCACGAGTGTCCCCAGCTCCGCCTCGCTGAGTCCCTCCGCCACGCGCGTGAGCTCGGAGACCAGCTGCGTGCGCAGGCCCCTGGTCATCTCCGCGCGGCGCTGCAGGTGGATGTCCGCCAGCGCGAAGAGGTTGTGCGCGGCCTTGAGGGTCCGCGGATCGCCCTCCGCCCCGCCGGAGAGCTCCCGGGTGAGCGCGAGGGTCTTCTCGCAGCTGCGGATGAAGTCCAGCTGCGTCTCGTTGTAGACCGCCGTGAGCGAACCGCCCACTCCGCGCCGGTAGTAGGCACCCGGTGTGGTGACCACCGCGAAGGTCTCGGACCGGAGCATGATCCGCCAGTTCCACTCGCGGTCCTCCGCGCTGCGCAGCGATTCGTCGAAGTACAGCAGCCCGCGCTCCAGCAGCCTGCGGTGGTAGAGGCCCGTGGGCGGATTGGGGTAGTCGACCATCGTCTGGTCGAATCCGCGCACCGTGTGGTCGGCGGTCCGCAGACGGGTGTTCCGCAGGTACACCGGGGCGGACTTGAGCGTGCGGTGCTTGCCCGCCGCCAGGATGATGTCTGTCCGCACCGAGTCCACCTCGAGGTGCTCGAAGGCCTCGAGCATCACCGCGAGGTGCCCGTCGGCGTACCAGTCATCACTGTCGAGGAAGGTGATGCCGGTGCCGGTCGCGGCGCGCATCCCCGCGTTGCGCGCCGCGGAGACGCCGGTGGGCTGCGGATTGCGGAGCAGGCGGAATGCCCCGAACCGGTCCGCGAACCGCCCGGCGATCTCCGCGGTGTGGTCCTCCGAACCGTCGTCGATCACCACCACCTCCATGTCCTCGGGAGGGAGCCCCTGAAGGGTGAGGGAGGTGAGCGATTCCGCGATGTAGGATTCGGCGTCCTTGGCGGGGACGATGACGGAGAGCCTGGGGGACGTGGTCACTGGTGCGTGTTCTCCCGCCGTTACTTGCGCAGCGAGGCGATCTTGGACTCCTCGCCGGGCATGATGCGCTTCTCACCATCGCCCAGGGCGCGCTCCAGCACGCGCACGCCGCGGCAGAGCGCGATGAACTCGTCCGGCTCCATGGACGCGGACTGGTCCGAGCCCCACATGGTGGTGTCGAGCGTGATGTGGCGCTCCACCGTCACCGCGCCCAGTGCCACGGCGGCCAGCGAGATCTCCGTGCCGATCTCGTGCCCGGAGTAGCCCACCGGGACCCCGTAGCGCCTCTCCATCGCCGGGATCGCCCGGAGGTTGGCCTCCTCCGGCGGCAGCGGGTAGGTGGAGGCGGCGTGCATGAGCACCAGGTTCTCGCGGTCGAAGACCTCCACCGCGGCGTCCAGGATGTCCCAGTCGGACATCCCGGAGGAGCACAGCACCGGCTTTCCGGTGGCGGCGATCGCGCGGAGGAGCTCGAAGTCCGTGAGGGAGGCCGAGGCCACCTTGTAGGTGAGCGCATCGAACTCGTTCTCGAGGAAGTCCACGGAATCCGTGTCCCACGGCGAGGCGAACCACTGCAGGCCCAGCTGCTTGGCGTGCGCGTCGATCTCCCGGTACTGCTCGCGCTCGAACTCCACGCGGTACTTGTACTCGAGGTAGGTCATGGTGCCCCAGGGCGTCTCGCGCATCTTGGACTTCTGCGCCTCCGGCACGGCCACGTCCGGGTTCCGCTTCTGGAACTTCACCGCCTGCGCGCCGGCCTCCGCCGCCACGTCCATGAGCCGCTTGGCGAGCTCGACCTCGCCGTTGTGGTTGATGCCGATCTCGCCGATCATGTAGACCGGCTGCCCGGCGCCCACCGAGTGCTCCCCGATCCGCACGGGTGCGGGCGCGGAGGAGGGCGCTGCGGAGGTGCGTGCCGCGGCGGAGGGTGCGGTGCGGGGTGCGAGCGTCTGGATCATGCGAACTCCTTGGTCTTGTGGGTGTGCGGGGCCGCGAAGGCGATGGGGGACGAGGTGAGGTCGGGGGTGCGCGCCGGGAGCGCGGAATCGGGGATGAGGTCGCAGACCTCGCGGACGGCGCCGTGGCCCCCGGGTCTCGAGAGGACGACCCGGGCGGCCGCGAGGACCTTGGGATGGGCGTCGGCCACGGCGATGGGCCAGCCCACCGCCCCGAAGGCGGGCAGATCGTTGAGGTCGTTGCCCACGTAGGCGACCTTCTGCGGGTCGACCTCCTTGGAGGCCATCCAGGCCTCCAGTGCGGCGGCCTTGTCGTCGATGCCCTGGAGCACCTCCGTCCGCAGCTTCTCCGCGCGCCTGCTGACGACGGGGTTGCGCTCCTTGGAGAGGATGAGGAACGGGAACCCGGCGGAGACGAGGCGGCCGACGCCCAGGCCGTCGCCGCGGTGGGTCCGGACGACCTCGCGGCCGTCGTCCGCGACGAGGACGGAGTCGTCCGTGTGCACGCCGTCGAAGTCCGTGACGAGCGCCTGCACGTCCAGGAGGGGGTGCGCGTCCTGCTGCGCGGCGATGGAGCGCACCAGGGTCAGGTCGCTCATCGAATCGATCTCGCGGGCGTGCTCCTCCGGCACCTCCTCGATCATGATGCGGCCGAAGAACCGGTGCCGGTGCTCGAGGAAGCCCTCGGTCCGCATGACGTAGAAGGCCCCGGTCTCGTTGAAGTGGGGCTCGCGGTCCTGGCGCCGCGGCCGGTGGGAGGCGACGTGCCCCACGGCCTCCGCCGCCGCGTCCGGTCCCAGCTTCCAGAGGAAGGAGTGGTCCGCGACCGCGGAGAAGACGACGTCCGCGGAGTGCGAGGCGACGCGGTCCACCGCGTTGTCCAGCGAGGCCGCGTCGATGAAGGGGGAGGTGCACTGGATGAAGACCGTGATGGCGTAGGGGGTGCCGAGCTCCGCGAGGGCGTGCAGGAGCGCCGACTCGCTGGTGGCGTGGTCGCCGGAGATGTCGGAGGGGCGCCGGATGACCTGTGCGCCGGCGGCACGAGCCTCCTCGGCGATGCCGTCATGGTCCGTGGAAACGACCACGTGGTCGATCCGCTGGGCGTGCTGTGCGGACTCGATGGCACGCGTCAGCAGGCTCTTGCCCGCCACCTTCTGGAGGTTCTTCAGCGGGATCCCCTTGGACCCGCCTCGGGCCGGGATGATGGCGACCGTGCGCTGTGCGGCGGCCGTGTGCGGGGCCTCGAGGGGCGTCTGCGGATTCCCGAGGTGCGGGGTGCGGGAGGCGGTGGCCGCTGCGGTGCGCGGCGGCGCCGTCCCGGTGGTAGGAGCTGTCATAGGCGGCCACTGTAGGGCGGTGAGTGTGGCCGCCAGGTGAACGGAAGGCGGCGGCTGCGCAAGGTTCGGGTGTTGTCATCCGGTGTTCACCCGGGGGTCGCGAACCGTACGCCGGTGAGCCGCCCGCAGGCCGGATTCCGTGTGGGGAACAGACGCTGCGGCTGCACCGGTGCGAGGCCTGCGGACGGCCTCAGCGGAAGACACAGGCGTGGGTCTCTGTTCCGCCGATGCTCCCGCCTGCGCGGCCGCAACGCCTCGCGGCCGCTGTGCCTGCGGGGGTCGCTGCGTCCGCCGGGGCCGCTGTGCCCGCCGGGGACTCATGCCTGCCGGGGCGTCACCCCCGCGCGGGCACGGCGGAGAGGAGCGCGTTGCGCAGACGGTCGCGGCGCGTGGCGGAGAGACGGTGCATGAGGGTGGAGCCCACGCGCATGACCTGCGGGGAGAGCATCCGGGCGGTCTCGTAGCGCCGCAGGGAGCGGGGGAGCGAGCCGTCCTCGCGGAGGAATCGCGCGAGCGCGACGGCGTCGATGAGGGCCTCGTTCGCCCCGCGCCCCAGGTTGGGCGCCATCGCGTGGGCGGCGTCGCCCAGAAGCACCGCGTGCCGCTCGGCACCACGGAGTGGTACGGACCGCACCAGCCGCCGAGGCCAGCGCGAGACCCAGACGTCGTTCACGAGGGTCTGGGCCTCGGTCGCATGGGCGAGGACCCGCTGTGGGTCCTCGGCATGGCCCTCCCACCGCTCGCGCAGATGTCGCAGCGCGTGGGCCCGCGAGTCGAAGCGCTGTGCCGGGACGGTGGAGAACCAGTTGACGCCGCCGCCGGGCCGCGGGGTGATCCCGAAGATCCCGTCCGGCCGCCACACCTCCTGGAAGCGGCCCTCGACAGGGTCGGCGTCGATGACGCCGCGGATCACCGTGGCGCCCAGCCGCCGAGCGGCCGAGGCCGGTCCCCAGAAGTCCCGGCGCACCGTGCTGTGCACGCCGTCGGCGCCCACGACCAGATCCGCGTGCAGTCCCGTCACCGAGTGCACGGAGTGGCGGTGCACCTGCACCGAGTGCGGGAGGACGGAGCGGAGGAGATCGCGCAGCTCCGGGCGGGGGAGGAGCGTGATCTCCACGCCGCTCATCCGCACCAGAGGCCGGCCCTGACCGTCCGCGAGCATCCCGCCGGTGACCGTGACGCAGCGGCGGCGGAACTCCTCGAGGAGGCCGAGCCTCTCCAGGGCCCGCCGCCCGCCGGCCTGGAGGGCGAACAGCGTGGGGACCGTGGGCTCCTGCCATGCGGCCTCGTGCAGGTGGACGTCCCAGCGGGCGGGCAGCTGCGAGGCGAGGGCGAGTCCGGCGATCCCGGCGCCCACGATGTGCACGGTGGTCATGGTCCGAATCTACCGGGTGCTGAAGCCGGGATGACGGGAAGGACGAGGACGAAGGGGGGCCGCGTGAGACGAGTGGACCGGCCCAGCAGACTCCCGCTCGTGTGATCACTTCGCCCAGCCGGGATCGCAGTTATGGCCGGGCGAAGTGATCACTCGGGGAGGGGACTCCGAACGTCGTGGAGCAGACCCGGGTGCGGCACGAGCAGTCGGCCTGAACCGCGCGGCGCAGGCCTCTCTGCGGTTCAGAGCGCAGACCTGCCGCTCAGATCCAGGTGGGGTTCCACATGCGCAGCTCCCAGGCCTCGCGCGGGATCCACGTGGCAGTCCACACCGGCCAGAAGAACGCGAACGCCATGACCGCTGCGGCGAGCACCACGCCCACCAGCACACGGCGGAGCGCGAGAGCGCTGTCCGGGCGGGCGGTGACGGCACCTCCGGCCGGGCCTCCAGCACCGTCGGCAGCATTTTCGCCGGCGCTCTTGCCGACAGCGCCCGCCCTGGCCTCGGCGGCAGTGCCTCTCTCCGGCCACCGTCCCCACAGCAGCCCCAGGGCATAGGCGATTCCCAGCACCACGAACGGCACCATGACGATGGTGTAGAAGGTGAAGATGGTGCGCTCCTGGTAGGCGAACCACGGCGCCCAGGTGGCGAGGAGGCCGGCCAAAATCGCCCCGGCGCGCCAGTCCCGGCGCACCGCCCACGCGAACAGCAGCACGAGCACGGCCAGCGGTGCGAGCCCCCAGATCACCGGGTTGCCCACGGAGGTGATCGCCGAGGAGCACTGGTCCGCGAGGCAGCCCTGATCACCGGCCTCGGCGTTCTTGTAGTAGAAGCTGGTGGGGCGCCACTGCACGATCCAGCCCCACGGGTTCGACATGTAGGTGTGCTCGGAGTTCAGTCCCACGTGGAAGTCGTAGGCCGCCTTGTGGTACCTGCTCAGGCTCGCCAGCCAGTCCGGGAGTGGGTCCCACCAGCCGGAGTTCTGCTCCGCCCAGTCCCGGTAGTAGCCGCCCCGGTTGACGATCCACCCCATCCAGGTGAGCACGTAGACCACGAAGGCCACGGGCACCAGCGAGCAGAAGGCGGGGAACGCATCCTTGAGCAGTGCCGCGCGCCAGGGGTGCCGCACACCCATCCGGCGGCGGTGGCCCCAGTCCCAGATCACCGTCATGAGGCCGAACACCGCCAGCGCGTACAGCCCCGACCACTTCACGCCCATCGCGCAGCCCAGCGCCACTCCCGCGGCCAGCCGGTAGGGCCGGATGCCCAGCGACGGTCCCCAGGCCGCAGGCGTGAGCCAGGGAGCCCGGGCGGCCAGGTACGCGCCCAGGTCCGCCGCCGAGGCCCCGGGCCCGGCCTCGGCGAGCGCCCGGTCGATCCGGCGGCGGGTCTGGAGCCGGTCCGCGACCAGCAGGCCGAATCCGGCCAGCACGAAGAACATGACGAAGATGTCGAGCAGGGAGGTGCGCGAGTGGACGAGGTGCTCTCCGTCCACGGCGAGCAGGAGGGCGGCGATCGTGCCCATCCACACGGAGCCCAGCAGCTTCCAGGCGATGATGCCCAGCATGAGTATGGACAGTGTGCCCACGAGCGCGGCGGAGAACCGCCACCCGAACGTGTTGGACTGCCCGAACAGCTCGATGCCCCAGCCGATCAGCCACTTGCCCAGCGGCGGATGCACGACGAAGTCGCCGGTGTCCAGCACCACCCACGGATCGCCCGATTCGAAGGCGGCGTTGGGCTCCTCCGGCCAGTCCCGTTCGTAGCCGAAGTTGGCCAGGGACCAGCCCTCCTTCACGTAGTACGTCTCGTCGAAGATGAGCGTGTTGGGCGTGCCGAGACGGAAGAAGCGGAAGAAGCCGCCCACCGCGGCGATGAGTGCCGGGAGCAGCCAGCCCCACGTCTGCGCGCCCAGCCCCAGCACTGTGCGGGAGCCACTGTGCGAACCGGAGCCCGCTGTGCCGTGGGAGCCCGCTGCGGCGCGGGATCCGGCCGCGGCGCGGGATCCGGCCGCGGCACCGGAGGTGCGCGGGGGAGGGCCGGGGGTGCGGGAGGCGCGGGAATCGGGGGAGGGGGCGGTCACAGGCGCCAGTGTACTTGCGCAGTCCGCGGCCTCGGTGGAGCACGGGAGCGGCTGTACCCGTGCGAGCGGGAGCAGTAGCCTGGACGCTGGCAAGCAGCACAGCAGGCGTGCGGGAAAACCCGCGTCGCAGTACGGAGGAGGCCGGCGTGAGCGCAGGCGGAAACAGCCCCTACGACTCCGGATCCGGGAGCCCCGGCCCATACGGTTCCGGCCCGGACCATTCGGGCGGGTCCTCCTACGGTTCAGGCTCCTACGGTCCTGCCGGGACGGGAGCGGGTGACGGACCGGCCACCTTCGGCCCCGGCGCCTCGTCCCGTGCTCCGTACGGATCGAGCCCCTCTGGTACGAACCCCTACGGCTCCAGCCCCTACGGCTCCAGCCCCTACGGCTCCGCCCCCTATGCCTCTGATCCCTACGCCTCCGATTCCCAAGGGGCAGGAGCGTACGGATCCGCGGGCGGCTCCTACGGGTCCTCCGGCAGCCCCTATGACACCTCCGTTCCGGGTGCACCGGGTTCCGGCGCGTCCGGGGGCTACGGCACCGCGACCCATGATCCGTACGGCAGCTCCGCCTACGGCGGCACCTCGTCCGGTGTGCCCGAGGCCGGGTCCAGCCACATGGCACCGTCCTTCGACGGTGCGTACGGTCCTGCGGACGGCGCGGCGCAGCCCTACGGCGCTCCGCAGCCCTACGGCGGTGGGCAGGACGGCTACGGTGCCCCTGCCTCCGGCGCTCCGCAGCCCTACGGCGCTCAGCCCGCCTACGCGGCGCAGCCTTATGCGGCACAGCCCTACGGTGCCGTCCCGCAGCCGGGCTACGGCGGATACGTCCCGCGGCCCACGAACACCCTGGCGATCGTGGCGATGATCGCCGGGCTCGCCGGCTTCATCATCGGGATCTCCAGCCTGGTGGGGATCATCTGCGGCCACATCGCCCGTCGTCAGATCGCGCAGTCCGGCGAGCAGGGCGGAGGCATGGCCCTCACCGGCATCATCACCGGGTACATCGTGGCCGGCTTCTGGCTCCTGTACTTCGTCTTCGTGATCGGCCTCGGGATCTTCTTCGCGACCACCTCATCCACGTACTGAGGCCCCTGTGACAGACACTGCTCCCGCCGCGGCCGCTCCGTCCGCAGAGGCAGAACCTGCGAGCACCAGCACGCCGCACCCGAACCCTGCCGCCGCGCTGGTGCTCGTCGGCACGCCCATCGGCAACATCGACGACGCCAGCCCGCGCATGCGTCGCGCCATCGAGTGTGCGGACGTCATCGCCGCGGAGGACACCCGCCGCTTCCACGGCCTCTGCGACCGCCTGGGCATCCGCACCTCCGCCTCGGTCCTGAGCCTGTTCGACCACAACGAGGCCGCTCGCGCCCCGGAGCTCGCGGACCACGTGGCGGCCGGCCGCACCGTCGTCCTCCTCACGGACGCCGGCATGCCGGCGGTCTCGGATCCTGGATACCGGGTGGTGAAGGAGGTCGCTGAGAGGGGCCTGCCCGTGACCAGCGCCCCCGGGGCCTCGGCGGTGGTGACGGCACTGGCCGTGTCCGGGCTGCCGAGCGACCGCTGGGCGTTCGAGGGCTTCCTCCCGCGCAAGGCCGGCGAACGGCGCCGGCTCGCGGCCTCGCTGGCACATGAGCAGCGCACGCTCGTGTTCTACGAGAGCCCGCACCGGGTGGCGGATGCCATGCGGGATCTCGCGGACGGCATGGGCGCGGATCGCTCCGCCGTCATCTGCCGCGAGCTCACCAAGACGTACGAGGAGGTGCTCCGCGGCACCCTGGGTGAGCTCGCAGATGCGGCGGCCGAGGGCCTGCGCGGGGAGATCTGCATCGTGGTGGCTCCCGGCGAGCCGGAGCCCGCACCCGCACCCGAGGCCGTCACCGGTGAGGTCGCCGCCCTCGTGGACGCAGGGGCGCGGGCCAAGCAGGCGGCGGCACAGGTGGCCTCGGCCCACGGCCTGCGCACCCGGGAGGTCTACGAGGCCTACCTCAAGCAGAAGTGAGCAGGGCTGCTGCGTGGGCGTGCTGTGCAGGCGCGAGCCTGCGCTGAGCCCGCATACGTGCTCAGCCGCCCAGGTATATGCGGGCGGCTGAGCGCCTTCGGGGTGGGGCTCCGAAGCGGGACCCGCGTACTCGCTTCGCCGCCCACCTATATGCGGGCGGCACTGCGCGCTCACGGGTGTCTCGTTCCCCGCTCCGCGCCCTCCCTTCCCTCCCCTCCCTCCTCATCCCCCAAGTTACGTCTGCGTAGCGGCCGGGTAGGGCGGCCGCTACGCAGACGTAACTTGCAGGGGTGGTGCGGAGAGGGGCAGGGGAGGCGCGGGGAGGGCGGCGCTGCGCGGCGAGGCCCCGGGGGATCGCTAGACTGGGCGGCACTATGACGTTCTACATCACCACCGCGATCGCGTACCCCAACGGCACCCCTCATATCGGCCACGCATACGAGTACATCGCAGCGGACACGATGGCGCGCTTCCACCGCCTCGACGGTGAGGACGTCTACTTCATGACCGGCACGGACGAGCACGGCCTGAAGATGCAGCAGACCGCGGAGAAGGAGGGCATCACTGCCCGCCAGCTCGCGGACCGCAACGCCGCCGCCTTCCGCGCGCTGCAGGACTTCCTGGGCTCCTCCTACGACCGGTTCATCCGCACCACGGACGAGGACCACTACGCCACATGCCAGGCGATCTGGCGGCGCATGGAGGAGGCAGGGGACATCTACCTCGACTCCTACTCCGGCTGGTACTCCGTCCGCGACGAGGCCTACTACCAGGAGGACGAGACCGAGGTCCGCGAGGACGGCGTCCGCTACTCCGTGGGCACCGGCACCCCGGTGGAGTGGACGGAGGAGGAGTCCTACTTCTTCCGCCTGTCCAAGTACCAGGAGCCGTTGCTGGAGCTCTACCGCGAGCACCCGGAGTTCGTGGGCCCGGACTCCCGCCGCAACGAGGTCGCCTCCTTCGTGGCCTCCGGGCTCAAGGACCTCTCGATCTCTCGCACCACCTTCGACTGGGGCGTGCCCGTCCCCGGGGACGAGCGCCACGTCATGTATGTGTGGGTGGACGCCCTCACGAACTACCTCACCGGTGCCGGCTACCCGGACGTCGACTCCGAGGAGTTCCGCACGCGCTGGCCGGCGAACGTCCACGTGATCGGGAAGGACATCCTCCGGTTCCACGCCGTCTACTGGCCGGCCTTCCTCATGAGCGCCGGCCTCGAGCTGCCCGGCCGCGTCCACGCGCACGGCTTCCTCTTCAACAGGGGCGAGAAGATGTCCAAGTCCGTGGGCAATGTCGTCGACCCCTACGACCTCGTCAACTCGTTCGGCCTCGACACCGTCCGCTACTTCGTGCTCCGCGAGATCCCCTACGGCCAGGACGGCTCCTACTCCGCCGAGGGCATCGTCACCCGCAAGAACGCGGACCTCGCCAACGAGTACGGCAACCTCGCCCAGCGCTCCCTGTCGATGGTGCGCAAGAACCTGGACGGCGTGATGCCGGCGCTCGCGGACCTCACCGCGGAGGACGAGGAGATCCTCGCCGCCGCCCGTGATCTGCACGCGACCGCGCGGGCCCACGTGGAGGTCCAGAGCCTGCACCTCTACCTCGAGGCGGCCTGGAAGGTGCTGTCCGCGGCCAACCGCTACTTCAGCGCCCAGGAGCCCTGGAAGCTGAAGAAGACGGATCCCGCGCGCATGGCGACCGTCCTCGCCGTCACCCTCGAGGTGGTCCGCCGGGTCACGCTCCTGCTCCAGCCGGTCATGCCGGGATCCACGGCGCAGATCCTCGACCAGCTGGGTGTGGACGCGGACGCGCGGACCTTCGCCGGCCTCGGCACACCGGTTCCCGCCGGCACGCAGCTGCCCGCGCCCGCGCCGGTGTTCCCCAAGCACGTGGAGCCGGCGGAGGGGGAGACCGCCTGATGGCCTCCCGCGCGGCCGGCGACTACCCGCCGGTGCCGGAGCCCTTGCCGCATCCGGTGATCGACTCGCACACGCACCTGGACATCTGCACCGGCGCCCGAGGCCCGCTCAAGGCCGGCGAGCCCGCTCCGGAGGTCGTCCCGGCGGAGGACGAGAGCTTCCCGCCGCTCTCCTTCTTCCGCGAAACCGCGCTTCAGGCCGGGGTGAGCCGGATCGTGCAGATCGGGTGTGAGATGGGAGCCGCCCGGTGGACGGCGCAGGTCGTGGCCGCCGAGGCCGCTGCCGGTCGCGACTGGATGCTCGGCGGGGCGGCCATCCACCCCAACGAGGCGCCGCGCCTGGCCGCCGCCGGTCTGCTCGAGGACTCGCTCACGGAGATCGAGCAGCTGTGCCGTGCGGACCGCATGCGCGTGGTGGGGGAGACCGGGCTGGACTGGTTCCGCCTGGAGGAGGCCCAGGTGGGCGGAGTGCCCGTCCCGCCGGAGCAGGCGAGGCGGTGGCAGGAGGAGTCCTTCCGCGCCCACATCGAGATCGCCAAGCGGCTGGACCTCGCGCTGGAGATCCACGACCGGGAGGCGCACGCGGACGTCCTGCGGATCCTGCGCGAGGCCGGAGCACCGGAGCGCACCGTGTTCCACTGCTTCTCCGGGGACGTCGCCATGGCGCGGGAGTGTGCGGAGCACGGCTACTTCATGTCGTTCGCCGGCAACATCACGTTCAAGAACGCGGCCGGTCTGCGCGAGGCCGCCGCGCTGGTGCCGGCGGAGCTGCTGCTGACGGAGACGGACGCCCCGTTCCTCACCCCGCACCCGCACCGGGGGAAGCCGGGCGGTCCGTATCTCACTGCGGTCACGGTCCGGAAACTGGCCGAGGTGCGCGAGGCGGACCTGCACGACCTCTGCGCCCAGCTCACGACCAACGCAGAACAGGTGTTCGGGCGCTGGGGGTTGTAGGAAAATGGGGCAAGGCGCGGGCTGGTACCGCCGGTGCTGGGCCCGGCGATTGAGTCTTCGCTCACAACCTTTGTAACGGAGGTAGCGGTTAGATAACGAACCGGTTACACTCGTTGCAGTCGTTCCTTCCCTCCCGTCTTCTGATTGGACAAACACGTGATCTCAGCTCTGCGCAACCGAAAGGTGCAGATCGCCGGTCAGGCCGTCGTCATCACCGCTCTGGTGGGCGGCACGGCTGCCTTCGTGGGACTCAACAAGCAGGTCAACCTCGTGGTCGACGGCCAGTCGGAGCAGGTGCGCACCTTCTCCGGCAGCGTCTCGGACTTCCTCGAGTCCCAGGAGATCGAGGTCTCGGCCGGCGACCAGGTGCAGCCCGGCGCCGATGCGGACATCACCCGTGGGATGGATGTCGTCGTCAACACGGCCAAGGACGTGAACCTCACCCTCGACGGCGTCTCCAGCCAGGAGACCACCACCGCCAACACCGTGGGCCAGGCGCTCGCGGAGCTGGGCGTGGACCCGGAGGGCGCGGACATCTCCACGGATCTGGAGGCCAGCCTCGCCGACGGGCAGAACCAGGACGTCTCCGTCGTCACGCCCAAGACGGTCACCGTCGTGGCCGACGGCAAGAGCAAGCCCGTCGAGATCACCGCCGCCACCGCGCAGGAGGTCATCGACGAGGCCGGCGTGAAGCTCGGCAAGACCGACACCCTCTCCCTTCCTGCCTCCGCCCCCGTGACGGACGGCGGGGTCGTCGAGGTGCTGCGCACCAAGACGGAGGACAAGAAGGAGACCGAGACCGTCAAGAAGAAGGTCACGGAGAAGAAGGACGACTCGCTGGAGCGCGGCAAGCGCGAGGTGGAGACGAAGGGCAAGGACGGCTCCAAGGAGATCGTCTTCTCCGTCACCACCGTCAACGGCGAAGTGGTCGTCAAGGACAAGAAGTCCGAGAAGGTCGTGGAGAAGCCGGTCGACGAGGTGGTCCGCGTGGGCACCAAGGCGCCGGAGCCCGCACCCGCTCCCAAGGAGGACGAGGGCAGCGGTTCCGGTGACGGCGGATCCGACGGCGGCTCGGACGAGGGCAGCTCCGGCGGAGGCGGCGACTACTCCGGCGACCTGAGCAAGGCGGAGATCGAGGAGATGCTGGGCGGCCCCGGCAGCCGCTGGCACAAGATCGCCAAGTGTGAATCCGAGTTCAACCCGCGCGCGGTGAACCCGAACGGGCACTACGGCCTGTTCCAGTTCAAGCTCGCCACCTGGCAGTCCGTGGGCGGCTCCGGCAACCCGATCGATGCCAGCCCGCAGGAGCAGTTCAAGCGCGCGAAGATCCTGCAGCAGAAGGCCGGCTGGGGCCAGTGGGCATGCGCCTGAGGCTCTGCACCGTACCGATCCGCTGACCATCCGCGAACGCCGCACTCACCGCCGTGTGAGGGCGGCGTTCGCGGCACCCGGCTCTCGGGTGTGACCGGCCGCACCGGGCCGGATCCACGCCACACCGCACGACCCGTACGCCACACCGCACCACCCGCACGACCGCAGCACCACCCGCTCGAGACCACGGCACCACCGGCCTCGGGCACCGCCCGCCTCACCGCGGACACAGCAGCACCCGCACCACCCACCACCACACCACGGGCACCACGAACAGCGCGGCAGACGCCGCAGGGGAGAAATGAAGCGCAAGGGCATCCACATCGCAGGGCAGGCCGTCGTCATCACCGCAATGGTGGGCGCCACTGCCGCATTCGTCGGCTTCAACAAGACCGTCGATCTGGTGGTCGACGGTGAGCATCAGCAGGTGCGCACCTTCTCCGATTCCGTGGAGGAGGTGCTCGCCGGACAGAACCTGGACCTCGCCCAGGACGACAGGGTCCAGCCCGGCACGGACGCGTCCGTGACCCGCGGCATGGACATCGTGGTGAACACGGAGAAGGACGTGGCGCTCACCCTCGATGGCGTGTCCTACGACGAGACCACGCACGCCAACACGGTGGACGAGGCGCTGGCGGATCTGGGTGTGGACCCCGCCGGCGCGGAGATCTCCGTCGCCGGTGATGCGCCCCTGGACTCCGCAGGAGCCACGGAGCTCACCGTGGTCACCCCCAAGACCGTCACCGTCCGCGCGGACGGTGAGACCGTTCCCGTGGAGGGAACCCCCGCCACCACGGGTGAGGCGCTCGAACTCGCCGGCGTCGCCGTCGACGAGACGGATGTCGTCTCCGCTCCGCTCACCGCGCCCATCGCCTCCGGACAGACCGTGGACGTCATGCGCACGGAGACCAAGACGGAGACCGTCGAGGAGACCGTGAAGAAGAAGGTCACGGAGAAGAAGACGGACAAGATGGTCGAGGGCGGGAAGAAGGTCGAGCAGAAGGGCCACAACGGCAAGCGCGAGGTGACCTACGAGGTCGGCCTGCTCGACGGCGAGGAGGTCTCCCGCGTCGAGAAGGACGAGAAGGTCCTCGAGAAGCCCAAGGAGGAGATCGTGCTCGTGGGCACTGGAGACCCCACGGACCCGGACAGCTACGAGATCTCCCCGGACGGTCAGGAGGGCGGCTCCATGTCCACCGCCGCCATCAAGGAGATGCTGGGCGGACCCTCGAGCCCCTGGTACAAGATCGCCCAGTGCGAGTCCGAGTTCAACCCCAAGGCGGTGAACCGGTCGAACAACAGGTACTTCGGCCTCTTCCAGTTCGGCATCCCCACCTGGGAGGGCGTGGGCGGCTCCGGCAACCCCGCGGACGCCAGCCCGCAGGAGCAGTTCATGCGCGCCAAGATGCTGCAGGAGCGCGCCGGCTGGAGCCAGTGGGAGTGCGCCGGCATGGTGGGCGTGGGCTGACCGCTCCCGGGAGGCTGATGCGGCAGCCGGGCGCTGCCGGATCAGCGGTGCGGAGAGCCGCGGCCGAGGCGGGACGTGAGTGCCGCCTCGGCCGCGGCTCTCCGCGTTTCCTGGGAGTTCCCGGAACCGGGGCGAAGGATTGGCACTCGAGTTGCGCGAGTGCCAGGCCGTCACTAGAGTCGAGTTGGCACACGCACCATGTGAGTGCTAACTGTGCGACACCGGCCTGCTGCCTGGCACCCGCGACGACGGGCAGCGCATCGCGGACCACCGCGACCTGAGGCTCACTGTCGCACGACGACAAGACAAACCTTCGTCATAAGGAGAGTGTCCGCACATGTCGGTCTCCATCAAGCCGCTCGAGGATCGCATCGTCATCCGCCAGGTCGAGGCAGAGCAGACCACGGCCTCGGGCCTGGTCATCCCCGACACCGCCAAGGAGAAGCCGCAGGAGGGTGAGGTCGTGGCAGTGGGCCCCGGCCGCGTCGCTGACAACGGCTCTCGCATCCCGCTGGACGTCAAGGAGGGCGACAAGGTCGTCTACTCCAAGTACGGCGGCACCGAGCTCAAGTACGGCGGCGAGGAGTTCCTCGTGCTCTCCGCGCGCGACGTCCTCGCAGTCATCTCCTGACCACTTCCTCGCTGACGCACCGCCCCGCCCATGAGCGGCGCGGCACCGTCGCAGGACCAACGCATACGAAGGGGAAGTGAAGAATGGCAAAGACCCTGCAGTTCGACGATGAGGCGCGCAAGGCCCTCGAGCGCGGCGTCAACGTCCTCGCGGACACCGTCAAGGTGACCCTGGGGCCCCGCGGCCGCAACGTCGTCCTCGACAAGGCATGGGGCGCACCCACCATCACGAACGACGGCGTGACCATCGCCCGTGAGGTGGAGCTGAACGACCCGTACGAGAACCTCGGCGCGCAGCTGGCCAAGGAAGTCGCCACCAAGACCAACGACGTGGCCGGCGACGGCACCACCACCGCCACGGTCCTGGCCCAGGCGCTGGTCCAGGAGGGTCTGCGCAACGTGGCCGCGGGCGCCGCTCCCGGTCAGCTCAAGGCCGGCATCGAGAAGGCCGTCGACGCCGTCGAGGGCCGGCTCCGTGAGATCGCCCGCGAGGTGGACGGCTCCAAGGAGATCGCGTTCGTCGCAGCCCTGTCCGCACAGTCGCAGGAGATCGGCGAGCTCATCGCCGAGGCCTTCGAGAAGGTGGGCAAGGACGGCGTCATCACGATCGACGAGTCGCAGGCCTCCTCGGTGGAGCTCGAGTTCACCGAGGGCATGCAGTTCGACAAGGGCTTCCTGTCGCCCTACTTCGTGACGGACCAGGATCGCCAGGAGGCCGTCCTGGAGAACCCGTACATCCTCATCAACCAGGGCAAGATCTCCAACATCCAGGATCTGCTCCCGGTGCTGGAGAAGGTGCAGCAGGCCGGCAAGCCGCTGTTCATCGTCGCCGAGGACATCGAGGGTGAGGCGCTCTCCACGCTCGTGGTCAACAAGATCCGCGGCATCCTCAACGTCGCGGCCGTCAAGGCTCCCGGGTTCGGCGACCGCCGCAAGGCGATCCTGCAGGACCTGGCGACGCTCACCGGCGGCGAGGTCGTGACCCCGGACATGGGCATGAAGCTCGACCAGGTCACGCTCGAGCAGCTGGGCTCCGCGCGCACCGTCACGGTCACCAAGGACGCCACCACGGTGGTCGACGGTGCCGGCGACGAGGCCGCGGTCTCCGCCCGCGTGGCGCAGATCCGCGCCGAGGTGGAGAACACGGACTCCGACTGGGACCGCGAGAAGCTCCAGGAGCGCCTCGCGAAGCTCGCCGGCGGCGTGGCCGTCATCAAGGTGGGCGCCGCGACCGAGGTGGAGCTCAAGGAGCGCAAGCACCGTGTCGAGGACGCCGTGTCCGCGACCCGTGCGGCCATCGAGGAGGGCATCGTGGTGGGCGGCGGTTCCGCGCTCATCCACGCCGCCCAGGTCCTCGAGGGCAACGACCTCGAGCTCACCGGCGATGCGGCGACGGGCGTGAACATCGTCCGCCGCAGCGTGGCCCAGCCGCTGCGCTGGATCGCGGAGAACGCCGGTGAGGACGGCTACGTCGTCGTCTCCAAGGTCGCAGAGCTGGAGCCCGGCCAGGGCTTCAACGCCGCGACCGGCGAGTACGGCGACCTGATCGGCGCCGGCGTCATCGACCCGGTCAAGGTCACCCGCTCCGCTCTGCGCAACGCGGCCTCGATCGCGGCTCTCGTGCTCACCACGGAGACGCTGGTCGTGGAGAAGAAGGACGAGGAGGACGAGGACTGATCTCCTCTCCCTCCCTTCGCGCTGCGAAGCGCTGGTGTCCCAGACGCTGAGAGGCGCTGGTGTTCACGAAGGCTCGGGCCTGCTGTGCACGTGCACGGCGAGCCCGAGCCTTCGTGCATCCGGCTGAACGGCCGGCGCGGAAGCTCGTCAGCGCTGTGCAGGTGCGTGTGCGCTTTGAGCTTTCGCGCAGGTGGGCGGCGATGCGGCGGCCGCGCGTGCAGTGTGAGCCGTGCAGTGTGAGCTGTGCGACGATGCAGGTATGAGTTCTGCTGAGACCCCATCGCACGCTGCCGGCTTCTCCGCCGCCTCCGGCTCTGCCCCCGCCGCCTCCGGCTCTGCCCCCGCTGCCTCCGGCTCTGCACAGAGCGGCAGCCTCCTGCTCCGCAACGTCCGTCCCTGGGGCGGCGCGGCCCAGGACATCCTCATCGAGGACGGCAGGATCGCCTCGCTCACTCCCGCCGGCCCCGTGCCCGCCTCCGCCGAGGCCGTCCCGGAGATCGACGGACGCGGCCTCCTCGCGATCCCCGGCCTCGTGAACGCCCACGCCCACGTGGACAAGTCCTGGTGGGGGCTGCCGTGGCAGTCCTACGGCGGCGAACCGGGCACGGACGGCCGCATCCGGCACGAACGGGCGGAGCGCGACGGTCTGGGCATCCCCAGTGTGGGCATCACCCGCACCGTGCTGGAGCGCATGGTGGCGCAGGGGACCACGGCGATCCGGAGCCACGTGGACGTGGACCTCGGGCTCGGCCTGCGCGGCATCGAGGCCGTGCGGCAGGCGGCCGCGGAGTATGCCGGTGCGCTCGAGCTGCAGATCGTGGCCTTCCCGCAGGACGGCGTGCTGCGCAGGCCGGGTGTGATGTCCCTGCTGAAGGACGCGCTGCAGGCCGGCGCGGAGAGCATCGGCGGCCTCGACCCGGCCACCATCGACAGGGATCCCGTGGGCCAGATCGACGGCATCATGGAGATCGCGGGGGAGGCCGAGGCGGGCGTGGACATCCACCTCCACGATCCGGCTGAGCTGGGCGTCTTCCAGATCGAGCTCGTCTGCGAGCGGGTGGAGCGGTTCGGGCTCCAGGGGAAGGTGAACATCGCCCACGGCTTCGCGGTGGCACAGGTGGACGCCGGCCGCCGAGGCGAACTCCTCTCGCGCATGGGCGAACTGGGCATGTCGATGACGACGGTCGCCCCGCCGCGCATGGGCGCACAGCAGCTCCCCATGCGGGAGCTCGAGAAGGCGGGCGTGCGCCTGGGGCTGGGCACCGACGGCATCCGCGATCTGTGGAGCCCCTACGGCACCGGCGACATCATGGGCATCGCCTGGCAGTTCTCCCGTGCCGGGGGCTGGGTGCGGGACGAGGACCTCACCCAGGTGGTGCGTCTGGCCAGCAGCGACGGCGCGTGGGCGGTGGGCCGGGACGACCACGACCTGGTGGTGGGCGGCCGCGGCGACGTGGTGCTGGCGGACGCGGAGAACCCCATGGACCTGCTGGTCCGGGGCCCTGCGCGTGAACTCGTGGTGGGCGCCGGGCGCATCCTCCACCAGCGGGAAGGACAGTGAGCATGGCTGCAGACGATGCCGCGACGAGCACGCAGGACTGGGAGGCCGCTGGGGCCCGGGACGCTTCCGGAGCGGACGCGGTTGGCACCGCTGGGGCCTCGGGCACCTCCGCCGCAGTGCCGGTGATCCCCACGCTGCCCAACCTCCGCGATCTGGGCGGGCACCGCACCACGGACGGCAGGCGCGTGCGTGCAGGGATCCTCTACCGGTCCGTGGATCTCAGCCGCGTGGATGCGGATGGTCTGGACGTGCTGCAGGGCCTGGGCATCCGCACGGTGTTCGATCTGCGGACGGCGCCGGAGTGCGAGCAGAGGCCGGACCGGCTGCCCGCAGGCGCACACCGAGTCGCCCTCGACGTCCTGCGGGACTCCCAGCAGACCGCGCCCGCGCAGATGGCGACGTTCTTCGAGGACGCGGTGAAGGCGGAGGAGTTCCTGGGCGGCGGGCGCGCGGTCGAGCACCTCGCGCAGGCGTACCGGGACATCGTCTCCCTGCCCAGCGCGCTCGAGGCCTACAGCGGGTATTTCCGCGGCCTGCTGGCGGCGGACGGATCCGCCTCGCTCGTGCACTGCACCACGGGCAAGGACCGCACCGGATGGGCGGCGGCCTCGCTGCTGCTCACGCTGGGAGTTGAGCCTGATGCGGTGATGGCCGACTACCTGCGCACCAACACGGACCTCCTGCCCGCGCTGCAGCCGGTCTTCGACCAGTTCGCGGAGGCCGGTGGCAGTCCGGAGATGCTGCGGCCGGTGCTGGGGGTCCGGGAGGAGTACCTCGTGACGGCGCTCGCCGAGGCCGACGCCCGGTTCGGCGGCATCGAGGGCTATATGCGGGAGGGGCTGGGTCTGAGCGAGGACGAGCTCACCCGCCTGCGGAGCCTGTTCCTGGAAGGCTGAGCTGGTGAGCCGGCTGAGCGTGCACTCTCGGTCATGCGAACCCTGGCGAGCTGCTGGCGGATGGTGAATGATGCTGGTTCGCCGGCCCTCGCCGGCATTCGTCGGCTCCACGCATCATTGCCTTACTTGCAGGCCGATCGTAAGATATGAGTGTCTTCTGAAAGGAGATCCGATGTCTGAGGCGACGGTGACCAGCAAGGGCCAGATCACTCTGCCGAAGGAGCTCAGGGACGAGCTCAATCTCACCACGGGTTCGAAAGTGGCGTTCATCCGAGCGGGAGAAGGGCTCTATCGGCTGTTTCCCCGGACGGGGAGCGTCCGGGACCTCATCGGTATCCTGCACGACCCGGATCGCCCGACGATGACGATCGAGGAGATGAATGAAGCGATTGCCGACGGCTGGGCTGCCAGTGGTGTGCAGGGCATGGAGCAGCGGGAGAGGGAGTGAGCGCGCTCGGCCGTCCGTCGACGGGAGTGGACACCAACGTGCTTCTCCGGGCTCTTCTGCAGGACGATGCGGCGCAGTCGCCTGTCGCGGCGGAAGTGCTGCTGTCCTTCTCTCGTGAGGCTCCCGGATTCGTCACGCAGATCACGCTCGTGGAGATGTATTGGGTGCTCCGGCGTTCGTTCGGGCTGTCACCGCAGGAAGGGCTGGGAATCATGCGTCGCCTCCTGGAAACGGAGTCCCTGGAATTCGACGATGGTGAGGGTGCGATGCGTGCCCTCGTCCTCGCGGAGCAGGGAGCCGACTTCGGAGATGCTCTTATCGCCAGCTCGATGGAGCTGTTCGGAGTGGAGCGAGTGGTGACCTTTGACAGACGGGCCGCACAGCGACTCGGTTGGGATCTGCTCGCCGGTGCGGACCAGCCGCGTTCGCACTGACTCGCCGGAACCGTGGGCTGTTCCTGGAAGGCTGATCCGTGTCTCACATCAGGAAATCCTGCGGGGTCTCCGTGCGTTGTGCCAGGTGACCGAGGCGCTGCCCGCACTCCCGCGGACAGGCTGATTCGGCCGGAAGCACGGAGGAGCGCACATGACGGACATCGCGAACGTCACCGTATTCGGCACTGGGGTCCTGGGTTCCCAGATCATCATGCAGGCGGCCTACAACGGCAAGAAGGTCACGGGCTACGACATCTCGGACGAACTCCTCGCCAAGCTCCCGGACCGCTGGGAGTGGATGCGCGGCTTCTACCGCCGCGACCTGCCGGACTTCGACGAGAAGCGCTTCGACGAGGCCATCGCCTCCATCCGCACCACCACTGACATCGCCGAGGCCGTCGCGGACGCGGACCTCGTCATCGAGGCCGTCCCGGAAAACCTCGAACTGAAGAAGAAGGTCTGGTCGCAGATCGGCGAAGCGGCCCCGGAGCGGACGATCTTCGCCACGAACTCCTCCTCGCTGCGCCCCAGCGACTTCGCGGATTCGACGGGTCGCCCCGCCAAGTTCCTCGCCCTCCATTTCGCCAACATGGTCTGGCTGCACAACACCGGAGAGGTGATGCGGACGGAGCAGACGGACGACGCGGTCTTCGACACCGTGCTGGAGTTCGCCGCGGAGATCGCGCTCGAGCCCATCGCCATCCGGAAGGAGACGCCGGGCTACGTGCTCAACAGCCTCCTCATCCCGCTGCTCAACGCCGGCGCCTACCTGTACGCGGGCGGAGTCGCGAGCCCCGAGGACATCGACAAGACCTGGAAGGTCGCCACCGGCGCCCCCAACGGCCCCTTCGAGATCTACGACACGGTGGGCTTCAACGTGGCGGTGAACATCATCCGGAACAATCCGCAGGACGCCACCCTGCAGAAGTTCGCGGATCTGCTCGAGGAGCGCGGCATCAAGCAGGGGCGCGCCGGCAGGGCGGACGGCGCGGGCTTCTACACCTACAACGAAGACGGTGAGGCCGTGGCTCCCGTCGAGGCGTGGCGGCTGGACTCCTGAGCCGCCGGGCGCGCGGCCGCGGCTCCCGCGGGGGAGCGGCGGCTGAGCGCCGGAGCGGTGCTGAACGGCGGCCTCGGGCAGGAACGACGGATCTGCGGACGGGCGGGAATATCCAGCGCTCCCGAGTGTTGACTTGAGTGACATACGCTCAACTCAATGGGAGGCTGAATTGCCCACCTTCTTCGGTCCGTCCGGTGCGGGCGGCGACTCGTTCGAGAGCTTCCTGGCCCGGCTCATGCAGAGCCAGGGACAGGCGCGCCGTCCCATCGACATCACGCGCCTCCTCACCCGGCGCACGCATGCGCTGCTCGAGGTCGCCGGCAGATTCGCGGCAGAGCACGGCCACGCAGAACTCGATGTGCTCCACCTGGTCCGGGTGATGATGGACCACGACCAGATCGGCCGGCACGTCGCTGCCACCGGCGCAGACCCGCAGGCGATCGCACAGGCGGCGGAGTCCCGCATGCCGGAGCCCGCCGAGGGCGCCGCGGAGAGCTCCGAGGACCAGGCCGCGGCGCAGGTCTCCCTCACGGCGGCCACGCAGCGCGCTCTGCTCGACGCCTACCAGGTGGCGCGCAGCTTCGGCTCCACCTACATCGAGCCCGAGCACGTGTTCTTCGCGCTGGTGCTCAACCAGGATCTGTCCGCAGGACAGCTGTTCGCCCAGGCGGGCGTCACCCCGCAGACCCTGCACCAGGCCGCCGCGGAGCAGGCGGCGCGGCAGGCCTCCGCTCCCGCCGGCGGCACGGCGGGCGGCGCCTCGGCGGCGGGATCCGCAGAGGGCGCGCCCGGTGCCTCGGAGACGCCCGTGCTGGACCAGTACGGTCTCGACCTCACCGCGCTGGCACGCGAGGGGCGGCTCGATCCGGTCATCGGCCGCGCGCAGGAGATCGAGCAGACCGTCGAGATCCTCGCGCGCCGCACCAAGAACAACCCGGTGCTGATCGGCGAGGCCGGTGTGGGCAAGACCGCGGTGGTGGAGGGGCTCGCGCAGGCGATCGTCGCGGACGAGGTGCCCGCGCAGCTGCTCGGCAAGCGCGTCATCTCCCTCGACCTCCCGGCCATGCTCGCCGGCACCCGCTACCGCGGGGACTTCGAGGAGCGTCTCACGAAGGCGATCGAGGAGATCGCGGCCAGTGAGGGCGAGGTCATCGCCTTCATCGACGAGCTGCACACGGTGCTGGGCGCCGGCGGCAGCGGTGAGGGCATGGACGCCGGCAACATCCTCAAGCCGCGGCTGGCCCGCGGCGACCTGCACCTGGTGGGCGCCACCACCCTCAGCGAGTTCCGCCGGGTGGAGAAGGACCAGGCCCTCGCCCGCCGCTTCCAGCAGGTGACGGTGGACGAGCCCTCGCAGGAGGACGCCGTCCGCATCCTCGCCGGAGTGAAGGACCGCTACGAGGAGCACCACGGCGTGCGCTTCACGGACGAGGCCGTGCGTGCGGCCGTGGAGATGTCCTCCCGCTACATCACGGACCGGTTCCTGCCGGACAAGGCCATCGACCTGCTCGACCAGGCAGGTGCACGGATGAGCCTGCGCCGTGGGCCCAGTCGCGAGCTGCTGGAGCTGCGCGAGAAGCGCGCACAGCTGGACGCCGCGAAGTCCGCGGCCGTGGCCGCCGAGAGCTTCGAGGAGGCCGCCCGCCTCCGTGACGAGATCGAGGAGGTGGACCGGCGGATCGCCGCGGCCGAGGGGAGCACCGCGCAGCGGGATACGGCTGCCCAGGACGTCCCCGCGGCCTCGGGCGCCCCGGAGGGTGCCGCCGCGCAGGGGAGCACGGCCTCGGGCGCATCCGAAGCCGCCGCCGCAGGCGAGGCGAACCAGATCGTGGACGAGCACCAGATCGCGGAGATCGTCGCCCGCTCCACCGGCATCCCCGTCGCCCGGCTCACGGAGGGCGAGCGGGACCGGCTGGCGCGCCTCGAGGACGAGCTCCACGAGCAGGTGATCGGCCAGTCCGATGCGGTCTCCGCAGTGGCGCGCGCCGTCCGGCGCAGCCGCGCGGGCATGAGCGACGAGAGCAGGCCGGTGGGCTCGTTCCTCTTCCTCGGCCCCACGGGCGTGGGGAAGACGGAGCTGGCCCGTGCGCTCGCCGCCTCGCTGTTCGGCGACGAGAAGGCCATGATCCGCTTCGACATGAGCGAGTTCGGTGAGCGGCACACCGCCAGCCGGCTGGTGGGCGCCCCTCCCGGTTACGTGGGCTTCGACGAGGCCGGTCAGCTCACGGAGCGGGTGCGCCGCCGCCCGTACTCGGTGATCCTCCTCGACGAGATCGAGAAGGCGCACCCGGACGTGTTCAACCTGCTCCTGCAGGTGCTGGACGACGGCCGGCTCACGGACGGGCAGGGCCGCACCGTGGACTTCCGGAACACGGTGGTCATCATGACGTCCAACATCGGCGCGGAGTTCCTCACCAGCTCCATCGGCACGATCGGCTTCTCCGCGGAGTCGCAGTCCGCGCCTGCCGGCGGCGCAGACGGACACGCGGCGAACGCGGTGGACGCGGGGGTGCGCAGCCGGGTGATGTCCCGGCTGCGGGAGACGATGCGGCCGGAGTTCCTCAACCGGATCGACGACATCGTCCTGTTCGGCAAGCTCGACCGCGCGCAGCTGCGCAGGATCGTGCAGCTGCAGCTCGGGGACACCGAACGCCGGCTGCGTGCGCAGGGCTTCGAGCTGGAGGTGGCCGAGGACGCGCTCGACTGGTTCGCGGACCGCGGCTTCGAGCCGGAGTACGGAGCACGGCCCCTGCGCCGCGTCCTGCAGCACGAGCTCGACGACAGGATCGCGGATCTCGTCCTCAGCTCGGCGCTCACCGCCGGTGCACGGGTGACGGTGGCCGCGCCGGACGGCGAGCTCCGGGTCACGGTCGAGGAGCCGGTGCGTGAGCTGGAGGCTCCCGCCGCGCACTGATCGCAGCAGCCCCCGCGCATGACACCCGGTTCTCGTCCCGGACGCCCGCTTCTCTTCGGAGAATCAGGGGCGTCCGGGACGAGAACCGGGTGTCTTCGCTGCTGTGCTGACTTGGGTCGAGGCCGGAGAACCCGTACGGTCGCGTGCCATGAGTTCTCCGTACGACAGCACGCCGGGCAGCGGCGCTCCGCACACCGGCGCGTCGAGCGACACCTCTCCGCACGCTGCACCACCGCGGACACCTCGTCTCCGCGACCGGCCGCCTGTGATACCGCGAGGAGTGCTGGTGGCCGTGCTGGCCTCGGCGGCGGTCTGCGGTCTGGCCGCGGTCCTCTCGTACCCTGCGCACGAGCCGGCGGTCCGCGCCGTTGCGGGCAGCGCGACGGGGCGGGTGCTCGCGCCGCTCGCCGATCCTCTCCTCCTGCTTCTGGTGGGAGTCACCGGCGTGCTGGTGATCGTGACCTGGCTGCGCAACCGGCAGCGGTTCTGGATCCTGGCCGCTGCGGGGGCGGGGACCATCGTCGCCTATCTGCTCAATGACCTGGTGAAGTCGCTGGTGCGGGAGGAGCGCCCATGCCGGGAGGTGGTGCTGGACGCCGCTCTCGCCTGTCCGGAACCCGGCAGCTGGTCGTGGCCGTCCAACCATTCCGTGATCGCGGCGTCCTTCGCCGTCGCCTGCCTGCTCATCGTGCCGCGGCTGACCTGGCTGACCGTGCCGCTGGCGCTTCTCACGGCCGCCTCACGCGTGGGCGGCGGGGTCCACTACGTCCACGACGTCGCCACCGGACTGTGTCTGGGCGCGCTGGTGGTGCTCGTCTTCGTGGTGGCCCTCCGCCCGCTGGCCGCGAGGCTGTCCCGCCGCACATGACACCCGCTTTGCGTCCTGGACACCCGCTTTTCTCCGAAGCGAGGCGGGCGTCTGGGACGAGAACCGGGTGTCATAGCCGCGCCGCCGCCCCGCACTCCTGCGCCGCGCCCGCGCACTGTGCCCGCCCCGGCGCCGCGCACCTGCTACTGTCAGCAGCCATGCGCTCGCCTCTGCCCCCGCGCGACGGGATCACCGCCCAGCGGCTCCGGGCTCCCGGCGGCCGCCGGACCCATCCACGGGCGTCTGAGACCCCTCCGGCGACAGTGGGGGAATGGCTGCGCGCGGACTTCCCCGAGGCCTCGGACGCGGAGCTCGAGGCCCTGACCACCCGTGGTGAGCTCAGCGACGAGACGGGCCGCCGCGTCACGCTGACCAGCCTCCTCATACCCGGCGGCATCTACTTCTTCCACCGCGAGTTCCCACCGGAGGAGCGCGTACCCGTGGAGATCTCCGTGGTGCACGAGGACGCGGAGCTGCTGGTGATCGACAAGCCCCATTTCCTCGCCAGCACCCCTAACGGCAGGTTCGTGCGTGAGTGCGCCGTCACGCGCCTGCGGGTGGAGCGTGGCGAGCCGGATCTCGTCGCCATCCACCGCCTCGACCGCGTCACCGCCGGATTGCTCGTTCTCTCCCGCCGGCCTGAGACCCGTGGGGCCTACCAGCGCCTCTTCCAGGAGCGCCGGATCCGCAAGACCTACCGTGCGCTGGCGTGGCTGGACGGGCCGAGCGGAGCTGGGTATGCCGGGCCCGAGGCCGCTGCACGCGAGCAGATTGCCGGTGGTCCGCTTGCAAGGCGGGCCGCGGGAAGCCCGGCCGTGACAGGAGCGGCGGGCCCCGCCCTGGACAGCGCCGGCCCGGTGCAGCCCGTCGCCGAGGTGTCTGCGGGCTGGGCCGCCTGCCGCGTCTCCCGGCTGCACAAGCCGAACGGTGGCCGGCAGGTGGTGGAGGTGCCGGGCGCGCCCAATGCGCGCACAGAGGCACGGCTGCTGCGGGTGTGGGAGTCAGCTCCGGCGGAGGGGCTCGGAGGCACTGCGGCAGCGGTTGCTGAGCGCGGTGGCGCCGCGGCCGGCGGTACAGCGGCGGCGGTTGCTGGGGGCACTGCGGCGGCCACCGGGAGTGGGGAGCAGGCGGCCGGCGGCCCCGCAGCGGCCGGGAGCGGGAGACCGGCGCGCGGCCGCGTGGGGGAGTTCGAACTCCACCCGCACACGGGCAGGACGCATCAGCTGCGGGTCCACATGAATGCGTGGGGGATGCCGCTGGTGGGTGACCCCGTCTATCCCGTGGATCTGGAGCCGGACCCCTATGACTTCTCCTCGCCGCTGCAGCTGCTGGCCAGCCGCCTCGAGTTCCGGGATCCGCTCAGCGGCGAGGAGCGGGTGTTCGAGAGCGGGCTCGGCCTGCGGCCGCCGATGGAATAGCGGACAGTCGCTGCTGGAGCACCTGCGGGAGCGGGCTGAGCACGGTGCGCCAGTAGCCAGCAGCCAGCGGCCGGCAGGCGGCGGCCGCCGAGGACCTGGCAGCCTCCGGCAGTGAGATTCCGTCGAATGGGCGGGGCCAGGTGCGGCAGACTCAGCACATGATCACTCAGACACACGCAGACGGCATCGTCACCCTCACCATCGACAACGCCTCCAAGGCCAACGCCCTCACGGCCGCCATGCTCGAGGAGCTCGTCACGGCCTTCGAAGCGGCCTCGGCCGAGGAATCCGTGAGGGGAGTGCTCCTCACCTCGGCCGGCGGCGGGGGGTTCTCCGCCGGGATGGACACCGCACAGTTCGAGCATTCGAGCGCGGTGCGCGCCGCGGCGACCATCGCCCAGCTGGGCAGGGTGTGCGAGGCCGTGAAGGACTGCGAGGCGCCGGTCGCGGTCGCACTCACGGGCTACTGCGTAGGCGGTGCACTGGAGATCGCCGCGGCGGCGGACTTCCGAGTGGGCGGGCGGAGCTCGTGGTACTCGATGCCCGAGGTGCGCATCGGCATCCCCTCCGTGCTCGATGCCGTGAACCTGCACCGGGTGATGGGCTGGACCAAGGCGAGCGAACTCATCCTCACCGGCAATCGCTTCAGCGCGGACGACATGGACCGGTGCGGGTTCCTCAATGCGCTCGTCGAGGACGCGGAGACGGAGGAGCGCGCACTCGGCTACCTGCGCGACACGATGGCCTCCGACCGCGCCGTCATCGCCCAGCAGAAGCGGCTGTTCCGCACCTGGAAGAACGCCTTCGAACGGGAGGCGCTGGCCGACAGCCAGAAGGAGTTCGCGCTCGCCTTCGCGCGCAGGAACGGTTGAGGGCACTGCGCCGCATCGCCGCGACCGTGCTGCTCTAGCCTGCTACTCCGGGTCGGCTCTGTGAGCCGGCGCTCTGAGCCGGTTCTCAGCGGCATTCAGCGGGCACTCCACCGGGGTCGATATTCTTGAGTGCCGGTGTCGACGGTCGACGTCAGAAGACGGACCGCATACGGCGCTCGGCGTGAGACGGCCGCCATGCGGCAGTGGACCAGAGGAGACGGATGCGACGGGGACTGACTGCGCTCATCACGACGGTGGCAGTCGTCATCGTGCTCGCCCTGGCGGCGGCGGTGTGGGCGCTGAGTGCCCTCCTGTCCGCACCCGGTCCGGCGCCTCTCGAGAAGCAGCCTGGCCCCGCCGGGGCGGACTACGGTCCCGCGGAGGGTGCGCCCGCCCTGCCCGCGGTCCCGGTGGTGGACGGTGCCACGGCGGATGACGGCACCTCGGGCGAGGACGCCTCTGTGGGCGGCGAGGGGCAGGCGGCCCGGGCGATCGCAGGCGAACCGCACACCCCGGGATCACCGGCCGCGGAGTTCGCGGTCTCCGCCGAGTGGGCGCAGGAGATGAGCACGCGCACCGGAATCGGCGCACGGGCACTCTCCGCCTACGCGGGAGCGGCTGAGTGGGCCAAGTCCGCGTACCCCACCTGCGGGATCGGGTGGAACACGATCGCGGGGATCGGCTGGGTGGAGAGCCACCACGGGACCCTGGGAGAGGCGGCCGTGGACGCCGACGGCATCGCCCGGCCCAAGATCATCGGCGTCCCCCTGGACGGCGAGGGGGCGACTGCGCGCATCCCGGACACGGACGGCGGCGCACTCGACGGGGATGCGGAGTATGACCGGGCGGTGGGGCCGCTGCAGTTCATCCCGCAGACCTGGGAGCGCTACAAGGTCGACGCCCGCGGCACCGGTTTCGCAGACCCGCACTCCATCGACGACGCCGCCTTCAGCACCGCCCGCTATCTGTGCAGCGGAGACCGCGACCTCACGCAGGACGACGATTGGATGGCCGCCGTCTTCGCCTACAACGCCTCACAGGAGTACGCGGACAGCGTCTTCACCGCCGCGCAGTACTACGCGGACGTGTGAGTCTGAGCCGGCGGGCGGACCGGGGCAGGTGTGACCAGGCCGGTCCGCGCCCGAGGCGGTTGGCCCGGATCGGTGCAGACGTGCGGGTCGGCACTGACGTGTGAGACCAGCGCAGACGTGCGGCCTGCCGCGATCAGCTCTCGCGGCTGAGCCCCTGCTCCAGACTGAGCCGATGCTCCAGCCCGAACCGGACGGTGGGCCATTCCGCGGCGATGATCGAGTAGACGGCGGTGTCGCGGAGGACCCCGCGGTGCATCTGGTGGCTGCGGAGGACCCCGTCCAGCTTGGCGCCCAGCTTCTCGATGGCGCGGCGTGAGCGGTGGTTGTGGAAGTGCGTCCGGAACTCGACGGCGATGCACCTCAGTTCCTCGAACGCACGCGTGAGCAGCATGAGCTTCATCTCCGGGTTGATGCTCCCGCCCTGCGCGCCGGGGGCGATCCACGTGGAGCCGATCTCCACCCGCCGGTTCTCCGCGTCGATGTGCATGAACGTCGTCATGCCCACCGCGCGGTCGGTCGCCGTGTCCACGACGGCGAAGGGCGCCATCGACCCTTCGTGCTGCAGCTCGAGGCGCCGTGCGATCTCCGCGGGCACCTCCTCCGGAGCGGGGACCGTGGTGACCCAGACGTCGCCGAGCTCACCGGCGGCCTCTGCGAGGTCGGCCGCGTGATCCGGGCTGAGCTGTTCGAGGCGCACCCGCTCCCCGATCATTGCCGGGGCCGCGGTGAAGTCCTCGGGGGCAGGCTCCGCGGGAGGGGCTTCGTGCCGGCGCCGTCTGCGGGAGAGTGCCGCCTGTGCAGCGGTGTGCTGCGAGGGCGTGTGCGGAGCGTGCACGGGTGATGTGGGCACTGAGGACTCCTGTGCATGAGCGGCGTCTGCCTGTGCTGCGGACGTGTGGGTCGCGGCGGTCGGCGAACCTGCGGGTGAGCCGGACGGCGAGGAGAGCCGGACCTGGCCGCTGCCGGAGGAGACCCGCAGCGTGCGGGCGGAAGGCGGTCCGGACTCCGTGTGCGCGGGAGTGCTCTCGGTGGTGCCGTCGCGTTCACTCATGCTCCAGAGACTAGGTGAGGGGTCTCAGAGATTCCTCAGTGACACGGAAAGCGTATGACCGAGATGCGGGAGACCAGCGGCCGTTCGTCCGGAAGGCGAGGAGGGCACCGGTCGCACAGCGAGCCGGTCCGGGTGCATGAGGGTCCGGGTGCACGAGAACGTCTGGGCGCTCAGAATGCCCAGTCCTCGTCACTGGTGTCCACGGCCTTGCCGATGACGTACGAGGAACCTGACCCGGAGAAGAAGTCGTGATTCTCGTCCGCTCCCGGGGACAGCGCGGCGAGGATCTTCGGACTCACCTCTGTCTCCTCCGGGGTGAAGCGCGCAGGGCAGCCGAGGTTCATGAGGGCCTTGTTCGCGTTGTAGCGGACAAACGCGGCGACATCGTCCATGAGGCCGAGGGGCTCGTAGAGCTCCCCGGAGTACTCGAGCTCCAGACGGTAGAGGTCTTCGATGAGGGAGTAGGTGAACTCCCTCATCTCCTCCTGCTTGTCGCGCGGGTGTTCCTCGAGTCCTCTCTGGTACTTGTAGCCCGAGTAGTAGCCGTGCACGGCCTTGTCGCGGAGGATGAGGCGGATCATGTCCGCCGTGTTGGTGAGGGTCGCGTGGACGGAGAAGTGCAGCGGCAGGTAGAACCCTGCATAGAGCAGGAGAGACGACAGCAGTGTGGAGGAGACCTTCCGCTTGAGCGGATCAGCGCCGTAGTAGTGCTTCAGCACGGCTTTGCACCTCTGCTGGAGCAGGCCGTTGCCCACTGCCCATCTGTATGCGTCATCGATCTCCGGGGTGCTGGTGAGAGTGGAGAACACGCTGGAGTAGGAGCGCGCGTGCACCGATTGCATGAAGGCGATGTTGGTGTAGACGGCCTCCTCGTGCTCGGTGCGTGCGTCCTGGATCTGGCAGATCTCTCCGACGGTCGCCTGGAGGGTGTCGAGCATCGTGAGTCCCGTGAATACGCGCATGGTCAGCGTGCGCTCCTCGGGTGCCAGCCCCCGCCAGGCCTGCAGGTCGTTCGACAGCGGCACCTTCTCCGGAAGCCAGAAGTTGGCGGTGAGCCGGTTCCAGACTTCCAGGTCCTTCTCGTCCGGCACCCGGTTCCAATTGATCGGTCTCAGCGGGGCTGTGGGATCGTGCCGATACCCGGGCGGAGTGATCGATGCCGCCGTTGCAGTGTCTGTGCGGTGTGCGGGGGTTCCTGTGGTCGTCATGGCTCCTCTTCCGTAGGTGTCTCAGGTTGCCGTGCTGCTCCGACGAGCGGTGAGGGTCAGGCCCCCGTGGGCCGGCGGCGGACGCGCTCCCGCTCCCAGAACCCGGGGAGGCCCTCGCGCACGCGCTCCACGTCCGTCGGGGTGCCCAGCAGCTCGAACCGGTAGAGCTCCGGCACCCCGCACTTCGCGGAGATGACCGGGCCTGCGAGGCAGTAGTGCTCACCGAAGTTGGTGTTTCCCGCGGTGATCACACCGCGCAGCTGAGCGCGGTTGGCAGGGTCGTTGAGGAACGCGATCACCTGTCGGGGGACGGCCCCGCCGCGCTCACCTCCGCCGTAGGTCGGGACGACGAGCACGTACGGGGCCGCGACGCGGATCATCCCCTCCCGGCGAGGTCGCAGGGGGATGCGCGCGGCCCGGAGCCCCAGCTTCTCCACGAAGCGTTTCGTGTTCCCGGAGGCGCTGGAGAAGTACACCAGGCTGGGGGAGTCGGCGGCGGCGATTCTCCGGACTGGCGGGGCGGTCCGTCTGCGGTCGTCCAGTGCGGGCATGTTCGGTCTCCTCATCCTCGACATCAGTCCTGCGCCCCCACATTTTGTGTTCATCGGGTGATCGAAGCGCGATATCTAGTTCTACCATCCCATGTAACTTCGTCACAACGGCGTGACAATAAAAAAAGTTTGGTGCTGCAAACACGCGGGCTGTGGACTCGTGCGCATGAGACTCCGCATAGCCGAGGCGGTGCGCCGCTCGGCGGATGCGGGGAGGGGGCGATGCCATCCGCACTCCTCAACCGGATCTGGGCGGCAGCGCTTGTTCCTCGCCGGAACGCTGGTGCGGGCATCGGATCTCTGCAGCAGGGGGTCGCCGTTCCTGCGCTTTGACCCGAAGGGGCAGGTGAGCGTCTCAGTGCCCCACTCGGTGCGCGGGGGCAGGCGCCGGAGGTGCGCCATGACGGCACGGGCCTCGGCGCGGGGCATGTCGCCGATTCGCGTGCTGTGTTCCGGTGCATGCGCACCCTCCGCAGAGTGAGGGCTCTCATGCCGCAGCGGCCTGCCGCGCGGGCCCGTGTGCAGAGTACGATTGCGGTCAGGCCGGGAGGCGCGACGCCTGCCCCGGCGGGACACTGCGCGAGAGGGAGAAATGGCGGCAGAGCACACGGGCAACGCGGCGGCAGCACAGGGGGACCCCTTCGGTCTCACGGGCCTCACCTACGACGACATCCTGCTGCTTCCGGGAGAGACGGACGTCATCCCCTCGGAGGCATCGACCGCCACGAAGCTCACCCGTGAGCTGGACATCAGCATCCCGCTGGTCTCCGCCGCGATGGACACCGTCACCGAATCGCGGATGGCGATCGCGATGGCGCGGATCGGCGGCATGGGCATCGTCCACCGCAACCTCTCCAAGGAGGATCAGGCGGAGGAGGTCGACTACGTCAAGCGCTCCGAGTCTGGCATGATCGACAACCCGGTGACCATCACGCCGGACCGGACCATCGCGGAGCTCGACGAGATCTGCGGCCAGTACCGCATCTCCGGTCTGCCCGTCGTGGACGAGAGCGGCGTCCTCGTGGGCATCATCACCAACCGCGATCTGCGCTTCATCCCCAACGACGTCTTCTCCACCGCCACGGTGGGCGAGCACATGACGACCGCGCCGCTGCACACCGCGCCGGTGGGGGTGAGCCGCGAGGAGGCGTACCGGATCCTCGCCGAGCACAAGATCGAGAAGCTCCCCCTCGTGGACGAGCACAACGTGCTGCGCGGCCTCATCACGGTCAAGGACTTCGTGAAGAAGGAGGAGTACCCGCTGGCGTCCAAGGACGGCCAGGGGCGCCTCCTCGTCGGTGCGGCAGTGGGCTTCTACGGCGATGCCCAGGAGCGTGCGGGGCTGCTCGCCGAGGCCGGTGTGGACGTGCTCGTCGTCGACACCGCCAACGGCCACGCCCGGGGTGTGACGGACATGATCCGCGGTCTCAAGCAGGACCCGGCGTTCCGTGACGTGCAGGTGATCGGCGGCAACGTCGCCACGACGGAGGGTGCGCAGGCGCTCATCGACGCGGGCGCGGACGCCATCAAGGTGGGAGTGGGCCCGGGCTCCATCTGCACCACCCGCGTGGTGGCCGGTGTAGGTGTCCCCCAGGTCACCGCGATCCACCTCGCCGCGCAGGCTGCGCGGAAGGCCGGTGTGCCGGTGATCGGCGACGGCGGCCTCCAGTACTCCGGCGACATCGGCAAGGCGCTCGTGGCGGGCGCGGACTCCGTGATGCTGGGCTCCCTCTTCGCCGGCACCGCGGAGAGCCCGGGCGATCTCATCCTCGTCAACGGGAAGCAGTACAAGGCCTATCGCGGCATGGGCTCCCTGGGTGCGATGGCACCGCGCAAGGGCAAGTCCTACTCCAAGGACCGCTACTTCCAGGCCGATGTCGCGACGGACACCGACCTCATCCCCGAGGGCATCGAGGGTCGCGTGGCCTACCGCGGTCCGCTGCGGCAGGTCGCCAACCAGCTCACCGGCGGTCTGCGCCAGACCATGTTCTACGTGGGCGCGCGGACCATCCCGGAGCTCAAGGAGCGCGGCCGCTTCGTCCGCCTCACGACGGCCGGGCTCAAGGAGAGCCACCCGCACGACATCCAGATGACGGTCGAGGCTCCCAACTACCACTCCAAGTGAGCGTGTCCCCGGGCGTCCGGCCCGGTGGGCACGGCCGCGACTGGCGGCGAGGAGCCGTTCCCGGCGCTCCTCGCCCGTCGGCCTGACTGCAGACGGCGCACCCAGCACTGCTGGGTGCGCCGTTCGCGTGTGTGTGCGTCGGCCTCGGCTGCGCCCTTCTTCCGTCATGTAATCGCTTGCGCAACTCTAATGTTGTTGTTGCCAAACATCTGAATTACCGTCCAGGGCATGAACGGATCAATGGACATCAGCACTTGGCCGCGCCGGTACCTCCACGCAGTCGCCGGAGCTCTCACAGGCCTCCTGCTCGCGGGCTGTGCCGGGGCGGGAGCCGCAGACCGCCAGGAGGCGGACGCGAAGCCGCTCGCGCTCACCACCTTCACGGTGCTTGCGGACATCGCGCAGAACATCGCCGGGGATGAGGTCGAGGTAGCCTCGCTCACCAAGCCCGGAGCGGAGATCCACGGCTACGAACCCACACCCGGTGATCTGCGCACGGCCGCGGATGCGGACCTCCTCATCGACAACGGACTGGGCCTGGAGGCCTGGTTCGAGCAGTTCGTCGCCGAGCTGGACGTCCCGCGCGCGGTCGCCTCCGAGGGCATCGAGCCCATCGACATCGCGGAGGACGCCTACGCGGGCCGCCCCAATCCGCACGCATGGATGAGCCCCCTCGTGGTCCAGGACTACGCGGACAACCTGGTGGACGCGTTCTCGGAGCTGGTGCCGGGATCCCGTGCGGAGTTCGAGCAGAACGCCACCGCCTACAAGGAGGAGCTCCAGAGCGTCCACGACTCCCTCACGGAGGCGCTCGACGGTCTGCCGGCAGGCACGCGGACGCTCGTCACCTGCGAGGGCGCCTTCAGCTACCTCGCGCGGGACGCGGGTCTGGAAGAGGAGTTCCTCTGGGCCGTGAATGCGGAGAACGAGGCCACGCCGCAGCAGATCCGCGACGTCATCGAATACGTGGAGGCCGAGGACGTGCCCACGGTGTTCTGCGAGTCCACGGTCTCCGACCGGGGCATGCAGCGCGTGGTGGAGGCCACCGGTGCGGAGTTCGGCGGCACCCTCTACGTCGACTCCCTGTCCGCACCCGGGGGAGAGGTGCCCACCTACCTGGACCTCATCCGGCACGACGCGGAGGTCATCGCCGCCGGGCTCGGGGCGGGACACGGAACGGGGCTCGAGGGGAGTGGCGCATGAGCGCGACTGGCAATGCTCCCGCGGCCCGCAGCGACATCGGCATCGAGGCCGCGGGGCTCACTGTCCGCTACGGCTCCGCCGCCCCCGCGCTCGAGGACGTGAGCCTGCGCGTGGAGTTCGGCCGGGTGTGCGGGCTGATCGGAGTGAACGGTTCCGGGAAGTCGACCCTGTTCAAGGCGATCATGGGGCTGGTGCGACCGGAGGCCGGCAGCGTGCGCGTGGCCGGTGAGCCCGTGTCCCGTGCCCGGCGGCGCAACCTGCTCTCCTACGTGCCGCAGCACGAGGCGGTGGACTGGAACTTCCCGGTCTCCGTCCGCGAGGTCGTGATGATGGGACGCTACGGCCGCCAGGGCGTCATGCGCACGCCGCGCCGGGAGGATCGAGAGGCTGTGCGCGATGCGATCGAGCGCGTGGGCCTGAGCGCACTCGCCGGGCGGCAGATCGGACAGCTCTCCGGAGGGCAGCGGCGACGGGCGTTCGTGGCCCGCGGGATCGCGCAGGGTGCGCGCGTCCTCCTGCTCGACGAACCCTTCGCCGGGGTCGACGCCCAGTCGCAGGCACTCATCACCGCACTCCTGCGCGAACTCGCGGCCGAGGGCGCGGCGGTCCTCGTCTCCACGCACGATCTCACGACCCTGCCCTCCCTCGCCGATGAGGCGGCACTCCTCCTGCGCCGCCTCGTCGCCGCGGGCACTCCGCAGGCGGTGCTCGCCCCGGACGTGCTGAGCCAGGCCTTCGGCCTCGTCCCTGCCTCGGCGCCCGCCCCTGCCTCGATTCCCGTTCCTGCCCCGGCCTCGGAAGGAGACCGGTGATGATCGACCTCCTCCTCGAACCGTTCGCCTTCGACTTCATGCTCCGGGCACTGGTCGTGGCCGTGGCCTCTGCGCTGGTGTGTGCCCTGCTGTCCTGCTGGCTGGTGCTCATCGGCTGGTCCCTCATGGGGGACGCGGTCTCGCACGCCGTGCTGCCCGGGGTGGTCCTCGCCTACATCCTCGGGGTGCCCTTCGCCGTGGGGGCCGTGGTCTTCGGTCTGCTCGCGGTGCTGCTGATCGGCGTGGTGCGCGACACGAGCCGCATCCGCGAGGACGCGGTGATCGGCATCGTGTTCACCTCGCTGTTCGCGCTGGGGATCGTCCTCGTCTCCGTCACGCCCAGCCACGTGGATCTGAGCCACATCCTGTTCGGGAACCTGCTGGGCGTCTCCCGCGCGGACGTCGTGCAGGTCTCGCTCCTCGCGGGCGCGGTGATGGCGGCCCTGCTCGTCAAGCGGCGCGATCTCACCCTGTTCGCCTTCGATCCCGTCCACGCGCACGCGGTGGGACTGAGCCCTCGTCTGCTGAGCGCACTGCTCCTCTGCCTCCTGGCCCTCACCGCGGTGGCGGCGCTGCAGGCCGTGGGCGTGGTGCTCGTGGTCGCGATGCTCATCATCCCCGGCGCGGCCGCACATCTGCTCACGGACAGCTTTCCACGCATGCTCCTGCTCGCCTCCGGCATCTCCGTGGCCGCCGCCGTACTGGGGATCTGCGTGAGCTACTGGGCGGACGCCTCCTCGGGCGGAACGGTGGTCCTGGCGCAGTCCGTGATGTTCGCGCTCGCCTACCTGTTCGGACCCGCGCACGGTCTCATTCCAGGGATGCTCCGGGCGCGTCGCACCACGGCGGCCGCTCTCTGATGTGCAACCATGACCGATGGATCGACTCCCACAGAACCCTTCGACGCCGGTACGAGGAGTGCCAGGCCGCCTTGCGGTCTCACGCTCCTCGCCCCAGCGCCGTCACTTCCCCGACACCTGAGGTTCTTCCATGCACCACCGTCTCACCGCGGTGACCGCGTGCGGCACCGCCGCGGCCATCGTCACCTCCCTCGGCCTCTTCAGCGGAACCAGCGCGCTGGCTGCGGAGAACGCCCCGGACATCACCGAATCCGCCCTCACCGAGGTCGACCCGGAGGGGCTCGAACTCGCCGGAGCACGTGCGGGATCGCAGGCCACCTCCGCGGTCACGCGTGCGGACACCACCAATCTGCCGCCGCTGCTGCGGGCGCCGGCGGCCTACGGCGAGGTCTCCCGCGGGTTCACCGCCTCCGTCGCCACGCATGTCGCCTCGTCCTCCGCCGCGAGCGGGCAGGGCGCCGCCGAGGCCGGGACTGCTGCCGAGGCGGCCGTCGCCTCGGGCGGTGCAGGCACCGGCGACGCTGGAACCGGCAGCGCCGGGACCAGCGACATCCGGACCGCGGACGAGACCGTTCCGCTCCCGGACGCCTCCGGTTCCGTCACGGAGACGACGGAGGACGGCATCGCGATCGCGGCGCTCTCGCAGGAGATGGAGGTGCCGGAGGGCAACCCCGCAGTCGTGGGTCTCACCTATGACGAATACGCGGACGTGGAGTTCGAGGTGCGGGCCAAGACGGACGGCCAGTGGTCCGAGTGGTCCCACATCCACGTCGAGAACTCCGGGGAGGGCGAGCCCGGGACGGACCCGTACTACGTGGCGGGGGCGTCCAGCCTGCAGATCCGCGTGCTCGGCGACGCAGGAGTGCCCGAGGGCACCTCGATCATGCTCGTCGATCCCAAGAAGCTCGACAGCGACGCCGAAGCGGTCCGGGACAACCAGCCCCTCGTCCCTGCCGACGATGCAGGCGAGGAGTCCGGTCAGTCCGGTGATTCCGGTTCGGCCGGTGATTCTGGTGAGGCCGGCGCTGCGGCCCCCGGCATCGTCGGCACCTCGGCGCGCGGCGAGCACGGCCGCGAGTGCACCGCGACCGGCGGATGCACGTGCCCGGAGTGCGCGGGGGCAGGCGCGGCGCAGACCGTCTACCAGCCGGGGTCGGCCTCGGCGGCGGTTCCCACCTCCAAGAAGGAGGTGAAGAAGCCCACGATCCGTTCCCGGAAGGACTGGGGCGCGGACGAGTCGCTGCGGGCGGGCTCCCCGGAGTACACGAGTGCTCCCACGGCAGCCGTCATCCACCACACGGACGGCAAGAACGACTACGACGCGGAGGACGTGCCCTCGATCCTCCGCGGCATCTACACCTTCCACGTGAAGGGCCGCGGCTGGGCGGACGTGGGCTACAACGTGCTCGCGGACAAGTACGGGCGCCTGTGGGAAGGACGCGCCGGCGGAGTCGCCAAGCCGGTCCTGGGCGCACACGCGCAGGGATACAACTCCGGGACCTTCGGCATCTCCGTGCTGGGCGACTACAGCAAGAAGGCCCCGCCCCGGGAGACGCGTGATGCGGTCGCCCAGGTCATCGCCTGGAAGCTGGCGAAGTCGGACACCCCGGCCGACGGGAAGACCACTATCGAGGGCGAGCGGATGAACACGATCGTCGGTCACCGGGACGTGGGGGACACGGACTGCCCGGGTGAGGCGTTCTACGACACCTTCGGTGAGATCCGGAAGACCGCGGTCGCCTTCCAAGAGGGCAAGGATCCGGTGAAGGAGGCCGAGGAGAAGAAGGCCGCGGAGAAGGCGGAGAAGGAGCAGGCCGAGAAGGACAAGACCGACGAGGAGGAGAAGGAGAAGGACTCCGAGAAGGACGGCAGCGGCCTCGAGGGCGGAGTCGTCGACGGGATCTCCGGAGGCGCCGCCGACCTCAGCTGAGGCGCCGCCTGCGGGGTAATGCCCGCGGGGTGATGCCCGCCGGATGCCGCCTGCGGGGTGGTGCCCGCCGGGTGCCCCCGCTGCTCGCCTCCTGCCGGGCACCGCCCGCCTGGTGCCGCCCCCACGGATAGGCTGGAGGCATGTCCGTCTCCGGCTTCTCCATCAGCACGCAGAACTACCTCAAGGCCATCTGGAGCCTCCAGGAGTGGACGGAGGCGCCCACCACTCCCAGCCTCATCGCTCAGAGGGTGGGTCTCCGGCTGTCCACGGTCTCCGGCGCGCTGCCCAAGCTCGCCGAGCAGGGTCTGGTGGTCCACGAGCCGTACAGCGGTGTGGCGCTCACGGAGGCGGGGCGTGCGGTCGCCGTCGCGATGGTGCGCCGCCACCGGCTGCTGGAGACGTTCCTCGTGCAGACGCTCGGCTACGGCTGGGACGAGGTCCACGAGGAGGCCGAACACCTGGAGCACGCCGTCTCGGATCTCATGGTCGAACGGATCGACGCGCTGCTGGGCAGGCCGGAGCGGGATCCCCACGGCGATCCGATCCCTGATGCGCAGGGCCGCGTCACCTCGCCCTCTGCCGTGCCGCTCACGGATGTGCAGCCCGGAGCGCGGGTGGTCGTGGAGCGGATCTCCGATGCGGACTCCGCCCTGCTGAAGCATCTCGCCTCGCGCGGGATCACGGTGGGCACCGTGCTCGAGGTGGGGGAGGGGGAGCCGTTCTCCGGTGCCCTGTCCGTGGCTCCCGCCGGCACTGCGGCTCCCGCCGGCGGCGAAGCCACCAGCTTGGGCGCGACGGCCGCCGCGCAGGTGTTCGTCTCCGTCAGGGGCTGAGGGTGCCGGTCCGGCGCAGATCAGTGCACCGGCCGGAACAGCGTCTCCTGCGCGATCGTCGCCACCTGCTCGCCGGACTCTGTGCCCAGCCTGCCGCGATACAGGCCGCGGCCTCGGGAGACGGACTCCGGGTGGAGGTCCATGAGGACCCAGCTGTTCATGTCCACGTCCTGGCGGAACCAGACCGCATGGTCGAGGCTGGAGCCGGAGCGGTACTCCGCCGTGTTCCAGGCACCCACTCCGCTGGAGATGTCGGAGAGGTAGGTGAGCGCGCAGAGGTGCATGAGCTGGTCCTCCGCCGGATCGCCCAGATCCTCCGTGCAGCGCGCCCAGAACCGCAGTGGATAGTCGCGGGACTCGTAGACCTGCTCGGTCAGACGCGCTTCGAACCCGAACATGCGCGGCAGCGCAGAGGTGGTGCCCATCGGCGCCTCCTCGACGGGCATGTGCTCGGAGTGCTCCGGGCTGTCGAAGGGCGCGGCGAAGGAGCAGGACATGTTGAAGATGACCTTCCCGTTCTGCAGCGCCACGACCCGCCGGGCGGAGAAGGAGCGTCCGTCGCGGTCACGGTGGACCTGCAGGACGGTGGGCTGGGAGGCGTCGCCCGGGCGCAGGAAGTAGCCGTGGAGCGAGTGCGGCCGCCGGTTCGCGTCCACCGTGAGCCCGGCCGCACGCAGCGACTGCGCGGCCACCTGCCCGCCGTAGAGGGCGTAGGGCTCCTCGAAGACGTAGCCGGCGCGGTAGATGTTGGGGTCGATCCGCTCCAGCTCCATCATCTCGACGAAGGAGCCCTCCAGCGGATCCAGCCGCGTGAAGCCGACCTCGGTCATCGTGTTCCTCCTGCGTCGATGTTCCTCTGCGGTGTTCCGCCCGCGCGGCACCATCCGCCCATGAGGGGGAGTTCCGCCCGCGCCGGGCTCTCTGCCCACGATGATAGGCGTCGCACCCCGGCCGACGTGACGGCGTCCCGCCTGCGGGATACAGTGGCGGGCAGTGACATGGGGTGCTCGTCACTGCCGGCCCAGCGGGTGCGGAAGCGAGCTGAGAACACACCCATCGAACCTGATCTAGCCAGTACTAGCGAAGGGATCGTCATGACAGGCGTCGACGTCTCCTCCGCCGGGGAGCTCTCCTCGGCACTCCGCCGGGCCGCCGCGCAGGTGCGCGGCACCGTGCCCCTCGTCCAGTGCATCACCAACACGGTGGTCCAGCAGTTCAGCGCGAACGTGGTCCTTGCCGCAGGCGGGTCCCCGGCCATGCTCGACCACGAGGCGGACGCCGCGCAGTTCGCCTCCCTCGCCGGGGGCATCCTCGTGAACTTCGGCACCGCCACCAGCCACCAGCTTCTCGCGGCGGACGCCGCAGTCGGCACCGCCGGGGTGCTGGGTACGCCCTGGGTGCTCGATCCCGTCTCGCTGGGCGCGGCGGACCACCGCTCCATGCACATCCGCCGGCTCGCGGCCTCCGGTCCGGCGGCCATCCGCGGCAACGCCTCGGAGATCGCGGGTCTGGCAGGCACCGGCTCCGGCGGCCGCGGCATCGAGTCGATCGACACGGTGGACGACGTCCTCGCTCCCGCCGCCGTCCTCGCCGCGCGCACCGGTGCGGTCGTGGCCGTCTCCGGGCCCGTGGACGCCGTGGTGACCGCCCGCGGTGACAGCGCTCTCGTCGCGCGCATAGCCGGCGGACACCGCTTCATGCCCCTCGTCGTGGGCACCGGCTGCTCGCTGGGAGCGCTCACGGCCGCCTATCTGGGCGCGGCGGAGGCTGAGGCGAACGCTGCGGCCAGTACGGACCCTTCTGCCGGTGCGGATCCTGCGGCGGACTCCCGCTTCCACGCCGTCATCGCCGCCCACGCGCACTTCGCGGTGGCGGGTGCAGCCGCGGGCGCCCGTGCGCAGGGGCCGGGCAGCTTCCAGCCGGAGTTCCTCGATGCGCTCTGGGCCGCCGGGCCCGAGGCCGTGGCCGGGGCGGAGGTCACCCTCTCCCGCGTCCCGCTGCCGGCCGACGGTGCGGAGGTGACGGCATGAGCACGTCCGCCCTCCCGCCCAGGCTGGCGCCCTACGACTGGACGCTCTACTTCGTCACGGACACCGCACAGTGCGCGTCCGTGGGCCGGACCGTGGCTGAGACCGTCGCCGAGGCCGTGGCCGGCGGTGCGGGCATCGTCCAGGTGCGGGACAAGGACGCCTCGGACGCAGAGGTCGAGGCGCTCACCCGCGAGGTCCTCACGGCGGTGGAGCGCGGTGCGGCCGAGCGGGCCTCGGCCCGGGTTCCGGTCTTCGTCGACGACAGACTGGACGTGGTGCGCAGACTCCGCGAGGAGGGCCTGGACGTCCACATCCACGTGGGCCAGACGGACGAGCCCATCGCCGAGGTGCGGCGTGTGCTGGGACCCGAACCCCTCGTGGGGCTGTCCGCCCGCACCCCTGAGCAGTTCGCCGCGGCGGCGGCTCTGCACGACGAGGACACCGGGGCGGGCCTCGTGGATCTCCTGGGCATCGGCCCCGCCTACGACACCACCACCAAGGCCGGGGCGCCGGCGGGCTTCGGGCCGGACGGCATCGCCGCGCTGGCCTCGGCCGCGGTGCAGATGGGACTGCCCGCCGTGGGGATCGGCGGGATCACCGCTGAACGCGCCCCGGAACTCGCCTCCGCGCCCCTGCTGGGCATCTGCGTGGTGTCCGCGATCTGCCGCGCGGAGGATCCCCGGGCCGCCGCGGCCGCGATCCGGGCCGCCTACCTGGGTGCTGCCCCAGGCTGAGGAACCGCGTTCCTCCCTGCTCCTCGCCCCGCACGCTCCTCGCGGCTCTACCCCCGCACGCTCCTCGCAGCCACCCCTGCACGCTCCTCACGGAAGGCACCCATGCGTCCGCCCGCAGCACTGTCCATCGCCGGCACCGATCCCTCCGGCGGCGCCGGCATCCACGCCGACCTCAAGGCCTTCTCCGCCCGCGGCGTCTACGGCACCACCGTCATCACCGCCCTCGTCGCGCAGAACACCCACGGCGTGAGCCGTGTCTATCCCGTGGACGCGGACTTCGTCGCCGACCAGTTCGCCGCCGTCCTCGACGACATGCCCGTGGACGCCGCGAAGACCGGCATGCTCGGCTCCCGCGAGCTCGTGGAACTCACAGTCGAACAGGTGCGCACCCGCGACCTCGGCTTCCTCACCGTCGACCCCGTCATGGTGGCCACCTCCGGTCACAGGCTGCTGGAGGAGGACGCCGTCGAGGCCGTGCGCACACTGCTCGCACCCGTCGCGGACCTCATCACCCCCAACCTGCCGGAGGCGGCGCTGCTGCTGGGCGACGATGTGGCCCCGGCCTCGGACGCGGAGGAACAGCGCGCGCACGCGCTCGAACTCGTGGCCCGAGGCTCCCGCGCCGTCCTCCTCAAGGGCGGGCACATGGCCGGGAACGAGCTGCTGGACGTCCTGGCCGTCCGCGTGGGGGAGGGGATCGTGCTGCGCGAGTTCCGGCATCCCAAGGTCGCCACCGAGCACACGCACGGCACGGGCTGCACCCTTTCGGCTGCGATCACGGCCGAGGCCGCCGCGAGTGCGCGCGCAGGACGGGACCCGCGCGAACCGGAGGAGCTCGCCGAGGTGGTGGGCACCTCGCTGGACTATCTGGCGCGGGCGCTGGCCTCCGGGGCGGAGTGGCAGGTCATGTACGAGCCTGCCGGCGCGCACGGGCCGGTGGATCACATGGTCGACCTGATGAGGACTGCTGAGTGAGGAGCGGAGAGATGCGCACGTACCACTGCGGCCCGCATTCGCTGCGGGTCTGGGACTCCGTGGCCGGCACGCTGCGGGAGATCGAGGAGCTGGAGTTCCTCACGAGGATGCTGGACGGGAGCCTGGAGCCCCGCCGGTTCGTCAACTACATCCTCCAGGACGGGATCTACCTCCAGGGCTACGCGCGGGCGATGAGCCTGCTGGCCGCCAAGGCGGGCAGCCGCGAGGAGTCGCGGTTCTGGAACTCGTCCGCGGCGGGTGCCATCGCGGACGAGGAGGCGATGCAGGCGGACCTGCTCGCGGACGCGAGGTTCGCCGGCCTGGCGGTGGAACTGGCTGTGGGAAGCGACTCCGGCAGTGCGGCTCCGGGTGCCCTGGCTATGGGCGGCTCGACCGGCCCGGCCACAGACGGCGTGGCGGCACCCAGCCCCACGACGCTGGGCTACACCTCGTACCTGGTGGCCGCCGCCGCGACCGAACCCTACGAGGTGGGAGTCGCGGCGATCCTGCCGTGCTTCTGGATCTACGCGCACATGGGCAAGGTGCTCACGGCGCGGGCGGCCGCAGGGGACTCCGGCGGCGACGCGAGTGCGGCCCTGGCCGGGAACCCGTACGAGGCGTGGATCCGCGCCTATGACTCCGAGGAGTTCGACCGTGCGGCGGAGGAGGCGGTGGCGGTCTACGAACGTCTCGCCGCGGGCGCGACGGAGCGGATCCGCGCGCAGATGGAGGAGGCCTTCCGCCGCGCTGCGGTCTACGAGCTCCACTTCTGGCAGCGGGCCGGTGCGCTGGAGGACTGGAGCGTCTGACCTACGCTTTTCGCAGCGGACGGGAAGCCCGCCCCGGGGGCTTCATGTCTGCGGATTCGCCGCTTGGACGACTCGGGAGCGGCGAATCTGCAGACGGGAACGAGGCCGGCGGCGTTCCGGTCTGATTGAGCACGGGGAGCGCGGCACGCCTCCCGCGTGGCCGCTCCGCACCGTCAGCGCGGCCGCTCCGCACCGTCAGCGCCGCCGCGCCGCAGGCAGCGCCGCCCCGCCTCTCAGCCGCGGCGGTCCGTGGCGGCGCCCAGCTGGTTCCAGCCGCGCGCGATGGTGCCGGTGAGGTCGTCCTGCGTCATGTCCGCCAGCCGGATCCTGTCGTGCTTGGGACAGGCGAGGTGGCCGATGACGAAGCAGAAGGCGAGCTGGCCGAGGGTCAGGAAGAGAAGGACTGAGCAGAGCATGACAGCTCCTTTGCGCGGAGGAGGTGCGGAGGCGGCGCCGTGGCGCGGTTCGGCGGGCGGCGGTGTCCGCGTACATCCAGGATGGAACCGCCGTCGCCCCACTGACAAGAGGGCCGAGTGAGAGTTCCGTCATACGGCCGCTTCTTCTCACATACCGCCCCGCCCAGAGGCCTCCCAGGCGTGGACCGGTACCCTGGGGCCGTGAGCCAAGAGATTGAGATCGGCCGGGGCAAGCGCGGTCGCCGCGCCTACACCCTCGACGACATCGCCATCGTCCCTGCCCGCCGCACGCGCGACCCCCGCGACGTCGATCTGTCCTGGCAGATCGACGCCTACCGGTTCGACCTGCCCTTCATCGCCGCCCCCATGGACTCGGTGATGTCACCGCGGACCGCCATCGAGCTGGGACGCCTGGGCGGCCTGGGCGTGCTCGACCTCGAAGGGCTCTGGACCCGCTACGAGGACCCGCAGCCGCTGCTGGACGAGATCGCCGGCCTGGACGCGGCCTCGGCGACCGTGCGCATGCAGGAGATCTATGCGGCCCCCATCCAGCCGGAGCTGATCACGGCGCGGCTGGGGGAGATCCGCGAGGCGGGCGTCACCGTCGCCGGCGCGCTCACTCCCGCGCGGACGCAGGAGCACTGGCGGACGGTCGTGGAGGCCGGCTGCGATCTCTTCGTCATCCGGGGCAACACCGTCTCCGCGGAACACGTCTCCAGCGCGGAGGAGCCCCTCAATCTCAAGCAGTTCATCTACGAACTGGACGTCCCCGTGATCGTGGGCGGCGTCGCCTCCTACACGCCCGCCCTGCACCTCATGCGTGCGGGCGCGGCCGGTGTGCTCGTGGGATTCGGCGGAGGCGCCTCCTCGACGACCCGCCGCGCTCTGGGCATCAACGTGCCCATGGCGACGGCGCTCGCGGACATCCACGCCGCCCGCCGCGACTACATGGACGAGTCCGGCGGACGCTACGTCCACGTCATCGCAGACGGCGGCCTGGGCGACTCCGGCTCCATCGTCAAGGCCTTCGCCATGGGCGCGGACGCCGTCATGCTGGGTGCGGCCCTCGCGCGTGCGGACGAGGCGCCCGGCCGCGGCTCCCACTGGGGCGCCGAGGCCCACCACCTGCAGCTGCCCCGCGGCCGCAAGGTGGAGCTGGGCTCCGTGGGGCCGCTGGAGCAGCTCCTGTTCGGCCCCGGCCACACGGCTCTGGGTGAGGTCAACATCGCCGGGGCCCTGCGCCGTTCCATGTCCACCGCCGGTTACCTGGAGCTCAAGGAGTTCCAGCGGGTGGACGTCGTCGTGACGCCCCAGACCGCTCCGGAGATCTGAGACCGCCCACGTGCTACGACTCGCCCTCACCCCGCGCTGGCTGGCTTTCCTCGCGCTCGTGCTGGTGCTGGCCACCTGCTTCGTGGGACTCTCCGCATGGCAGGCGGACCGTGCCCAGCACAAGAACGACGTCGTCTCCGCGCAGGACGTCGACACCCCGCGGCCCTTCACGGAGACGCTCGACGCGCAGGTGATGATGCCCGGCTACCTCTCCGACCAGCGGGTGACGCTCACGGGCGAGTACCTGCCGGACGCGCAGGTGCTCGTGGCCGACCGCATCGAGGACGGGCGGACCGGCTTCTGGGTGGTGACGATGTTCGTCCCGGAGGGCGCGAGGCTGGGCGAGGAGGCACAGCTGGCGCCGGCCGACGGTGAGGAGGCCGCCGGCGGGACGGATGCCGGGGCCGCTCCCGAGGCCGGGGCCGCCGGTCCCAAGCCCATCGCCGTCCCGGTGGTGCGGGGCTGGGTCCCGGATGCGGCCTCGGCGGCGGATGCCCCCGCGCCCGCCGGCGTGCAGGAGATGACCGCGCGGCTGGGCCCGGTGGAGGGCGCGGAGCCCACCGGCGATCTGCCGGAGGGGCAGGTGCACAGCGTCTCCACCGCGCAGCTCGTCAACCTCTTCGACGTGTACTCGTACTCCGGCATCCTCTTCCCCGAGGACGTCGCGGCCGTCGTCGCGTCGCCGGAGAACACGCCGCTGGAGCCGGTGGTGCTGGAGAAGGATACCGGCGGAGGGCTCGATCTGCAGTCGGCGATCTATGCGCTGGAGTGGATCTTCTTCGCCGGCTTCGCCCTCTACATCTGGTTCCAGCTGCTGCGTGACGCCTACCACCGGCAGGAGGCCGAACGCGGCGGGGGAGCCCCGCAGGAGTACGTCGTCGTCAAACGCGCCGGTGAGCGGGACATGCGTGCGCCTGCGGCGGTGGGCACCGCCTCGGGGGCGGATGCCGCCGGTGCCGGTGGTGCGACCCATGCGGAGGCCGCCGGTGGTGGCACCGCCGCCGAACCCGCCGCCGGAGCGCAGCCCGCAGACATGGACCACGGAGCCCAAGGAGCCCCACGTTGAGTCAGAATCCCGATGCCGCCCCGGCCTTCGACCCGGACGAGGTGTGGACGGTCAAGCAGTTCACGTCCGCGCGCAACGCCATGCGGTTCTACCGCGTCATGGCGCTGCTCACCGGCACCATGCTCCTCATCCTCACGGTGGAGATGCTGTACAAGTACGTCTACGTGCCTCTGGTGCTGGGCGGGTCCCCCAGTGAGGCGCTGCAGTTCGGCGATTTCAACCTCGCCGCGGCGATCGCCATCTGCCACGGCTGGTGCTACGTCGTCTACCTCATCGGCTGCTTCTGGCTGAACCAGGCGATGCGCTGGAAGCTGGCACGGCTGCTCGTGCTCGCCCTGGCCGGCGTCGTGCCGGTGATGTCCTTCATCCTCGAGCGGCGCATCCACCGTCAGGTGGAGGAGGAGCTGGACGCGGCAGTGGTGGTCGCGCCCAAGGAGTGAGGCGGGAGTGTTCGGCCTCCTGCTGGACGTCTGCCCGCGCCCCTCACTGCTGAGCCCCGCGCCGCTGGTGAGCCCCGCGCCGCTGATGGGGCGGGGGCCTGCATGTCCGGCGTCACCCCACCGGGAACGGTGCGTGCGTCCATTCGTCGTCGCGCCCTGCCCTACAGACCCCGAGGAGGTCCCCGCATGACCCGGCTGACCGTCGATCCCGACGACTCCACTCCGCCCTACGAGCAGATCCGCAGGGGCGTGCTCGACCAGGCGGCGCGCGGAGTGCTGCTGCCCGGCGACCGCCTGCCCGCCATCCGTGCGCTGGCCGCCGACCTCGGCCTCGCCCCCGGCACCGTGGCCCGTGCCTACCGGGAGCTGGAGGAGGGCGGGATCATCACGACCCGCCGCGGTGCCGGCACGCGGATCGCGGAGGGGCTCGACGTCTCCGCGCTGCCCACCGCGGAGGGTGAGGACCCTGCCGTGCTGCGCTACGCCGCCGAGGTCGTCGCCGTCGCCGCTGAGAGGGGCCTGCCGCTCGACCAGCTGGCCGCCGCCGTCCGTGACGAAGTGACCCGCGTCTCCGCCGGAGCCTGAGGGGCGGTCGGTGCTGCGAGCGGCCTCGGCGGCACGGGCGACGGCCGCGGGTGGTGGCGGCCGTCACGAGTGCGGTGCAGGTGTGGGAACAGGCGCGAACCGGCCCGGCCCTCCGCGTCCGGAGGGCCGTCCTCACCGTCTAGAATCGCACGTATGACCTCACCCCAATCCGCGCAGCCGGAGGGCGGGGGCGCGCCAGACGCCTCGGCCTCGGCCCAGCACAATCCCGTCCTCGTCGTCGACTTCGGCGCACAGTATGCCCAGCTCATCGCCCGCCGTGTGCGGGAAGCCGGTCTGTACTCCGAGGTGATCCCCTACTCGGCCACCCCTGAGGAGTTCACGGCCCGCGCCCCGCGCGCCATCGTGCTCTCCGGCGGCCCCTCCTCCGTCAACGACGAGGGCGCGCCGCGGCTGGCGGACGGCGTCCTCGACCTCGACGTGCCCATCCTGGGCATCTGCTACGGGTTCCAGACCCTGGCCGCGCGCCTGGGCGGCACCGTCGCGCGCACCGACAAGCGCGAGTACGGCTCCACGCACACGCGGCTCGCCGCGGATCCGGGCACGCTGCTCAAGGGCATGCCGCAGGAGCAGACGACCTGGATGTCCCACGGCGACTCCGTCACCGGCGCACCGCTGGGCTTCACCGTCCTCGCCTCCACGGAGTCCACGCCCATCGCCGCGTTCGAGAACCTCGAGCGCCGGTGCGCAGGGGTCCAGTGGCACCCGGAGGTCCTCCACTCCGAGCACGGCCAGAAGGTCCTGGAGAACTTCCTCTACGACGTCGCCGGCCTCACCCCGGACTGGACCAACGAGAACATCATCGACGACCAGGTGGAGCGCATCCGCGCCCAGGTGGGCGAGGCGCGCGTGATCTCCGCGCTCTCCGGCGGCGTGGACTCCGCCGTGTCCACCGCGCTGGTGCACAAGGCGATCGGCGACCAGCTCACCGCCGTCTTCGTGGACCACGGCCTGCTGCGCAAGGGTGAGCGGGAGCAGGTGGAGAAGGACTACGTCGAGTCCACCGGCGTGCGCCTCATCACCGTCGACGCCGCGGACACCTTCCTGGGCCACCTGGAGGGCGTGACGGATCCGGAGGCCAAGCGCAAGATCATCGGCCGGGAGTTCATCCGCGCCTTCGAACAGGTCCAGCGCGACCTCGTCGAGGAGGCGAAGGCCTCCGGCGGCGCTCCGGTGAAGTTCCTCGTGCAGGGCACGCTCTACCCGGACGTCGTGGAGTCCGGCGGGGGAGCGGGGACCGCGAACATCAAGTCCCACCACAATGTGGGCGGACTCCCGGACGACCTCGACTTCGAGCTCGTGGAGCCCCTGCGCGCGCTGTTCAAGGACGAGGTCCGGGCGATCGGCCGCGAGCTGGGCCTGCCCGAGGCGATCGTGGGACGCCAGCCGTTCCCCGGCCCCGGCCTCGGCATCCGGATCGTGGGCGAGGTCACCCGCGAGCGCCTGGAGATCCTGCGTGAGGCGGATGCGATCGCCCGCGAGGAGCTCACCGCCGCCGGGCTGGACGCACAGATCTGGCAGTGCCCCGTGGTGCTGCTCGCGGACGTGCGCTCGGTGGGCGTGCAGGGCGACGGCCGCACCTACGGCCACCCCATCGTGCTGCGTCCGGTGAGCAGTGAGGACGCCATGACCGCGGACTGGACGCGCATCCCCTACGACACGCTGTCCGCCATCTCCAACCGCATCACCAACGAGGTCGACGAGATCAACCGCGTCGTCCTCGACGTGACCTCGAAGCCGCCGGGCACCATCGAGTGGGAGTGAAGCGCGAGGGAGCCACGCTCCCCCTCCTCTGAGTTACGTCTGCGTACCGGCCGCCCACCACGGCCGCTACGCAGACGTAACTTGTTTTTGGGGGAGTGCTGCGGGCTGCGTGGGTTCACAGTTGCCGCCCTGAACGGTGTTCAGGTACCGTGTGGCGTGTCCTGAACGGTGTTCAGTGGTGCCGGAAGGCCCTCGCCGTTCCCTCCCGTCCGTGAAAGCCGAGTGAGCCATGACTTCTGCCGCATCGTCGCCCCAGGCCGTGCGCACCGAGACCTCCGCATCGTCAGCCACCGCCTCAGCCGCCGCGCGCACCCCGCGACTGGGTTCCCGCGACGTGGCGTTCATCGCCGTCTTCGCCGCCCTCGCGGCCGCGCTCTCCGCGGTGCCCGGCATCCCCACGGGCGGTTCCGGCGTCCCCATCACGCTGCAGACGATCGGCATCGCCCTCTGCGGCATGGTGCTGGGCCCGCTGCGCGGATTCCTCGCGGCACTCCTCTACGTGGCCCTGGGGCTCCTGGGCCTGCCGATCTTCTCGAACTTCTCCGGCGGCCTCGGAGTGCTCGCCGGCGGCTCCGCCGGGTACGTCCTCTCCTTCCCCCTCTACGCGCTCATCTGCGGTCTGCTCGCCCGCTGGGCGGTCAAGCGCCTCACCGGCCCGCGCCTCTGGTGCGTGCTGGCCCTCGGCGGTCTGCTGGGGAGCTTCCTCACCAACCACCCCGGCGGCATCCTGGGGATGTCGATCAACCTCGACCTCACCCTGCAGCAGGCGCTGTTCGCGGACATGGCATTCTGGCCCGGTGATGTCCTCAAGAACCTGCTCGCCGCCGTCCTGGCGGTCACGGTCCATCGTGCATTCCCCGCCGTCCTCGTCCGCCGATGACCCCGTCTCGCCCGCTGACGACCTCACTCCCGGCCTCCGCCTCACTCCCGGCCTCCGCGGCGGCCGCCGGGAGGACCGCAGCGAAGGCCACAGGGAACACCGCAGGGAGCACCCCAGGGAAGGCCGCCGCGAAAGCCGCGTGTGCAGCACCGCCGGAGGCCCTCGTGCTCGCTGAAGTGCCGGAGCCGGCCGGGCAGCGCACAGCCGCCGAGGCCTCGGGCGTGGTGTTCGACTCCGTCACGGTGGGCGTTCCGGAACCGGTGCCCGGCGGGCGGCCCGGTGAGACGCGCCTGCGGCCGGTGCTCGAGGACATCAGCTGCACCCTCACGGAGCAGACCGTGAGCGTCGTGGGGGCGAACGGGTCCGGGAAGTCCACGCTCCTGCAGCTCGTCAACGGGCTCGTGACGGCAGATGCGGGCACCGTGACGGTCGACGGTCTGGACGTCGCGGCGAAGGGCGCTGCCGTGCGTCGGCGCGTGGGCTTCGTCTTCACGGATCCCGCGGCGCAGCTGGTGATGCCCACTCCGCTGGAGGACGTGGAGCTCTCGCTGCGACGCGGCGTGCGGAACCGGAAGGAGCGCACCCAGCGGGCGTTCGCGGTGCTGGACGAGCTGGGGGTGGCGGACCTGGCCCACCGCAGCGTCTACGAGCTCTCCGGGGGGCAGCGGCAGCTGGTGGCGCTGGCGGCCGTGCTCGCGGTGGACCCCGCCGTGCTCGTGCTCGACGAGCCCACCACCCTGCTGGACCTCGCCAACCGGGAGCTGCTGCGAGGCGTGCTGGCGGATCTGGCACAGCGGCGCGGGGTGCGGATCCTCGTCTCCACCCACGATCTCGAGTTCGCCGCGGATGCGCAGCGCACCCTCTGCATCGCCGACGGCCGTCTTGCCGCCGACGGCGCTCCTGCCGGGACCATCGCCGCCTACCGTGCCCTGGTCTTGGGAGAGAGGGAGTCCGGAGCTCGAGACACTGCGGAGGCCCGGCACACCGTCAGGCCCCCGCGATGAGGGAGCGGCAGCAGTTCCTGGGCCGGCGCATCCCCGGGGACGGCTGGCTGCACCGGCTGGGGCCGGGGTGGAAGCTGGGCGCGGTGGCGGCGGTGAGCGTCGTCGTCCTCCTGTTCCGCGACGCGCGTGTCAACGCCGTGCTTCTGGGCGTGCTCCTCGTGGTCGCGCTCACCGCTCGCGTGCCGCTGCGCAGCACGCTCGCACCGCTGCTGAGGATCTGGCCGATCGTGGCCGGCGTGGTGGTCATCCACGCCCTGCTCACGGACTGGACGAACGGCCTGCGCGTTGTCTCGACCATCGCGGTCTGCCTCACGGCGGCATCCCTGCTCATGCTCACGACCTCCGTGGCGGCCCTGCTCTCCGCGTTCGGCGTGTTGGCCGCACCGCTGCGGTACGTGGGCGCGGACCCGGACAAGGTGAGCCTCGCCGCCGCGCTCATGGTCCGCAGCCTGCCCGTGCTCGCCGATCTGGCGCGGGTGTCCGGGGACTCCGCCCGCGCCCGAGGCCTCGAACGGAACCTGCGCGCCCGCACCGTGCCGCTCGTGCTGGGGACGGTGAAGTACGCGCAGGACACCGGCCGGGCACTGGAGGCCCGAGGCCTGGGCTGAGCGTGTGCGGCCGGTGCCTGCGCCGCGCGCGCATCCGGGCACCCGTGTTCTCAGCGGGGTTCCGGGGCCTCAGCGGGACTCCGGGACCCCACCGGACCTCCGCGTCCTGACCAGGTCTCCACGTCCGTACCAGGACTCCGTGACGTCTCCGGGCCTCGTGACTGCGCCGAGCCCCTTGCGTCTCACCGAGCCCCTGCGACCTCGGCGAGTGACCAGCGGCCGGTGACCTGCGCCTCGGGCCGCTCGATCGCCGTGGCGTAGTGGCCCCGCAGCTGCGAGCACACGCTCTTCCACGACCGCCCCCGCACGGCCTTCCGTGCGGCGATGCCGAAGGCGCGTCGCTTGGCCGCGTCGCCGGCCAGGTCCCGGACGTGCGCGCGCAGCCCCGCGAGGTCCCCGGGTGCGTAGAGCCAGCCGGTGCGGGAGGAGTCCACGAGGTCCAGGGGTCCGCCGCGCGCGGGGGCGATGACCGGCACGCCCGAGGCCATCGCCTCCTGGATGGTCTGGCAGAACGTCTCGAACTCACCGGGGGAGACCATGAGGTCGAAGCTCGCCACGGCCTGCGCCAGCGCATCGCCGCCCAGGAACCCGGTGAAGTGCGCATGCGGCAGCAGGCGCTCCAGCTTTGCCCTGCGCGGCCCCTCGCCCACGATCACGAGGCGGACGTGGGGCAGCGCGTCCAGCACCCGCAGGTCCTCGAGCTGCTTCTCCGCGGCGAGGCGGCCCACGTAGCCCACCACCACCTCGGGCCCGGAGCCGTCCTGTGAGACGCCCACCCGAGCGCGGAAGGCGGCGGAGCGGTGACCGGGGTCGAAGCGGGAGGCGTCCACGCCCCGGGCCCACAGGCGCACATCGTCCACGCCGAGCCCCTCGAGCTGGGCCAGGGCGTACGAGGACGGCGCGAGGGTGAGGGACGAGCGCTGGTGGAGGGCGCGCACGTGGTTCCACAGGGCGGTCTCGACCCCGGGCATGCCGTAGCGGGCGGCGTAGGCCGGCACCTCGGTCTGGTAGACGGCCACGCTGGGCAGACCCAGGTCCTGCGCCGCGAGCGCCCCGCGCCAGCCCAGCACGAACGGCGAGGCGAGGTGGACGACGTCCGGTGCGAAGGCCGCGAGCATCCGGCGGATGCGCGGCACACCGCCGGGCGCCACCCGCACGGAGCGGTAGGAGGGCATGGCGAACCCGGGGACGCGGAGGATCGGGAACCCGGCGACCTCGTGGGGCCCGCTGCGGCGGGTGCCGGGCGCGATCACCACCGCGTCGTCGCCGCGCTCGGCCAGGTGGTCGAGAACGCGGAGGAGGCTGTGCGTGACACCATTCATCTGGGGCAGGAAGGACTCTGCGATGACTGCGACTCTCACGTCCCCCACTCCATCCGGTGCAGGTTGCGGACGTCTGCGGCGGCAGATGACCGGCAGGCCAACGTCTGCAGACGTTCTGGGGACTGTGTATTCTGCGAGTGCTCATCAGCTGAACAGAGGTGGAACACAAGGATGAAGTGGGTGCTGCTCGCAGTCCTCCTCGTGGTGCTCGCCGCGCTGGTGACCTTCCTGGTCATCCGGTTCAACCAGCTCTCGATGAACCGCTCGCTCACGGCGGAGGCGCTGCGCCAGTACACGGAGGCCCGCCGTGCGCGGCACGGACTGGTGCCCACCTATCTCATCGCCGCGCGCGAGGTCGTGGGCGACTCCGTGGAGACCCATCGGCTCGAGAGCGCGGTGCGGGCCGCCGGGCAGTCCGAGGAGAGCCGCGCCACGGGTCCCGCCGAGTTCCGCCTCACTCTCTGCGTCGCCGCCGTGCACGCCCGGGTGCGCTCCGTGGCCTCCGGCGAGGGCGAGCGGCCCACGGCCTCGCGGGCGCTGGCCCGGGAGCTGTTCCAGCAGCTGCGCACGCAGGAGACGCACATCGGCGCGGCAGCGCGGCATCACAACAGCAGCGTCCGTGCCTACGAGGACCGGCGCAGACTGCTCGGCTCGCTGCCCTGGCGGTGGGCGTTCCGGCCCGTTGCGGAGATCGGCTATTCCCTCGCGGACGCGGGGGACGACGATGCGGCGGGCCCGTCCGCGGACCTCGTCTCCCCGGACGGCGGCGAGGACTACCGCCCCGGCCGGCTGAGCGAGGACCTGTGAAGCCGGAGTCTGTGGCATCGGGGCCTGCGAGGCCGGGGGCTGCGGACTCGGGGCCTGCGAACTCGGGGAACGCGGACTCGGGGCCTGCGGGCGAGGAGGCCGGGGTGGCACTCCCAGAGGCGGGATCCGTGGGCGGGCCAGCCGAGTCCGTTCGCGAGCGGTCGGCGACGGCCCCCGGGCTGCTGGGATCCCGGCAAGACGCGCGCGTGCCTGCTGCCGCGGCCTCGGTCGCCGAGGCCGCGGTGCGGTTCCGTCTCGACCTCGGCTATGCGGGGGGAGGGTTCCACGGCTGGGCGACCCAGCCGGGTCTGCGCACGGTGCAGGGAACTCTCGAGGCCGCGCTCGCGAAGATCTGCGGCGTGCCCGTGCGGACCGTCGTCGCCGGCCGCACGGACGCGGGGGTGCATGCGCGCAGGCAGGTGGTGCACCTGGACCTGCCGGAGACCACTGCGGCCAGGCTGGGCGGCACACAGGGGAAGCGGCGGCGCACGCCCGCGGAAGGGCTGACGAGCCGTCTGCGAGGAGTGCTCGCGCACCTGGAGGCCCCGGATGTCGTGGTGCATGCGGCGCAGGAGGTGCCCGCGGAGTTCGACGCGCGCTTCTCCGCGGTCTGGCGCCGCTACTCCTACCGGATCGCGGATGCCGCCGCGTTCCTTGACCCGCTGGCCGTCGGCCACACGGTGCAGCTGCGGGGCGAGCTCGACGTCGAGCGCATGGCCGCTGCCGCCGCGGAACTGCTGGGCCTCCACGACTTCCTGCCCTTCTGCAAGCCGCGTCCGGAGTCCACCACCATCCGCACGCTGCAGGCGCTCACGGTCACGCGCGGCGCGGGCGACGGTGCGATCACGCTGGGACTGCAGGCCGATGCCTTCTGCCATCACATGGTCCGTGCGCTGGTGGGCGCTCTCGTGAAGGTGGGGCATGGCTCCTGGGACGTCACGGCACCCGCGGAGCAGCTGGCCCGCGCGGAGGCCGGTGCGGCGAAGACGGCGCTCGCCCCCATGCACCTCATGCCCGCGCACGGTCTCGTGCTCGAGGAGGTGGGCTATCCGGAGGGCCCCGCGGGATGGGCGGAGCAGGCGGGGACGGCTCGCAACAGGCGGAGCGCGGAGGAGCTGCAGGGCTGAGCGTCTGCGGTGCGGTGCCGAATTCCGCTCTGCGGAGATTCGCGCGCGCTCAGGGAGTGTTCACGGTATGTTCAGGTGCGTACAGCATTTCCGGGGTCTGCGCTCAGGATAATGACAGCTGACACGCAACCTCGTTCCCTCGACTGTCAAGGACGGACATGAAGAAGAATCTCATCCGCGGGGCCGTCGCCGGCGCCGCGGCAGTGGGCCTGCTGGTGCCGCTGGGAGCCCTGCCGGCCGTGGCGGCACCGGGGCTGGGCGGCGCTGAGCGCGACTCCGCCCCGGCCGCCCCGGAACAGGCCCCCTCCGCCTCGGAGGACCAGGGCCTCGGCGAGCAGGAGCAGGACGGCGGGGACCGCCTCGGCGAGGCCGCTGCGGAGGAGACCGACGGACTCGCGACCGCCGCGGCCCCGGCCGCCGGCACCGAGCTGCAGCTCCTCAACATCACGGACTTCCACGGCCGCATCAGCGAGGCGGGGGTGAATGTGGCGAGCGTCGTGGAGCGCGAGCGCGCCGCGGCGGCCGAGGCCGGTGCGGAGACCGCCTTCATCTCCTCCGGCGACAACATCGGAGCCTCCACCTACGTCTCCTCCTCGCAGCAGGACACCCCCACGCTGGATGTCCTGAACGCGATCGGTCTGGACGTGTCCGCTGCCGGCAACCACGAGTTCGACCGCGGCTACGCGGACCTCCGGGACAGGGTGGGTGCGGAATCGGACTTCGCGCACCTGGGTGCCAATGTCTACGCCAAGGGCACCAAGGACGTCGCCGCGGGCCTGAAGCCCTGGGAGATCATCGAGGCCGGTGACCTCAAGGTCGGCGTGATCGGTGTGGTCACCCAGGACACCGCCACGCTCGTGAGCCCGGACGGCATCGCGGACATCGAGTTCGGCGACTCCGTCGAGGCGATCAACCGGGCGGCGGCCGAGCTGGAGGGACTGCCCGAGGAGCAGCGGCCGGACGTCACGGTCCTCAACGCGCATGCGGGGCCCGCCGTGACCTCGGACTTGGACTCCGCTCTGGCCTCCAACGCGGAGTTCAAGGCGATCGTGGAGCAGTCCGACCCGTCGATCGACGCGATGTTCATGGGCCACTCGCACCTGCCCGCCAACTTCTCCGCGCCCGTTCCCGGCACGGACCGCGAGCGTCCCATCCTGCAGTCGCAGAAGTACGGCGAGGCCGTGGGCAGCCTCACGCTCACCGCGGACGGCAGTGGTGAGTGGACGACGGATGACGCCTCGCTGCTGGAGACCAAGGGCGTCGAGGTCACCTCGCCCGTGGTGGACGAGGTCCGCGACATCGTGGCGGATGCGGAGGCGCAGGCCAAGGAGATCGGCTCCACCGTGGTGGGCACCATCACCGAGGACATCACCCGGGCCACGACGGACGGCAGCGAGGACCGCGGCAAGGAGTCCACGCTGGGCAACCTCGTGGCGGACGCGCTCAAGGAGGGCGTCGAGTACTCGCAGCTGGAGGAGGCGGACTTCGGCCTCACCAACTCCGGCGGACTCCGCACGGACCTCCTCGTGGATGACATCTACAACGGCGAGAAGCCGGCCGAGGTGACGGTGGCCGAGCTCAACGCGGTGCTGCCCTTCGCCAACGACCACGGCGTCGTGACGCTCACGGGTGCGGATGTGCTGCAGGTGTTCGAGGAGCAGTGGCAGCCGGAGGGCGCCTCGCGGCCGATGCTCCATCTGGGCGTCTCCGAGGAGGTGGGTGTGGTCTACGACTCGACCGCTCCGAAGGGCGAACGGGTCCTCTCCGTGACTGTGGACGGTGAGGAGATCGACCCCGAGGCCACGTATCGTGTGGCGACGCTGAGCTTCCTCGCCTCCGGCGGGGACAACTACGCGGGCTTCGCCAATGGCACCTTCGAACAGTCCGGTCTCACGGACTTCGACGTGTGGGAGAAGTACTTCGAGGAGAACACGCCCGTCTCCCCAGACCACCAGGAGCGCCAGGCGGACTACGCCCTGGACGTGATGAACACGGGGGAGCTCACTGCGAGCCTGGGTTCGCCGGAGCGGGCGCAGGTGGAGCAGGGCGCAGAGCTGCCGCTCACCTTCGACACCGAGGCCACCCGTGAGATCGAGGGGCCGTTCCTCCTCTCTCTGGAGCTGCCCGCGGGCTTCTCCGCGGACCTCACCGCGGTGGACACCGTCTCCACGGCCGCTGCGGAGACTGCGGAGTCGACCGTGCTGCCGTCCATCGCAGAGGGAACGACCAGTTCGGATCTCACGGTGACGGCGGGTGACGACGTGGCTCCCGGCACCTACACGGTGCAGGCGAACCTCGTCGCGGATCCGGAGCACGCCTGGTGGGACGACAACCCCAAGCCTCTGCCCTCCTCCGTGGAGTTCGAGGTCCAGGTCGTGGCCGCCGGTGAAGGTGGAGACGACGACGGTTCGGGCAACGACGACGGTTCCGGTAGCGGGGACGAGGACGGCAACGGGGACGGCTCCGGCAGCGGTGACGGTCAGGACGACGGCAGCGGCTCCGGTGACGGCAGCGGCTCCGGCGATGACCGGAAGGACGACGGCAGGCTGCCTCGCACCGGTGCGGAGTTCGCCGGTGCGCTGGGTCTGGCCGCCGTGCTCGTCGCTGCGGGCGGCACCGCTCTGGCGGCGTCCCGTCGCCGCAAGAGCACCGTCTGAGGTCCGCGGCACCGCCGGGGCGAGGCGCCGCAGCCGCGCAGGGCTGAGGCGCGCGGCGCCGCAGAGGTGAGGCGCGCGGCCGCGCGGCACAGCGGTCCACCCCGTCCGGAGCCGCAATCCCCAAGTTACGTCTGCGTACCGGCCGCCCTACACGGCCGGTACGCAGACGTAACTTGGGGTGCGTGGCTGGATTGGGGGTGAGGGGTACGTGGCCTTCTGCGGCGTCCGGACCCCTTCGACTCCGGTAGCCTTCTGCGCATGGGGTTCGTCAAGGTGCTCGTGGTCGTCGTCGCCCTGCTGCTGGTGCTGGGCAGCGCACTGCGACGCTGGGGACGCAAGAGGTCCAACGCGCGCATGGCCCGGCTGGGCACGGTGACGCTGGCGCTGATGATCCTCCCCGCAGGCATCGCGGTGTGGCTGGTGATCCTGTCCGCCGAGGCCGCCGGCTAGCTCCCCGCAGGCCAGCGGACAGCTCCCTGCAAGTCGCCGATGACGCCGATGAGCTCGCCGCACGTCGCTGGTGGGCTTCCTGCACGCCCCGGTCAGACCTCTGCACGTCGCCCGTGAAGCTCGCCGCACGCCTCCCTGCGCCCCGCGCCTCCTCGCTCAGCCCCGGCGCATCTCCTCGGAACTGCCCGCACAGGAGGCGAGCGCGGGCACGAGGAACAGCATCCCCACGGCCGGCACCACCACGCCGGAGTCGTTGATGAAGGTCCCCACCGCGAGCAGCACGGCGAGCGAGATGACGGCCGGACGCAGAAGGGGGAGCCTCCGGTACTGTTCCGCCAGGCCGGGGATGCGGAAGCGCGCCGGCGAGATCGCCGCCCACAGCACCACGGCGATGAGCAGGGGCAGCAGCAGCGTCATCCAGCTCTGGGTGAGGATGTCGACGTTCATGCCGATCTTGCGCATGAGCACGGCACCGGCCTCGCCGGTGAGGATCGAGTCGAAGAATCTGCCGAAGTGCGTGCGCGCCTCCGCCGGCCGCAGCCAGTCGAGGAAGAGCACGGCGAGCATGAGTGCTGCGGCACCTCCGCCGAAGACCAGCAGACGCTTCCACGAGAGCCGGATGCCGGCGGCGGCGAGGGCGAACACGGCGCTGCCCAGCACCAGCGTGGGCACGGAGCCGAACTTGGTGCCCAGCCCCGGAGCCGCGAGCAGCCCGCACGAGGCCAGGACCGCCGCGATGACCACCGTCGTCGTCACCCATCTGCGGTGCCTCCACGTGGAGCTGCGCAGCCATGAGCAGGCCAGCCCCAGCCCCACGAGCAGCGCGGTGCAGTAGAGGGCGAGCGCGGAATTGCCGATCCCGTAGAAGCGGGAGGCGATGAGCAGCGGTTCGCCCAGCATCGTCGACATCTGCAGCCGCGAGCCCGTGAGCACATCGGCGGCGAGCACCGCGACCGTCACTGCGGAGACGAAGGCGAGGCTGCCGCCCCGCAGCCTGCGCCACGGCCCTGCGACGGCGAGCGCGGTGAGCACGATGGCCCAGCCGATCACCCCGCCCAGCATCGCCACGTCCGGCGAGGTGGAGCGCTCCCAGGGGAGCAGGTTCACCAGGTAGGTCGAGACGGGCAGCGAGGCCATGAGCATGCCGCCTCCGGCGAGCAGCGTCGCGACCCGCGCGGTGCCCGAGCGGCGCGCCATGACGGTGCACAGGACCAGGCCCACCAGCAGCAGGCCTCCCCACGCGGCGTACATCCACGCGGAGATGCTCTGCTGGGTGAGGACGGCCGTCTGCCGGTCGAGCATGAGCTGGTGCTTGCCGCCCGCCCCGTCCGGTCCGTCCTGGAACTGCATGGGCGCTCCCGCGAAGTTGGAGCCGCCCTGCACCCCCGCCAGCGAGAGGAGGGTGGGGGTGAGGTCGGAGACCTGGACGAGGCCGGGCTGCCGGGTGGACGGCGAGGTGAGCAGTTCCGCTCCCGGTTCGCCGGCGGACGCGCCGGAGGCGTCGCGCCCGCCGTAGACCGCGGAGAACTGCATGCGGGACTCGTCCGTGCGGCCGTCGGCCAGGGAGGCGGCGACGAGGGAGGTGTGCCGCCCCTCGGCCCCGGCGGCGTCCACCGCCGTGAGCACCTCTCCCACCGCGGCGTCGAGGTCCGTGACCGAGTTGCCGGGGGCGTAGACGCTGCCGAGGTCCACGAGCACGATTCCGGCGTCCTCGGCGGCGTCGACCACCTGCGCGCCGCGCTCGCCGGCGGGGGCCAGCGGCTCCCAGTCCTCGGCCCTGCCGTCCGGTGCGGCCGTGCCCACGGCCGCACCGGGGCCGATGCCGCGCACCGCCACGCCCGCGTCCTCCGCGGTCTGGGTGAGTGCGCCCACGCCGGGTGTGTAGTTGTCCTCGGCGGCCTGGGCCAGGTACACATCCCAGTCGGGCACCCACCCTCCGATGGGGTCGGCGAGGACGCGGCAGGTGGGGCGGGGCTCGTCGGCCGCTCTCCTGCCGGAGGCCACGCCCAGCCAGCCGTCCGCGGCGCAGCTGGTGTCCCGCACAGAGCGAGGGGTCATGGTGCCCACCGCGCCCTCGGAGACCAGGCGCCAGAGATGGGGCGTGCGGTCCGGGTGGACGTCCTCGAAGGTGAGTCCGGCGAAGCCCAGGAGGATGACGGGTCCCTCGCCGGTCCGGGCAGGCGTGCGGTCGGTGCCCGAGGCCGGAGCGGCGAACCCGCCCACGGCCAGGAGCAGTGCGAGGAGGGTGGTGAGCAGGCGGCGGATCATGCGGTGGCCTCGGGCCCGGGTGCATTCCTGTCGGTTTCCGTGCTCCCGCTCGCGCTGGCCGCACTGGTCGCACCGGCCTCGCCGGTCTCTGCGGCGGCGGGCGTGACGGGCGCGTACGCAGGTGCAGACCGGACCGTGCCGTCCGCCGTGCTGGAAGCGTCCTCGCCCTCCGCCCGCTGTGCGGCGTCGAGGCTGAGGACCACGAGGAAGGGGACGAACATCATGGCGCCCGTCGCGGGCACCGCGATCCCGGAGTCCGTGATGACGAGGCCCACGGCCAGTGCGAGGACGGCGGACAGGAAGCCGGCGTGCACGTGGGGGTCCGTGAGCGCCTCCGGGAGGTACCCGTCCCAGGGCCGAGCGAGCACGGCGGTCCGCCTGCTCCGGCGCAGGTAGGCCAGCGCGAACAGGACGATGAGGACGGCCAGGGGCACGACGATCGCCAGGCCGGGGTTGATGACGGCGATGCGGAGGTTGGCGCCCAGCTTGCGGCCGATGACGTCCAGCAGCTCACCGTCGAGAGCCTGGGCGAAGAAGCTGCCGAAGTGCGAGCGCTCCGCCGGCGGACGGAGGTAGTCCAGCCAGGCCACGCCCATGATGACGACGAGGGCCCCTGCTCCGATCCCCGCGAGCTTGAGCAGGTTCACGCGGATGCGGAACAGCGCGAGGAGGAGGACGGTGAAGCCCACCAGCGCGGCCACGGTGCCGCCGAACTTGGCGCCCCACGCCGGGTTGCCCAGCACGCACACGCTCACGAGGGCGTAGACGGCGGTGAGCGCACGTGCCCAGCCGGCGCGGCCGTGGGCGCCCAGCCGCGCGGCCACGATGCCCAGGCCCAGCAGGGAGGCGACGAGGAACAGCGCGGCGCCCTGGTTGCCCAGGCCGTAGAAGCGCCCGGCGACGATGGGGTTGTAGCCCATGAGGGAGTTGAACTGCAGGCGGGAGCCCAGGGCCACGTCCGCCAGGAGCACGAGGGCACTCAGCAGGCTCACGGCCGCGATGCGTCCGGCCCAGGTCCGCCGCCAGGGGCCGGCGACGGCCGCCAGCAGCAGCACCAGGACGGCCGCGGCGATCGACAGTGCGAGCGCGAGGGCGGGATCCGGCGCACGGCCCCAGGGGAGGAAACCGGCGAAGAAGCTGGCCGCCGGGAGGAGGCCGAGGGCGAAGCAGGCCCAGGAGACGCCGGTGCGCCAGCCGCTCAGCGGGACGGCGGGGGCGTCCGCGGCGACGGCCGCAGCCGGGCGCAGGGAGTCCGCGCGCCGCCGCGCCGCGAGGCTGCGCCGGCGCATGAACCGGACCACCGGCACCGTGAAGCCGATCATCGTGAAGAGGAAGAGCGCGTAGAAGAGGACGTCGAGGACGATCCCGAAGGTCTGTGCGTGGGTGTGGACCGTCGCGGCCTTGCGCGCATCGGCCGTGAGGCTGTCGAGGCGTTCCTGCGCGGGCTTCCCGGCGGTGCCGGTGTCGACGGTGAAGGCGGCGGGGGAGGAGCCCGCGGCCTCCATCCCGGTGTTCCTCAGCACGGCGGGCAGCACGTCCGTGAGCTGTGTGAGGCCGGCCTGCCGCGTGGACGAGGCGGTGAGCGTCCCCTCGGGGTAGGAGGGGCCGGTGGCGAGCAGAGCGCGCAGCCGGGAGGGGTAGGCGGAGTCGCCGAGGCCCGCGACGACCACGTCGTAGTCGTCCGGGACGGACTCGAGGATGAGGCCCACGCGGTCGTCGAGCTCCTGGATCTGCGCGGAGCGCAGCGTGCCCAGCGTGGCCTCGGACCAGAGGGCGGAGGCTGCCGGGTCCCACAGAGGATCGGCGGCGGTGCCGGCGTCCACGAGCGTGAGGGAGCAGGCGGAGAGCAGGGCGGTGCGTTCGGCCGCCCGCTTCTCACGGGTGCGCTCGTCCGCGTCCTCCGGCTCGTCGAGCAGCGTGGACAGCGGGGACCAGAGCCCCACCTGGCCCTCCGGGTCCGCGGCCGCGTAGCTGGCGCCGGTGCCCACGGCGGCCGTGCACCACGACGGTTCCGCGCTGCGGTCCGCCTGCGCACCCTCGGCAGCGGGCGGCGTCGCATCCGCGTCCGGCGCTCCCTCCCTCGCCAGGGCGGAGTCCGCGGCATGGGTGAAGGCGCCCGGCAAAGCGCCGTAGCCCCCGGTCGCATTGAGATCGTCCACCCGGTGGAACTCGGAGAACGCCGCGGGGGCGAGGCCCGTGGGCTGGGGTCCCGTGCTCTCCGGCGCGTCCGCCGCCTCCGAGGTGGGCTCGAGCATCCGCGGGCACGCGCGGTCGAGGAAGAGGGGGTGCTGCCAGGCCGGGGTGAGGTCCGCACCCCGCATGCGCGCCCCCGCCCCCAGGGACAGCCAGCCGGAGGCCGCGCAGGTCGCCGGTGTGAGAGTGCGCACGGCCAGGTTGCCCGCCGCGCCCTCCTCGGCCATCCGCCAGAGGTGCGGGGTGGTCTCCGGAGAGAGGTCCTCGAGGCTGAGGCCGGAGGAGCCGATCACCACCGTGCCCGAGGCCGGGGCGTCCGCGTCCGCCGGCACGGCCTCGGGCGGGGGCTGCGCGGTCAGGGACACGGGTGCGGCACCGGTGACCTGCGCCGATGTCGCGTCCTGCGCGGGTGCGGCGAGCGGTGCGGTCTGCTCCGCCGGGGCGGGCACGGGTGCGGCGTGGGCCGTTCCCGGCCACGCATGGGCGGGCAGGACGAGGCCCAGGGTGCAGGCGAGGGCGGTGAGCAGTCGGACGAACACCGCACAAGACTACCGGGGAGGCCTTGGCGGAGCCTGGATCCGGTTTGCAGGAGCTGTGCGGCCTGCGGTAGATTTGAGCGTCGTTGCCGCGTCAACACGTTCTACCGCTGGGCCTCTAGTCGCGTTGCAGGTTCTGTGGCGGGTCTTCCGTGTCTGAGAGCGCAGCTACCGAAGGTACGACCCGTTCGTCCTCTCCGACTCACGACCGGAGCAGGGGCGAGTGTGTGCGGGTCATCTGACAACGAATGTAAGAAGGCAACTTTGCGTACGTACACCCCCAAGCCCGGTGACATCCAGCGCCAGTGGCACGTCATCGACGCCACTGATGTGGTCCTCGGCCGCCTTGCCTCGCAGGCGGCTCGTCTGCTCCGCGGCAAGCACAAGCCCACCTTCGCACCGCACGTGGACTCCGGTGACTTCGTCATCATCGTGAACGCGGACAAGGTCGCCCTGACCGGTGCCAAGCTGGAGCAGAAGCGCGCCTACCGTCACTCGAACTACCCCGGCGGCCTCAAGAGCGTGAACTACGCCGAGCTCCTCGCCACGCGCCCCGAGCGCGCGGTGGAGAAGGCCATCGCGGGCATGATCCCCAAGAATCGCCTCGGTCGGGCGCAGATGCACAAGCTCAAGATCTACACAGGTCCGGAGCACCCGCACAGCGCCCAGAACCCGCAGCCCTACGAGCTGACCCAGGTCGCGCAGTAAGCGCGCTGAGCAGCTGACGGAACTTTCACCGAGGAGAATCGTGGCAGACAACATCACCGCTGACGTCGCAGACGTCGAGCTCACCGAATACAGCACCGAGACCCCGGCGTCGGCCGGCCTGGGCGAGAACGTGGCCGGCGGCCGCGGCGAGTCGCTCACCGCGCCCGGCAACGGCGTGGGCCGCCGCAAGCAGGCCATCGCCCGCGTGCGCCTGGTCCCCGGCTCCGGCCAGTGGACCATCAACGGTCGCGACCTGGAGACCTACTTCCCCAACAAGCTGCACCAGCAGCTCGTGAACGAGCCCTTCGCACTCCTCGATCTGGAGGGTCGCTTCGATGTGATCGTCCGCATCGCAGGCGGCGGCCCCTCCGGTCAGGCCGGCGCCGTCCGCCTGGGCGTGGCCCGCTCGCTCAACCAGATCGACCGTGAGGCCAACCGCGCCGAGCTCAAGGCGGCCGGCTACCTCACCCGTGACGCCCGCGTCCCGGAGCGCAAGAAGGCCGGCCTCAAGAAGGCCCGCAAGGCGCCGCAGTTCTCCAAGCGCTGATTCCCACGCGCTCGCCGCTGCGCCCGGCGCAGTGCAGAAGCCCTCGTCAGGTGGTTCCCACCGGGCGGGGGCTTCTCGCGTGGTGCGGCCGCCGTCCGTAGCGCGGTTCGGAGGCGCTCCAGGGCGGCGCGCGTACACTGACGCAGAACCCGAAGGAAGGATCTTCCGCAATGGCTCGACTGTTCGGCACAGATGGTGTGCGAGGACTGGCCAACAAGGACATCACCGCACGCCTGGCGCTGCAGCTGGCCGTCGCGGGCTCCCGCGTGCTCGCACGCCCGGAGACGGCGCCGTTCGGCACGCGCCCCGTGGCGATCGTGGGCCGGGACACCCGCGTGAGCGGCGAGTTCCTCTCCGCGTCCACCGCCGCGGGCATCGCCTCGACCGGGGTGGACGTGCGTGACGTGGGCGTGCTGCCCACGCCCGGCATCGCCTATGCGGTGAAGGCGACGGGCGCCGCTTTCGGCGTGGTGCTGTCCGCCTCCCACAACCCCATGCCGGACAACGGCATCAAGTTCTTCGGTCCCGGCGGCACCAAGCTCACGGATGCCCAGGAGGACGAGATCCTCGCGCTCCTGGACTCGGAGTGGGAGCGGCCCACGGGGCAGGAGGTGGGGCGGATCGCGCGCTACCCGGCGGCCTCGGACGAGTTCGCGGAGCACCTGGTCCGCACCCTGGGCGCCGCGGAGGGGGAGACCCCTCTGGCGGGCCTCACGGTCGTGGTGGACTGCGCGCACGGCGCGGCCTCCGTGGTGGGTCCGTCCGCGCTGCGGCAGGCCGGGGCGGAGGTCATCGTCACGGCGGCGGAGCCCAACGGCTACAACATCAACGACGGGGTGGGCTCCACCCACATCAGCAATCTCAAGAGCGCCGTGGTGGAGCACCAGGCGGATCTGGGTGTGGCCTTCGACGGCGACGCGGACCGTTGCCTGGCGGTGGACGCGCTGGGCCGCGAGGTGGACGGCGACCAGATCATGGGCATCCTCGCCCTCGGCATGAAGGAGGACGGCCGGCTCAAGGACGACACCCTCGTCGTCACGGTCATGTCCAACCTGGGCCTGCGCCTGGCGATGGCCAAACGGAACATCCGCATCGAGGAGACCGCGGTGGGCGACCGCTACGTGCTGGAGCGCATGCTGGCCGGCGGCTACTCGCTGGGCGGTGAGCAGTCCGGCCACGTGCTCATGCTGGACCACGGCACCACCGGTGACGGCGTGCAGTCCGCGCTCCACCTCATGCACCGCATGGCCACGGCCAAGCGCACGCTGGCGGATCTGGCGGCGGAGGTGCCCAAGCTCCCGCAGGTGCTCATCAACGTCAAGGGCGTGGACAAGCACCGCGCGGGCGACGATCTGGGCGTGCAGAGCGAGATCGCGACGGTCGAGCAGGAGCTGGGGGACACCGGGCGGGTGCTGCTGCGCGCCTCCGGCACGGAGCCTCTCATCCGCGTGATGGTCGAGGCCTCCGCCGAGGACGTGGCGCAGTCCCAGGCCGAGCGTCTGGCCGCCGTGGTCAAGGAGCGCCTGGCGCTCTGAGCCCCATGCGCACGAGAGCTCAGGATCGCCGCGCAACTGCGCGGCGATCCTGAGCTCTCGCGGCGTTGCGGGCCCCTCACCCCTCCTTGAACTGGGTGCGGTAGAGCACGGCATAGCGGCCGTTCGCCGCGAGCAGCTCCGCGTGCGTCCCGCGCTCCGCGATCCGCCCGTCGTCCACCACGAGGATCTGGTCCGCGTTCTGCACGGTGGAGAGCCGGTGCGCGATCACCAGGACGGTGCGTCCGTGCATGGCCTCGTCGAGGGCGTGCTGGATGGCGGCCTCGTTCGTGGAGTCCAGCGCACTCGTCGCCTCGTCCAGGATCACGACCGGGGGAGCGGCCAGCAGCAGGCGGGCGATCGTGAGCCGCTGGCGCTCGCCGCCGGAGAGCCGGTAGCCGCGCTCGCCGATGACGGTGTCCAGTCCCTCCGGCAGGCGCCCGATCACCTCGTCCAGCCGCGCCCGGTGCACGGCGTCCTCCAGCTCTGCGTCCGTGGCGTCGGGGCGGGCGATGCGCAGGTTCTCCCGGATCGACTCGTGGAACAGGTGTCCGTCCTGCGTCACCATGCCCACGGCCGCCTTGAGGGTGTCGAAGCCGAGCTCGCGCACATCCACGCCGCCCAGCTCGACCGCCCCGGCCGTGACGTCGTAGAGCCGGGGGACCAGGGACGCGATGGTGGACTTGCCCGCTCCGGAGGAGCCCACGAGCGCCACCGTCCGCCCCGCGGGGACCTCGAAGTCGATGCCGTGCAGCACCTCCTGCCCGGCGCGCTCGTCGAGGACCGCCACCTCCTCCAGCGTCGCCAGGGAGACCTCCGCGGCGGAGGGGTAGGCGAAGCTCACGTCGCGGAAGGCGAGGGAGACCTCGGCGGAATCCGGCCGGGCCACGGTGCGGTCCGTGCGGGTGGCGTCTCCATCCTTGGCGGACTGCGTTCCCGCCCTGTGGGCCCCGGCATCCGCAGCCCGACCCGTCACCCCCGGCAGCGGTGTGGGGTGCGCCGGCTCCGTGATGAGGGGCTTGAGGTCCAGCACCTCGAACACGCGCTGGAAGCTCACCACCGCGCTCATGATGTCCATCCGTGCATTGGCGAGCATGGTGAGCGGTCCGTAGAGGCGGGTGAGCAGCATGGCGAGCGAGACGACGCTGCCGGCGTCCATCCGGCCCGCCACGGCCTGCCATCCGCCGAGGCCGTAGACCAGCGCCAGCGCCAGTGCGCTCACGAGGGTCAGCGTGGTGACGAAGGTGGTCTGCAGCATCCCCACCCGCACGCCGATGTCCCGCACGCGCCCGGCCCGCGCGGCGAACTCCTCGGACTCCGCCCGCGGTGAGCCGAACAGCTTCACGAGCGTGGCGCCTCCCGCGCCGAACCGCTCCGTCATCCGGTTGGACATCGCCGCATTGTGGTCCGCCGCCTCGTGCTGCAGGCGTGCGAGCTTCCCGCCGAGCATGCGAGCCGGGATGAGGAAGATGGGCAGCAGGAGGATGGAGAGGACGGTGACCTGCCAGGAGATCGTCACCATCACACCCACCGTGATGAGCAGGGAGACGAAGTTGGCGACCACCCCGGAGAGCGTGTTGGAGAACGCGCGCTGCGCACCGATCACATCCGTGTTCAGCCGGGACACGAGCGCGCCCGTGCGGGTGCGGTTGAAGAAGGCGACCGGCAGCGTCTGCACATGGTCGAAGACCGCGGTGCGGAGGTCGAAGATCAGGCCTTCGCCCACCCGCGCGGACAGCCAGCGATTCACGAGGGTGAGACCGGCCTCGGCGAGAGCGAGCCCGGCGATGGCCAGCGCCAGCCACACGATCACGGAGACCGGACCACCGGCGGTGATGGCGTTGACGATGCGCCCGGAGAGCACCGGGGTGATGACGCCGGCCACGGAGAGCAGCACGGAGAGCACCAGGAAGACTGCGAGCTTGCCGCGCTGACGGGTGGCGAAGGCCAGCATCCGGCGCAGGGTGGCGCCGTCCAGCTTGGCGGAGGTCCCCTGACCCGCCCTGCGTGCGCTGGCGGTCTGGAGGTGCATGAGGGACTGGGGACTGGGCATGCTCATGCGGTTCTCCTCCGGGGCGGGGCGCGGACATCGCAGGCAACACCGCAGAGCGGGGGTTGCTTCCGCAGCGTCCGCGGATATCGCTCAGAGCGTACTGCGGATGCCGCCGCACCGCTCACCGGGAGGGGCAGGCGGGCGTGCACCTGGGAGAGGGCCGGATGCCCACCCGGCGGGTCCGGCGGGGACGGAGCGCCGGGCGCGGCTCAGAGCTTGCGCAGCTGGATGCGGGAGACGGAGTGGTTCGCGGACTTGCGCAGCAGGAGATCCGCCCGGCCGCGGGAGGGCTGCACGTTCTCGCGGAGGTTGGGGGAGTTGATCGAGTCCCAGATCTCGAGCGCGAGGTCGCGGGCCTCGTCGTCGGAGAGCTCCGAGTAGCGGTGGAAGAACGAGTCCGGGTCCGTGAACGCGCCGTGCTTGAGGCGGAGGAAGCGCTTGACGTACCAGGAGCGGATGTCCGCGGCCGCCGCGTCCACGTAGATGGAGAAGTCGAAGTAGTCGCTCACGGAGACGCCGACCTTGCCGTCCGCCCGCGGCCGTGGCGGCTGGAGCACGTTGAGGCCCTCCACGATGAGGATGTCCGGGCGCCGGACGGTGACGCTGGCGCCGGGGACGATGTCGTAGGTGTGATGGGAGTAGACGGGTGC
>NZ_BAAAPZ010000018.1:0-26020 GCF_039531405.1 Brevibacterium salitolerans | reverse complement strand
AGAGCCCGCGCCGTTCCAGTTCCGCGTTGGGGAAGAGGAAGCCGTCCGTGGTGATGAGCTCCACGCGCGGGGTGTCGGACCAGCGCGCGAGCATCTCGCGCAGCAGGCGGGCGGTGGTCGATTTGCCCACGGCCACGGATCCGGCGACGCCGATGACGAACGGCGTGCGCTCCGGCGCCGGCTCGAAGCCCTCGTTGCGCAGCGGGGAGAGGAACTCGCGGGTGACCTCGTGCTTGGCCCCGCGCGCGGCGGAGTAGAGGTTGAGCAGGCGGGAGAGGGGCAGGTAGATCGTCTCCACCTCCTCCAGGTCGATGCGCTCGCCGAGGCCGCGCAGCCGCTGGATGTCATCGAAGGTGAGCGGCAGCTCCGTGGAGTCGGAGAGCCGCGCCCACTGCTCGCGGGTGAAGTGCCAGTACGGGGAGGCGGCGCTGTCCGCGTCCGTCTTGCGGCGGGGCCGGAGCCCGGCCAGACGGCGGACGGAATCGGAGACCTGCGAGGCATGCTCAGTCGAAGCCATGCCGATGATTCTCTCATGTGACGTCCATTGCACCCGGGCGCGAGGGGCTGCGGTGAGACGGCGGGGTTCTGTCAGAATCACAGGGTGATCGCATCGTGACCGCCCAGCCGCCGGACGAACCGGCAGACAGCTCCGGCGCAACCGGCCCGGACTCCCCTCACTCCTCCGACGGTTCCGGGAACCCAGCCGGCCCGGACGCAGCCGCCCGTCCGGACTCACCTCGGTCCGCCCGCCGCCGGGGCCTCCGCCGGTTTTCCCTGCGCGGAATGTTCGCGGACACGCGGCCTTTGCAGTACGGACACTTCCGCCGGCTCTGGACCGCGAACATCATCACCGCGATCGGCGCTCAGCTCACCATCGTGGCGGTGCCGGCGCAGATCTACTCCATGACGGAGTCCTCGGCGATGGTGGGCCTCACCGGTGTGTTCGGCCTCGTGCCGCTCGTGGTGTTCGGCCTGTGGGGCGGGGCGATGGCGGATGCGATGGACCGCCGGAAGCTCCTCATGGTCACGACCACGGGGCTCATCGCCACCGCCGCACTGTTCTGGCTCCAGGCCGCGCTGGGACTGGAGAACGTCTGGCTGCTGCTCGTGATCTTCGCCCTCCAGCAGGCGTTCTTCGGCCTCAATCAGCCGGTGCGCACCGCGATCCTGCCCAAGATCGTGCCCATGCGCCTGCTGCCGTCCGCCACCTCGCTCAACATGACGGTCGTGATGGCGGGTGCGATCGTCGGCCCGCTCGCAGGCGGCGCGCTCATCCCGGTCATGGGCTTCGCCTGGCTCTACCTCGCGGACACCGTCTTCCTCTTCGCCACCCTCTACGCCGTGGTGCGCCTGCCCTCGCTCGTGCCGGACAACGCGCTCGGCTCGCCGGGGCTCCGGAGCGTCATCGACGGCTTCCGCTACCTCGCGATCCACCCCGTGCTGCTCATGAGCTTCGTCGTGGACCTCATCGCCATGATCTTCGGCATGCCGCGCATCCTCTTCCCGCAGATCGCGCACGAGGGATTCGGCGGACCCGTGGACGGCGGCATCGTCTACGCCCTCCTCTTCGCCGCGATCCCCGCGGGCACCGTGCTGGGAGGGATCTTCTCCGGCTGGGTCTCCCGGGTGCGCAGGCAGGGGCTGGCCGTGGTGAATGCGATCATCGTCTGGGGTGCGGCGGTGACGTTCTTCGGCATCGCGGTGGGCCTTGCGCAGCGTGCACGGGAGCATGCAGGAGCCCCGGGAGCCTCGGCACGGGCCGGTGCCGAGGCCGGCTCAGGCTCCGCCGCCGAGGCCGGCTCGTCCGCCGCCGCAGGTGCGGGCCTCCTGGGCCCGGACGGCGGTGCGCTGCTCACCGGTCCCGTGCTCGTCCTCCTCGTCCTCGCGCTGCTCATGCTGGTGGTGGGAGGCGCCGCGGACATGGCCTCGGCGGCGTTCCGGACCACCATGCTGCAGGAGGCCGCGAGCGACGAGGTGCGCGGCCGCCTCCAGGGCGTCTTCATCGTCGTGGTGGCGGGAGGCCCGCGGCTCGCGGACATCCTCCACGGCTGGGCGGCGGACGGCGTGGGCACCGTATGGGCGACCTCGGGAGGAGGGGTCCTCGTGATCGTGGGCGTGGTGCTCGCATGCCTGCTGGTCCCCGCCTTCCACCGCTACCGCGTGGAGAGGTGACGAACGGCGCATCGCTGCGCGTGCCGCATGCACCCCGCGCGGAGGCGCGCCGGTTAGACTCTTCCGCATGTGTGGAATCGTCGGATATGTCTCCTCGGTCGCCCCCACCGCGGCCGATCACCTCGCCACCGATGTCCTGCTGCAGGGACTCGGCCGGCTCGAGTACCGCGGATACGATTCCGCCGGCATCGCGGTGGTCACCGGCGACGGTGACCTCGCCTCGGAGAAGCGGGCGGGCAAGCTCGCGAACCTCACGGGGGCCATCGAGGCCAATCCCCTCCCCGCGGCGCAGACGGGCATCGGCCACACCCGGTGGGCCACCCACGGCGGTCCCACGGACGGCAACGCCCACCCGCATCTGGCGGACGGCGGGAAGCTCGCCCTCATCCACAACGGGATCATCGAGAACTTCGCGCAGCTGAAGGCGGAGCTCGCGGCCGACGGCGTGGAGTTCGCCTCGGAGACGGACACCGAGGTCGCCGCCCACCAGCTCGCCAAGAACTACCGCGCCGCCGGTGACCTCACGGAGGCCATGCGGCTGACGGTGGGCCAGCTCGAGGGTGCCTTCACCCTCCTCGCCGTCCACGCGGATGCGCCCGGCACCGTCGTCGCCGCCCGTCTGAACTCCCCGCTGGTGATCGGTCTGGGCGAGGGCGAGAACTTCCTCGGCTCGGACGTCGCGGCGTTCATCGACCACACGCGCAAGGCGGTGGAGATCGGGCAGAACCAGATCGTCACCATCACCCCGGACTCCGTCGAGATCATCGACGCAGACGGCGAGGCCGTGCTGGGCGAGCCCTTCGAGATCGACTGGGATCCCGCCACGGCGGAGAAGGGCGGCTTCGCCTCCTTCATGGACAAGGAGATCCACGACCAGCCGCAGGCGGTCGCGGACACCCTGCTGGGCCGGTTCGATCCGGCCGGAAACCTGCAGCTGTCCGAGATGAACATCGACGAATCGCTGCTGAAGTCCATCGACAAGATCGTCGTGATCGCCTGCGGCACTGCCGCCTATGCGGGTCAGGTGGCCCGCTACGCGATCGAGCACTGGTGCCGCATCCCCACGGAGGTGGAGCTCGCCCACGAGTTCCGCTACCGGGATCCGGTGGTGAATGAGAAGACCCTCGTCGTGGCGGTCTCGCAGTCCGGCGAGACGATGGACACGCTCATGGCCGTGCGCCACGCCCGCGAGCAGGGTGCCAAGGTCATCGCGATCTGCAACACCTACGGCTCCACCATCCCGCGGGAGTCCGACGGCGTCCTCTACACCCACGCGGGCCCGGAGATCGCAGTGGCCTCGACCAAGGCGTTCCTCTCGCAGGTCGTCGCCTGCTACCTGCTGGGCCTCTACCTCGCCCAGCTGCGCGGCAACAAGTTCCGCGACGAGATCCAGGTGATCCTGAACGAGCTGCAGACCATCCCGGAGAAGATCGAGCGGATCCTCACGGAGATCAAGCCCCGCGTGGGCGAGTTCGCGCGCGAGCACCAGGATGAGCAGTCCGTGCTGTTCCTGGGCCGCCACGTGGGCTACCCGGTGGCGATGGAAGGTGCGCTCAAGCTCAAGGAGCTCGCCTACATCCATGCGGAGGGCTTCGCCGCCGGTGAGCTCAAGCACGGTCCCATCGCGCTCATCGACTCCGGGCAGATGGTCTTCATCGTGGTCCCGTCCTCGCGCGGGCGGGACTCGCTGCACGCCAAGGTCGTCTCCAACATCCAGGAGGTGCGCGCCCGCGGGGCCAACACCGTCGTGATCGCGGAGGAGGGAGACACGGAGGTGGAGCAGTACGCCTCGGAGGTCTTCTACGTGCCGCAGACCTTCACGCTGCTCGCGCCGCTGCTCACCACCGTGCCGCTGCAGATCTTCGCCATGGACCTCGCGACGGCCAAGGGCCTGGACGTGGACCAGCCGCGCAACCTCGCCAAGTCCGTCACCGTCGAGTGAGCTGAGCGCCGGCCCGCCGACGGCAGGACGAGACCGCCGCCCGTCTCCCTCGTGGAGGCGGGCGGCGGACGTATCGAGAGGAGAGTCGCATGGCCATCATCGGGGTGGGCGTGGACATCGCGGACGTCCCGCGCTTCGCCGAACACATCGAGCGCGTCCCGGAGCTGCTGGACCGGCTGCTCACACCGGCGGAGCAGCTGCGGAAGAACGGGCGGCGGCGGTCTGCGGAGTCCCTCGCCGCACGCTTCTCCGCCAAGGAGGCGCTGGTCAAGGCACTCCAGCTGCCGCAGATCATCCCCTGGCACGAGGCCGAGGTGGTCTCCGCCTTCTCCGGCGCGCCCAGCTTCCGGCTCACGGGCTGGGTGCGCGAGCACTTCCGGCAGAAGGGCGCCGAGCGGGTGCATCTGTCCATCACCCACGACGGTGACCGGACGGTGACGTTCGTGGTGGTGGAGGGGCCGGACTCCGCGGCGTCCATCGTGCCCTCCGTGGACCAGCCCGCGCCCCTGCTGCCGGGCTCGCCCGAGGCGCTCGCGGAGCTGAAAGTTCACCGTGAGAAAGCCCTGGCCTCCCGGGAGGCCAGGCGTGCGGAGAGGGAGGCCGCCCGGCGGGCGGAGTGAGGCGGAATGCCGGGCGAGGCGGCCCTCTGGCCGGTTCGGCATGCCCTGCACGGTGAGGTGCGGCGCGCTCCGCGGAGAGGCGCTGAGGATGCGGTGAGCACGCCGTATCTGTGACGTGAGGCACGGCGCAGGCGTATGGTTCTTCACCGGTGGCTCGAAAGTCCGCGCGCACCCTCTGCAGCGGACGGTCGGGGCACCGTTTCGCTGACAACCGAAAGAGGACCTCATGCGCATCGGAAACGAGGGGCACTCGCCCCGCACAGCGCCCGCAGGAGCGGCGCAGAGCAGCGCCGGCTCCCAGCTGAGCAGCGGGCTCAAATCCCGCCACGTCACCATGATCTCGATCGCCGGTGTGATCGGCGCGGGGCTCTTCGTGGGCTCCGCCAATGCGATCGCCCTCGCCGGCCCCGCCGTGCTGCTCGCCTACCTCACCGCCGGCCTGCTCGTGGTGCTCGTCATGCGGATGCTGGGCGAGATGGCCGCGGCCACCCCGGACTCCGGTTCGTTCTCCGTCTACGCAGAGCGCAGCATCGGGCGCTGGGCCGGATTCAGCATCGGCTGGCTCTACTGGTGGTTCTGGGTCCTCGTCATCCCCCTCGAGGCGATCGCGGCGGGCATCATCCTCAACAGCTGGGTGCCGGGAGTCCCGCCCTGGGTCTGGGCGCTGGCGATCACCGTGGGGCTCACCGTCACCAACCTCGTGAGCGTGGGCAACTACGGTGAGTTCGAGTTCTGGTTCGCCCTGCTCAAGGTGGCCGCGATCATCGGCTTCATCGGGCTCGGCCTGCTGGCGGTGCTCGGTCTGCTCCCCGGCGGCGGTGCCTCCGGCGTGGAGCGGCTGACCTCCGAGGGAGGCTTCTTCCCCAACGGCGTGGGAGCCGTGCCCGCCGCGATGCTCACCACGATGTTCACCTTCATGGGCACGGAGATCGTCACCATCGCCGCTGCGGAGTCGAAGAACCCCGCCAAGGAGATCCGGAAGGCGACCAACTCCGTCATCTGGAGGATCGGCATCTTCTACATCGCCTCGATCTTCATCGTCGTGTCGCTGGTGCCGTGGAACTCGTCGCGGCTGGGCGAGGTCGGCTCCTTCCAGGCCGCACTCGAGGCCATGGGCGTGCCCTATGCCAAGGGCATCATCGACGTGGTGATCCTCGTGGCGGTCGCCTCCTGCCTCAACTCGGCGCTCTACACCGCCTCGCGGATGATGTTCTCCCTGGCCAAGCGCGGAGACGCCCCGGAGTCGCTCGGCACCGTCAACGGGCAGGGCGTGCCCGTGCGCGCCGTGCTCCTCTCGACGGCCGTGGGCTTCATCGCGACGATCTTCAACTACATCGCCCCCGATCAGGTGTTCAGCACGCTGCTGGCCAGCTCCGGCGCCATCGCGCTGCTGGTGTACCTCGTCATCGCGGTCTCGCAGCTGCGGATGCGGGGGAAGCTCGTGGCCAGCGGCATGCCGATGCCGGTGCGCATGTGGGCCTTCCCCTATCTCACCTGGGCGGTGGTCATCTTCATCCCGGTGGTGCTCATCTACATGGCCGTCGCCTCGGACCTCAAGCTCGAGCTCTACTCGACGGCGGTGATCGCTGCGGTGGTGGTGACAGTGGGTCTGATCGTCGGCAGGCGCTCCGCCCGCCGCGATGCCCTGCTGGGCTCCACGGCGAACTCGCGCTCAGGCCTCGTCTGATCACTCCGCCCAGCCATCTGCGCACGGATGGCTGGGCGGAGTGATCAGTCCAGAAGCGCAGGAGCCCGCCGCCGAGGCCGGCCCCGGGGCACTGCCACGGCTCCCTCAGGGCCGGTGGGAGCGGAGGTCCCAGAAGAGACCGGCCATGATGCCCATGGCCTCCCGGGCCAGCGGGGCGAGCATGTGCTCGTCCGGGGCGTGCTGGGCGCAGCCTGGGTGCGAGTGCGGGATCCACACCGTGGGCAGCCCCAGCACATCGGAGAACGCCCCGTTCGGGATGGTGCCTGCCAGGTTCGGCACCAGTGAGGCCTCGGCCCCGGTGGTGGCGGCGATGGAGTCCATCGCCAGCCGGGCCCAGGGGCTCTCGGGGCTGAGCCGGGTGGCGTCCATGCCGCCGCGGTCCTCCACCTGCACACGGTCGAAGCCGCGCGCCTCCAGGTGCCGGCGCACCGCCGGGACGACCTCGGCCGGAGCGGTGGAGCCGCGGACGTAGCGGAACTGCAGATCCGCATGGGCCGTCCCGGGAATCGCACCCACCGGGCTGAGCGGGTCGCCGCAGAGGAAGTCGAGCACCTCGAGCGTGTTCCAGGCGAAGAGCCTCTCGGCCGGCGAGAGCCCGGGCTCTCCCCAGCCCTCGCTGAGGGCGGGATCGCCGGGGTCCGTCCCCACCTCGAGCGCGGCACAGGCACGGCGCACCGCAGGATCGATGCCGGTGGGCCGGAGCTCCTCGACCAGGAGCCTCCCGCGTGCGTCCGTGAGCGAGGCCAGGGCGCCGGCGAGGATCGTCCCCGCATTGGACAGCACACCGCCCCAGTTGCCCGAGTGGTAGGAGCGCTCCCTCTCATCCACGCGCAGCCGCAGCAGCGTGGTGCCGCGCGAACCGAGGAAGACGGTGGGGGACTCCGCGGAGATGCGAGGGCCGTCGGAGGCGAGGAGGACATCGGCGGCGAGCGTCTCCCGGTGGGCTGCGCAGAACTCGCTGAGGCCGGGCGAGCCGGTCTCCTCCCCGGATTCGACGAGCACCTTCACGCTGTAGCCCAGGCGTCCTTCGGAGAGGGCGAGGACCTCCTCCAGCGCTGCGAAGTTGATGGTGTGCTGCCCTTTGTTGTCTGCGGAGCCGCGTCCGTACCAGCGCCCGCCCCGCTCGGTGAGGGTCCAGGGGTCGAGGCCGTCGCTCCACTTCTCCGTCTGCGGCGGCTGCACGTCCGCATGCCCGTACATGAGGACCGTGAAGGCGGCGCCCTCCTCGATCCTCTCCGCGATGAGGAAGGGGTGCCGGGGCGAGACCGGGTTCTCATACCGCCTGCACTCGAAGCCCAGTGCCGTGAGGGAGGCGCCCAGTTCGCCGTCGAGGTAGTCGCGGAGGGTCGCCGCGGCCCCGGGGTCGGTGCTGACGGTCCGATGCGAGACGCGCCGGGCGAGTTGGGCGAAGAGCGCGCCGGAGTCCGCGCGGGCATGTGCGGCGGCGACTGCGTCTGCACGGCTGGGGGACTGGTCTGTCATGGAAGCTGCCTTTCGGAGGAGGGGAGCGGGTCGGAACGGGTGTGAGTGGAACGGGTGGGGCCGGGGCAGTCGAGGGGCTGCGGTCAGTCGAGGTGGAAACCCACCCCCGGACCGATGGGGACGCCCAGCCAGTAGAACACCAGGAAGAGGACGGTCTGTGCGAGGAAGACCCCGATCGCGTACGGCACAGTGGCGGAGAGGACGTTCCCGAGCCCCTGCTTCCTGTCCCATTCGCGCATGAAGCCGAGGATCACGATCATGTACGGCATGAGAGGCGTGACCATCGACGTCGAGGAGTCGCCGATCCGGTAGGCCATCTGCACGGCAGCGGGGTGGAAGCCCAGCTGCATGAACATGGGTACGAAGATGGGGGCGAGGATCGCCCACAGTCCGGTGCCGCTGGTGATGAGCAGCGTGATGAGCGCGGAGATGACCGTCACGCCCACGAGCACGCCGATGCCGGTGGCACCGATGTCCACGAGGAACTCGGCACCGTTCACGGACACCCAGAGGCCGATGTTTGACCAGTTGAAATAGGCACTGAACTGCGAGATGACGAAGATGACGACGAGGAAGAAGCGCATCCCTCCGATGGCCTCCGCGAAGTGCTCGACCACCTGTCGACCGGAGGAGAGCGTGCGCGAGCCGAAGCCGTACGCGAGAGCGACGAGCGTGAAGAAGACGAGGAGGATCGGCACGACTCCGGAGAGCAGGGGCGAGGGCACGAGGCCGCCGTCCTCGTTCTGCAGGGGCGAGTCGGGCATGAGCGCTGCGACTGCCACCGTTGCGATGTAGAGCACCGCGGCGGTCCCGGCCCACCGGAGTCCGCGCTTCTCGCCCGGCTTCAGCGCCTCCGCCTCGGCGGTGTGGTCGCCGGCGTACTCCCCGAACCGGGGCTCGACGATCCAGCGTGTGATCGACCCGCCCACGAGGGTGCACAGGATCGCCGCCGCCACCATGAAGAAGTAGTTGTCGACGGCTGTCACCACGGGACCCTCGCCGATGATCGCGACCGCTTCGTTGGTGATCCCCGCGAGCATCGGCTCCATCGTGGTGATGAGGAAGCCGGAGCCGTAGCCGCTCGATGAGCCCGCGAAGGCTGAGACGATCCCCACCAGGGGATTGCGGCCCAGCGTGCGGTAGATGATGGCTGCGAGTGGCGGCATGATGAGGAATGCGGCATCGGCGGCGATTGTCGCGGCATTGGCGACCAGGAACACGGCATAGGGCAGCAGCCACGCAGGCATGCCGAGCATGACGGCGCGGATGAGGGTGCCCAGCAGGCCGATCCGGTCGGCCAGTCCGATGCCCAGCATGATGGTCAGCACGGTGCCGACAGGCGCAAAGCCCACGAAGTTGGAGACGGTGTCCTCGAGGATGAATACCAGCCCGTCGCCGCTGAGCAGGCTCCTCACGGGCACATCCTCCCCGGTGTCCGGGTGGATCACGGAGACCCCGGCGGCGGAGAGAGCAGCGGAGACGACGGCGATGAGCAGGATGAGCCAGAGGAAGATGATCATGGGCTCGGGCAGCTTGTTTCCCACCCACTCGATGGAGTTGAGGAATCTGCTACGTCGTTGATCTGAGGGCATGGAAGTGCTCACGAAGGTCTCCGATGACTGGTGACGCCCTCTGGGAACCGGAGGCAGAGAGCGTCGGGCTGTCCGGGATGCAGGGTAGGTGACTGAGGTACTGGCGATAATCTACTGACGGAAATACTGTTCTGGTGATGCAGGGCACAGCCGATTGCGCACAGGTCCGTTGCTTTTCAGGCACGGCCAATACCCTGCCCAGATTGCAGGTCTGTGCGTGAGCGGTGCGTGCACGGAGGGAGGGGCATGGTGGGCGAGGACCTCGTGCCGGCGGAGCTCGTCTACTTCCGGGAGGTGGCGGAAGCGGATTCCATCAGTGCTGCCGCCCGGAGGCTGCGGGTCAACGCCTCGGCGGTCAGCCGGCAGATCGCCAAGCTCGAACGGTCACTGGGGGTGCAGCTCTTCGTCCGTCGGCGGCAGGGGATGGAGCTCACCGCTCAGGGCTTCCGCCTGCTCACCCATGTGCGGCGGGCGAGGATCGAGGCGCAGGCTCTGCGCGCGGATCTCGCACGGTCCGCTCCGGAGAGCCGCCGGCTGCAGGTGGTCTGCTCCGACGGATTCGTGGGGCCGGTGGTCGCGCACGCGGCTGCGGCCATGCGGCAGCGGCGTCCTGAGGTGCGTATGGAGGTCGCCGTGGCCTCCAGCGACGATGTGGTGCGGGCGGTGCGGGAAGCGCGAGCGGACATCGGCGCCTGTTTCGCCACCGGCCCCACTCCGGGAGTGTGCGTGGAGTATGTGCTGCAGGTGGACATGTATGCCGTCGTCCCCGACGGTCACCCGGTGGCTGCACGGTCGGCTCTGACTCTGGGAGAGGCGCTCGCGCATCCCTATGCGCTCCTCGCCGGTCAGAGCTCACAGCGTGATCTGCTGGCCGCCGCTGCCCGCGAGCGCGGCCTCGGCCTCGATCCCGTCTTCGAAGCGGAGAGCAGCGCTGCGCTCCTGGACTTCGTACGCGCCGGAGGCGGCCTCGCCTTCCTCTCGCCGGTGGGCTCGCGGCCGGCAGGAGGGGACGGGACGAGGTTCGTCCGCCTCGGCGATGCGGGCCTGGGCCGACGCAGCGCCCAGATCCACACTCCCTCCGACAGCGCGCCGGATGCGATCCGCGCGGAGTTCCTCAGCCTTCTCGTGGCGCAGCTGCGGAGGGGGGAGGCGGACACGGCCCGCTGAGGGCCTGTTGTCCAGGGGAGGAGCGCTCAGACCTCGTCGCCGGCCGTGATCGCCTGGGCCTCGGCCTCGGCGTTCATGTGCGGGCGGGAGAGGTGGCTCAGGTGCTTGCGGCCCACGATCAGGACGATGATCGCGATGAGCACCGCAGCCGCGCCGAACCAGTAGGGCCCCGGGGTGCCCAGCCAGGCGGCGATGCTGCCGGAGACCGCCGGCGCGACCGCGCCGCCCAGGAAGCGGACGGCCGAGTAGGTCGAGGACGCCACCTGGCGGGGGAGATCGGTGGCCTCCATGACGGCTTCGGTGAGCGCGGTGTTGAGGACGCCCAGGAAGAAGCCGGCGACGATGACGGTCACCGTCAGCCCCGTGACCGAGGAGGAGAAGGCGCCGAGTGAGAGCTCGCAGACCACCAGCAGGCCCAGCATCGTGAAGAGCGTGGGGAGCAGGCCCAGCCTGCGGGTGAGGACCGGGGCGACGAACACGGACGAGAGCGCCAGCATGAGGCCCCAGCCGAAGAAGACGAGGCCCAGCTCATGGGCGCCGAACTCCATGCCCTGCGCCGCGGCGGCGGACTCGAGCGGGTACGGAGAGTAGGCGAGCAGCGTGAAGAAGCCGTAGTTGTAGGCGAGGGCGGCGATGCCGAAGGTCAGCAGGGCCGGGTTCCCCAGCGCGCGGAAGCCTGCGGTGAGCCTGACCGGCTCCGGGCGCGCCATGCCGGTGCGGAGCATGGCGACGATGGCGATGAGGCCCACGGCCATGAGCGCGGCGGTGCCGAAGAAGGGGGCGCGCCAGGAGACGCTGCCCAGGACCCCGCCGAGCAGCGGGCCCACGGCCATGCCCACGCCGATGGCCGCCTCGTAGAGGATGATCGCGGACGCGCTGCCGCCGCTGGCCGCGCCGACGATGGCGGCGAGCGCGGTGGAGATGAAGAGCGCGTTGCCCAGGCCCCAGCCCGCGCGGAAGCCGATGATCTCACCGACGGTTCCGGAGGCTCCGGCGAATGCCGCGAAGGCCACGATCAGCACGAGGCCGACGATGAGGGTGGTGCGCACGCCCAGCCGGCTGGCGATGAAGCCGGTGAAGAACATCCCGAGCGAGGTGATGAGCAGGTAGCTGGTGAACAGCAGCATCGTCTGGCCGGGGGTGGCATTCAGGTCGTGACTGATCGCAGGGAGGATCGGGTCGACGAGGCCGATCCCCATGAAGGACACGACGCAGGCGAAGGCGATCGCCCACACCGCCGGCGGCTGGTGGAGGACTGAGCCCTCCTTGTGCGGCTTCGTGCTCTTCGTGCTGCCGGTGCTCGCCGTGCCTTGATCCGCAGCCATGCCGCTCTTCGCGCCGGCGCGGGCCGGCGCTTCTGTCTGTGCTGTCATCGTGGGCGTCGGAGCTCCTCTGTGGTTGTCGTCTGTGTGGATCGTGTCCGCCCCCGCCGTGCGGGCGGTGCCGGGCCGCTGCCGCGCCGGGTGATTCACCGGCTGCGCAGCTGTTCCGTGAGCTGGTCCAGCAGCTCCGCGGCGCGGGTGAGCGCCGCGAGGTCCTCCGCGGGGAGGGCCTCGATGAGCGGTGCCGCGGAATCCGCCGTCCGCAGCCGGAACGCGGTGAGTTCCGCGCTGCCGGCGGGGGTGAGCGTCACCACCGCCGCGCGCGCATCGTCCGGATCCGGCTCCCGCGTCACGAGGCCGGCGTTCGCCAGGCTGTTGACCGCGCTGGTCATGGACGGCTGGGCGATGCCCTCCCGCTGTGCGAGCTCGCCGATCCGCAGGCCGCCCTCCTTCTTGAGGTTGGACAGCGTGCGCATCGCCACGAGGGAGAAGCCGCGGGTCACGCCGCGTGAAGCGGTCCGTGCGAAGCCGCTCCCGCCGACGATGAGTCGCGCTGCGAGCTCCTGTGCGGTGTCCTTGGGCATGTCCAACATCGTAGATCTATATAGATTGCCTATGCAATTTTCCGGCATGGCTCCTTCCTCACACCGTCGTCTCGGATATGGCAGGGAACCCGCCGGACCGGCCGGAGCGGATTAGCCTGGGCGCATGAGCAGCACAGAGCGCACGGAGAACACAGAGCACACGGCGACCGCGGTACACACGGACGGCTCCCACGGCACCTCGGCACCGCATCTGCCCGCCCCGGCCGATGCCACGGCGGTCCTGCCGCGGCTGCAGGCTCTGCGGCGCTCACTGCACCGGGAGGCGGAGGTGGGCCTCGACCTGCCGGGCACGCAGCGCAAGGTGCTCGAGGAGCTCTCCGGCCTGGATCTGGAGATCACCACCGGCAGCGGGCTGAGCAGCATCGTCGCCGTGCTCCGCGGCGGGAGGCGGGCGGAGTCCCACCAGGCGGTGCTGCTGCGCGGGGACATGGACGCACTGCCGGTGACGGAGGCCACCGGCTTCTCCTTCGCCTCCGAGCGCGGCACCATGCACGCCTGCGGCCACGACCTCCACACCGCGGGCCTCGTAGGGGCGGCGCACCTGCTGCACGGCGTGCGGGACGCGCTCGCCGGCGATGTCGTCTTCATGTTCCAGCCCGGTGAGGAGGGCTGGGACGGTGCGGGGAAGATGCTCGAGGAGGGTGTGCTCGACGCCGCCGGGGTGCCGGTGGTGGGCGCCTACGGCCTGCACGTCTCCGCCGACCAGCCGCTGGGGCACGCCTACACCCGCGAGGGCTCCTACATGGCGGCGTTCTCCGCGATGGACGTCACCGTCCGCGGTCGCGGGGGCCACGCCTCCCGGCCGGAGGACGCGCTAGATCCCATCGAGGCCGGCGCCGCTCTCATCGGCCAGCTGCAGGAGTACCTGTCCCGCTCCTTCAACGCCTTCGACCCCGTGGTGCTCACGGTGGGCAGCTTCCACGGCGGCACCGCGACCAACGTCATCCCGGACACCGCGGAGCTCTCCATCAGCGTCCGCACCTTCTCTCCGGAGGCCACCGCCCGGTGCGCGGAGGAGCTGCCCCGGTTCGCGGAGCGGTTCCTGGGGGCGCACGGGCTGGGCGCGGACGTCACCTTCGACACGCGCCTGCCGGCCACCGTGAATGACGACGCCGAGGCCCGGTTCTACCTGCAGACGTTCGCGGACCTCTTCGGCGGGGACCGGGCGCACGCCGTGCCGCACCCGCGTGCCGGGTCCGAGGACTTCTCCCGGGTGCTGGCCCGCGTCTCGGGCGCGTACGGGCACGTGGGAGCGGCGATGCCGGGCACGGACCCCGCGGAGCAGGAGGTCAACCATTCGCCTCGGGCCCAGCACTCCGACGAGGGGCTGGGCGGCAACGCGCTCTTCCTCGCCCACCTCGCCGCGCGTCGGCTCGAGCGTGCGGCAGCCGATGCTGCGCAGGTGCCTGGAGCTGCCGGGCCGGCAGAGGGCCGGCCGGCCGAGGGGCGCTGACATGCCCCTCCCCGCATACTCGGCCGCCGCGATCCGTGCCGCTGAGAGACCCCTGCTCGAGGCCGGCAGAGGCGAGGCGCTCATGCGCACCGCTGCCGCCGGGCTGGCCTCCGTGTGCCGGGAGGTGCTGCGCAATGGCCTCCCGGACCGCGGCGGGCGGGGGCGCGGGAGTCTCTCGGCTTGGGTCGGCGGGGTCGCCGGCGCGCGGGTGGCGGTCCTGGCCGGACCGGGGAACAACGGCGGTGACGCCCTCTTCGCGGCCGCGGATCTCGCCTCCCGCGGAGCGCAGGTGCGCGTGCTCGCACCTCTGGGACGGCTCCACGCACAGGCGACCGCGGCGGCGGTGCGGGCAGGAGTGCGGTTCGAGGCGTCTCCGAGCGCGGGTGCCGAGGCGTATCCGGACGCGCGAGCCGAGGCTCACAGGGATGCGGGTGCCGAGGTGCGGCCGGACGCTCTGTGCGTCCTCCTCGAGGCGGACCTCGTCATCGACGGCCTGCTGGGCACCGGCGCGCGTCTGCCGCTGCGCGAGCCGCTGGCCGGTCTACTGGGCAGGTGGCAGGACCAGCGGGACCAGGAAGGCCGGCGGAAGCAGGAGAGCCGGCGGGAGCATGCTCAGCGGGAGCAGAGGGCGCGGCGGCAGCTCGTCGTTGCCGTGGACATGCCCACCGGCGTGGACGCGACCACGGGGGAGTGCGATCCCCGGCATGTGCGCGCGGACGTGACGGTGACGTTCGGCGGTGCGAAGGCCGGCCAGTTCCTGCCCGGCGGGGCCGAGGCCTGTGGCCGGGTGGACGTCGTGGACATCGGGCTGGACCTCCCGGCCGCGGAGGACCCAGAGGCCTGGGTGCTCGAGGATGCGGACCTGCGCGACTGGCCGCTGCCCGGCCCCCGCGACCACAAATACACCCGCGGCGTGCTCGGCGTCATCGCCGGGTCCGCGCGGTATCCGGGGGCGGGTGTCCTCACCTCGCGTGCCGCACTTGCCGCCGGAGTGGGCATGGTGCGGGTGCTGGGTGCCCGCGCCGTCCAGGACGCGGTGCTCGCATCCGCCCCGGAATGCGTCACCGCGCCCGGCCGCGTCCAGGCCTGGGCGATGGGCCCCGGCGCCCCGGAGCCGCAGGACTACAGGGAGTTCCTCATGGAGGCGGTGGGCGCGGGGACGCCGCTCGTGCTCGACGCGGGCGCGCTGGAGATCGTCCCCGCACTCGTCCGGGCCGCGCACGGCGCACCCCCGCTGCCGCCGGGCTCCGTCCTCACGCCGCACGCCGGGGAGCTGGCCCGGCTGCTGAGTGCGCTCCCGGCGGAGGACGGCGTCGCCGGCGGTCCGGTTGACGCCGAGGCTGCGGGCCCCACCCGCGCGCAGGTCGAGGCCCATCCCGCTCGGTGGGCGCGAGAGGCGGCGCGGCGCGTGGGTGCCGTCGTCCTCCTCAAGGGAGGGCGGACGCTCATCGCCCAGCCGTCCGGCGTCCTCTGGGCGCCCAGTCCCGGGCCCGCCCTGCTCGCCACGGCGGGCAGCGGGGACGTGCTCGCCGGTCTCGTCGGCGCCGCGCTCGCAACCGGCAACACTACGGCCCCGGGTGCGGACGGACCCGCGGCCCCGGGCGCAGAAGGCGCTGCCGGCTGTGCCGACGGCAGCCCTGCCGCCCGCGGCTCCGCGACGCCGACCGCCACCGCAACACCGGCCGGCACCGCAACACCGTCCGGCACCTCGGTGCCCGCTGCAGAGGACCCGCACGCCCGGGCCGCGCACCTGGCGGCGCTGGCCGTGCTCCTCCACAATCGGGCCGGGAGGCGCGCCACACATGCGTCCGCCCAGATCAGGGAGGTGGAAGGCGTGATGGTGGGCCTGGCCGGACAGGCCTCGGCGGCGGGAATGCCCGCGGGCGGTGCCACGCCGTAGAATCCGAGCGGACCCGCCCGCCGGCACTCCGGCCATCCGAACCACCGCAGCCCCCACGCTCGAACCCGAGGAGCCTTCCATGAGCGCATCCGCCCCCTCCGTCCTCCGCGCGCGCATCGATGCGCGGGCTCTCACGGAGAACGTGCGGGCACTGCGGGCGCAGGTGGGGCAGCGGCGGCTCATGTGCGTGGTGAAGGCCGACGCCTACGGTCACGGCCTCGCGCAGACGGTGCCGGCGCTGCTGCGCGGCGGGGTGAGGGACCTGGGCGCGGCCACTCTCGCGGAGGCGCTCGAGGTCCACACGCTGCTGCTGGACCTGCAGTCCGCGGTCGGAACGCCGGGCGCCCGGCAGCAGCCCGAGGCCGGCGATGAAGAGCCCAGCGAGACCCTGCCGGCCGCGGGCGATGTGCGCATCCTCTTCTGGCTGCACGACTCCCGCACGGACCTCGCTCCGGCCCTGCGTGCGGACATCGAGGTGGGCTGCTCCACGGCGGAGGGCGTGCGGCGCGCCGCCGAGGCCGCCGGCCGCACCGGGGTGCCGGCCCGGGTGCACCTCAAGGTGGACACGGGTCTGGGCCGCGGCGGGTTCACCGCCGCGCAGTTCTCCGCCCTGCTCTCCGAGCTGCGGGGCTGGACGAGCACGGAGGCCGAGCACCTGCGCATCACCGGCCTCATGACACACCTCGCCAACGCGGACGTCCCAGGGGACCCTGCCACGGCGGAGCAGGTGGCGGAGTTCCGTGCCCGGCAGCGTGAGCTCACGGCCTTCCTGGACTCGGTGGGCGGAGCGCTGGGCGATCCCGAGGCGCTGGAGACCCACCTCGCGAACTCACCGGGTGCGCTGGGCGGAGAGGAGATCGGCGGCACGATGGTCCGCGTGGGACTGTCCACCTACGGTCTCAGTCCCTTCGAGGACCGCACCGCGGCGGATCTGGGCCTGCGCCCTGCCATGTCTCTCGTCTCCCGAGTGCTCACCGTCAAGGAGGTGCCGGCGGGGCACGGGGCCTCCTACGGCCTCACCTACCGCGCGCCCGCGGACACCCGGTTCGCCCTGGTGGCCGGCGGCTACGCCGATGGCCTCCCGCGCGGAGCCTCCGGCCGCGCACAGGTGACGATCCGGGGGCGGCGGTTCCCCGTGGTGGGCCGCATCGCGATGGATCAGATGGTCGTGGACGTGGGGGACGCGCCGGTGGAGACCGGAGACGCGGTCGTGATCCTCGGCGACGGGCGCACCGGCCCGAGCGCCGAGGAGTGGGGTGAATGGGCCGGCACCATCAACTACGAGATCGTCGCGCGGGTGGGGCCGCGGGTGGACCGTGAGGTGGCGAGCGGGCCGCTCCCCGAGCCGGCAGACGCGAACGCGGCGATCGACGCTTCCCGTCTGCGGATCCGCCCGGATGAGGACGTCTCTGCGGGCGAATCCGCAGACGGGAACGAATCTGCCGATGCCTCCCGTCTGCGGGCAGATCCCGTTCGCCTGCGCATCGCGGACCGCGAGGGCATGGCCGCCTTCGCCTCCGGGCTGGCCGCCGTGCTGCGGGCCGGGGACGTCGTCGTCCTCACGGGCAACCTGGGCGCGGGCAAGACGACGCTCACCCAGTTCCTCGGCAGGGCGCTGGACGTGCGCGGCCGGGTCTCCTCACCCACCTTCACGATCGCCCGCGAACACCCCGCCCGAGGTGCGGGCCCGGGCCTTGTGCACGTCGACGCCTACCGGCTCACGGGAGCCGAGGAGTTCGAGGATCTGGGGCTCGACGCAGCCCTGGACGAGTCCGTCACGGTGGTGGAGTGGGGCCGCGGCATGGCTGAGTCGCTCGGAGACCACCTCGACATCGAGATCCTGCGGACAGGAGCGCTGGGCGCAGCGGACGCGGAAGTGACCGGAGTGGGCGCGCCGGAGGCCGACGACGGCCTGGAGACTGAGCTCACCGGTGCCGAGCGCAGCGGCGATGTGCCGGCCGGAGAGGCACACAGCACAGCGGGAGGCGCGGCCGAGCCTGCCGGCGATGCACTGGACGATGCCCTCGGCGGATCGGAGGGCGAGGACCGCGGCCCGGCAGAGGACGGAGCCGAGGACGAGGAGCGGATCGTGGTCATCCACCCCGTCGGCCCCGCCTGGGAGGAGAGGGGAGAGAGCCTCCGCGGCCTCGTGCGGGCATTCCCGTCCGCATCCGCGCACGGGGCACCTGCTCAGCCCGCTCCGACAGTGCACGCACCCACCCACCAGGAAGGGGACCGGCCATGATCGTCCTCGCACTCGACACCTCGGCGGCGGCGACCGCGGCGCTGGTCGACGGGGAGGAGCTTCTCGCCGAACGCACGGAGTTCTCGTCCCGGAAGCACGTGGAGTTCATGGGGCCGGCGCTGAAGGAGCTGCTGGCGGCCGGACCCGCGCCCGAGGCGGTGGTGGTGGGCATCGGACCCGGTCCCTTCACCGGTCTGCGGGCCGGGATCGCCGCGGGCACCGGAGCCGCCCTGGGACTGGGGGTGCCGCTGTACGGAGTGGTGAGCCACGACGCGCTCGCGCTGCGGAGTCTCGTGGACGTGCAGCCGGGGGGCCGCGGCCATGACGCCGTGCCCGGCGCAGCCACCGCCGTGGGTGCGGTGCCCACGGTCGTCGCCACTGACGCGCGCCGGAAGGAGGTCTACGTGAGCGCCTATTCCGGCCTGGACGCGGACGGACTGCCGGTGCGCACCGCGGGGCCCCAGGTGCTCGCGCCCGCCGCGCTGGCCGCCGAGCTGCCGTCCGCGGCCGGTGTGAGGCGAGTGGGCCGCGGCTTCGCGCTCTACGCCGAGATGCTGGGGGCACCGGACCTCACCGAGGTTGCCGCGCTGGAGCCGACCGCGGAGTGGCTGGGCCGCTGGGCCGGGCGTGCGCTCGCCGCCGGCCGCACCCTGCCGGGCACGGAGCCGCTGTATCTGCGGGACCCGGACGCCAAGCCCGCCGACCGCCGCGCCACCCTGCTCGCATGAGCGCCGGCGCGTCCGTCGATCACGTCTCGCCTCCCGCGGTCGTGCTGCGCAGGATGCGGTGGTGGGACGTCGCCGAGGTGGCGGAGCTGGACTCCCGGCTGTTCGGCCGGGACGCGTGGTCGCCCGCCTTCTTCTGGTCGCAGCTCGCGGCTCCGGGGGCGCACTTCGTCGTCGCAGCGCAGGGCGCGGACATCCTCGGGTTCGTGGGAGTGAGCGTCTCCGGCCCGCAGGCGGACGTCATGACGATCGGCACGGCCCCGCGGGCACAGGGGCAGGGGATCGGCCGGCGTCTGCTCACGCACGCGGCCGACCACGCGCGGGCCAGGAGTGCGGAAGCTCTCTACCTCGACGTGGCCGAGGGCAATGCGGCGGCACTGGGGCTCTACGCCTCCGCGGGATTCGCGGAGATCGGCCGTCGCCGCGGCTACTACGCGGAAGCGGACGCGATCCTCATGCGCGCCTTCCTCTGAGCGCCCTGCCAGTCTCCTGCAAGCTATCGACAAACCGCTCATATCGATTGTTTTTCGATAGGTTATTGCCCATTCTCGATGCATGAGCGAATCCGAGCACCTCCTTCCCGCCGAACCTTCGGACACCGCGCGGTCACGTGCGGCGGTGTGGACTCTGCGCGCACTGCTGCTGGTCCTCTTCGCGATCTTCGTCGTCGTGGAGGTGAGCGCGCTCTCCGGGGACCTCGTGGAGCGCGTCGACATCACCCGCGCGGTCGAGGGGATCGAGACGACCGCCCTCACGGTGACGGTGGTGGTGAGCCTGTGCGTGCAGGTCGTCATCGTGTGCATCTGGAGGCTGCTGGGCTTCGTCACCCGCGGTGAGATCTTCAGTGCGCAAGCGCGCATCTGGGTCGACGCCATCGTCGTGGTGGTGGGCGGCGCCTGCCTCTTCCTGCTGGCGGTGCTCGTCCTCGCGCTCGCGGACGGCCGCGATCCGGTCTGGCCCGTGGTGCTGGGTCTCGCCGCCACCTTCACGGCCGTCTGCGCGCTGCTCATGGTCGTCATGCGTGCTCTGCTGCGCAGGGCCACCGAACTGCGGACGGACATGGAGGCGGTGGTCTGAATGGCCGTCATCGTGCGCATCGACGTCGAGCTGGCCAAGCGGAAGATGAGCGTGGGGGAGTTCGCGGAGCGGGTGGGGATCACCCCCGCCAACGTCGCGGTCCTGAAGAACGGGCGAGCCAAGGCGATCCGCTTCACCACGCTGGACGCGATCTGCCGGGTGCTGGAGTGCCAGCCGGGCGACATCCTCGAGTGGGTGGAGGACTGATGGGCGAGCATCGTGAGCTCAGCGCCGGAGAGGGAATGAGCCGCGCTGCGACGGGTCGCGTCGAGACCGGCGGAGACCCGCCCGCGCGCATCGACACGGACGTGCTGGTGGTGGGCGCCGGCCTCGCCGGTCTGCGGGTGGCCCGAGAGCTGAGCGCACGCGGGCACGCCGTCCTCCTGTGCGACAGACGGGCGGACCTGGGCGCCTCGATCAGGACCACCGGCATCTTCGTGCGGCGGACGCTGGACGACTTCGATCTGCCGGAGACCCGGCTGGGTCCCGCGATCCGGCGCGTGCATCTGTATCCGCCGGCCTCGGGCGCGGGCCCGGCCGCTCCGCTGGAACTGGTGAGCGACCGCGACGAGTACCGGGTGGGCGACATGTCCGGGCTCTACCTGGACGAGCTGGACCGGGCGCGTGCGGCGGGTGTGCGAGTGCTGCTGCGGACCCGGTTCACGGGGCGCACGGACGGCGGGTACCTCCTCGCCCGAGGCCCCGAGCGGCTGCGCGTGCGCGCCCGCTTCCTCGTGGGCGCGGACGGAGCGCGTTCCCGCGTGGCCCGCGAGCTGGGACTCGACCGGAACACACAGCTGCTGGTGGGCGCGGAGGACGTGAGCCCCGTGCGCGCGGCCTCGGCGGAGCCCGTCTTCCACTGCGTCCTCGATCCCGTCCTCGCGCCGGGGTATCTGGCCTGGGTGGTCGACGACGGCGAGCACCTGCACGTGGGCACTGCCGGCTACTCCGCGCGCTTCCCCGGAGGTGCGCGCCGCGCTCTGGAGCGGTTCAGGGCGCAGGCGCCGGGACTCAGGGCAGAGGACCGCGAGCCTGCCGACGTGGAACGCCGCGGCGGTCCCATCCCGGTGGGCGGTCTGCTCCGGAGGATCAGCTCTCCGGCCGGCCTGCTCGTGGGTGACGCCGCCGGTGCCGTCTCCCCGCTCACGGCCGGTGGTCTCGATCCGTGTCTGCGGCTCTCCGACTACGCCGTGGACTGCCTCGACGACGCGCTGCGTGCCAGCGATCCCGGCATGCTGGCGCATTACGACGGCGTGTTCCTGCGGAGGAAGTTCGCCGGCCGTGTGGCGATGCGGCAGATGCTGGCCCTCGTGCGGCACCGCAGCGTCATGCGGGTGGGCTTCGCCGCGCTGCGCACACCTGCGGGGGAGGCGCTCGCGCGGCGGATCATGTTCGCGGACCGCTCGTTCCCGGACACGCCCGCGGTGCCGGCCTCCGCGCTCTCCTCCTCCCTGCCCGGATCCTCCGCACCGCCTCTAGACTGGGTGCATGGCTGAGGACACCGTGGACGCATCGCTCATCGAATGGGAGGACGGTGTCGACCTCGTACTCGGCATCTCCGTGGACAGGACTCCGGCCCAGATCTGGCCGCATCTCACGGATCCGCGCCTCGTGGACGTGTGGTTCGCGGGCTTCGACCGGGACGCGGACGGCCCCGGCGAGGGCGACACCCTGCGCTTCACGTTCGACGACGAGCCCGTTCCCGGCGAGCTCCTGTCCGTGCGTTCGCCGGAGGACGACCCGGAGGAGGCCCACATCCTCGTGGAGATCGACGGGATCGGCCGGTTGGGCGTCACGCTGCGCGGTGAGGCTGGCGGCGGGGCGGACGGTGAGGAGACCGGCAGCGTCTCCACCCGCATCTCGCTCGCGCACACGATCGCGGATCCGGACACGGAACCGGACGTCATCCGCACGGTGGTGGAGCAGGTGGGTCCCGTCTGGGAGACGCATCTGCGGCTCCTCGCGGCCGAACTCGCGCACGAGGCCGGCGACGCCTCCGCCTCGTTCGACGTGCCGGAGGCGGACCTCATGGCCCGCTACGCGGATCTCGCCGCGGAGCTCGGATGACCGCCGGCCCCCTCGTCCTCGGCATCGAGACCTCCTGCGACGAGACCGGCGTGGGCATCGCCCGCGGCACCACCCTGCTCACCAACACCGTGGCCTCCTCGATGGAGGAGCACGTCCGGTTCGGCGGAGTGGTGCCGGAGGTCGCCTCGCGCGCCCACGTGCATGCCATCGGCCCCATGATCGAGCAGGCGCTCGCGGACGCGCAGGTCTCGCTCTCCGACCTCGATGCGCTCGCCGTCACCGCAGGGCCGGGGCTCTCCGGTGCGCTCATGGTGGGCGCGGCCGCGGCGAAGGGCCTCGCGGCGGCCACGGGTCTGCCGCTGTACGGCATCAACCACCTCGCCGCCCATGTCGCCGTCGACCTCGTGGCGCCGGACTCGCCGGGGCTGGTCACTCCCACCATCGCGCTGCTGGTCTCCGGCGGGCACACGGAGATCCTGCGGATCGGCGACATCGTCGAGGACGTGGAGCTCCTGGGCGCCACGATCGACGACGCCGCGGGTGAGGCCTTCGACAAGACCGCCCGCCTCCTGGGCCTCGACTATCCGGGCGGCCCCAACATCTCCAAGGCTGCGGCAGGGCTGCTCGACGGCACGGGGGTGCCCGGCGATCCGCAGGCCGTGCGCTTCCCCCGTGGCCTGGCGACGAAGAAGGACCTCCGGGACCCGGAGCGCCGCTACTCGTTCTCGTTCTCCGGCCTCAAGACGGCCGCCCTCCGCACCATCACCGCTGCCGAGGCAGAACTCGCCCGGAGCGCCGAACCCGCGGGCACGGCGCCGACCCCGGCCCCGGCCTCGGGCGCAGCCCCGGCTTCCTCTCCCAACGGAAGTTACGTCTGCGTACCGGCCGTGCAGGGCGGCCGCTACGCAGACGTAACTTCCAGCGGAGCGGGAGCGGGAGCGGCTTCCGCAGGGGCAGAGGCGCGGGGTGAGCGCGGGCCTCTGCGGCTGGCCGATGTCGCCGCATCCTTCGAGGAGGCCGTGGTGGACGTGCTCGTGAAGAAGACGCTGCTGGCCTGCGCGGACACGGGCATCGACCACGTCCTCCTGGGCGGGGGCGTGGCGGCGAACGCACGGCTGCGGGAGAAGCTCGCCGAGGCCTGTGCGCGGCGCGGTGTGACGCTGCGGGTGCCGCCGCTGAGCCTGTGCACGGACAACGGCGCGATGGTTGCGGCGCTGGGAGCGGAGATCGTCTCCCGGGGGCTGGCGCCGTCGGACATGGGGTTCGGGGTGCTGTCGTCATTGGAGGTGGAGGATGTCCTCGTCTGAGAGCGAGCGCGGATCAGGGAGCGAGCACGGGCCCGAGGGTGTGAGCGGGTCGGAGCGTCGACGTTCTCCTGCGCGTGAGGTGGGGAATGAGAGCCCGCCTGAGCGCGGGGACCTCGATCCGGAGCTGCGCGCTCATCTGCGGGCGCGCAGACGGGCCGGCGACGGCTGGGTGGAGACGCCCAGAGGGAAGTTCTGGGGACTGTTCGGAGCGGCCGGCCTGCTCATCCACGACCCTGACCGCGGCGTCCTGCTGCAGCATCGCGTCCACTGGTCTGCGCACGGCGGCACATGGGGGATCCCCGGCGGGGCCATCGATGCAGGGGAGACCCCGCTCACCGGTGCCATCCGCGAATGCCACGAGGAGGCGGCGGTGCCGAGGTTGGACGGCGCGGACATCCGCTTGCTTGACTCTCATGTGGTGGACATGGAGGGGTGGACGTACACCACGGTGGTGGCGCGCGCCCTGGAGCCCCTGGAGGAGCGCATCAACGATATCGAGTCCGTGGAGCTGCGCTGGGTGCCGCTGGACGACGTCACCGACTATCCGCTCCACCCTGGCTTCGCCTCCGCGTGGCCCGCACTGCGGGCGGTACTGGAGGACGTCTGAGCGGGTGGACCCGGCCTCCGCGCCGAGGGAGGGGAACCCTGTTCTCCGTGCTCCTCCGCGAGTAGTCTCGGACCATGAGTGAGAGCACAGCTGCACCTCAGCCCTGGGACGAGTCCGGCGTCGAGCGGATCCTGGTGGTCGTCGCGCATCCGGACGACGCGGAGTACGGGACCTCCGCCGCGGTCGCGGAGTGGACGGCACGCGGTATCGAGGTCGCATATCTGCTGCTCACCGCGGGGGAGGCCGGCATGCAGCGGCCGCCGGAGGAGGCCGGACCGCTGCGTGCGCAGGAGCAGAGGCGCGCCGGTGAGGCGGTGGGGCTCGCGCGGCTGACGATCCTCGACTTCCCCGACGGCATGGTGGAGTACGGGCTGCCGCTGAGACGCGCGATCGCCCGTGAGATCCGCACGTTCCGGCCGGATGCGGTGGTCACCGGCTCCGGTGAGCTGTTCGTCGGATGGGGCATCGACCACGCCGATCACCGGGCCGTGGGGCTTGCCGCGATCGACGCGGTGCGGGACGCGGACAACCGCTGGGTCTTCCCCGAGCTCCTCGCAGAGGAGGCCCTGGAACCCTGGGGCACCACGTGGCTGCTGCTGACCGGCCGGGAGCCCAACGTCTGCGTTCCGGTGGGGGAGGAGGCGGTGGCCGCCGCCGTGGCGTCGCTGGAGGCGCACGAGGCGTATCTCGCGGATCTGCCGTGGCACCCGGCACCGGCCGACTTCATCCCGGAGATGCTGGAGCAGACCGGCCGCGCGGCGGGAGTGCCGCACGCGGCGGGCTTCGACGCGCATCGCCTCCGGCAGTGAACACAGGGCCGCACCCGTCCGGCGGGGCAGCCGCCCTCACCCGAGGAAGTCCGGCAGCAGGCGCTCGGCGCTGCGGTAGGTCTTGGCCTTCAGCACCTCACCTCCCAGGAACCGATCGATGACTCGCGGGTCCACATAGGAGTTCCGCGCGATCGCCCGGGTGTTGCACAGGAAGGCGGCGACCTCGTCCAGTGCCGCATTCACCTCCCTCTTCCGTCGCGTCTGCGAGGCCGCGGGGTCGTGCCGCCTCGCCAGAGCGCGGGCGGCCCGGACGGTCGCGTGCCAGGTGCGGAAGTCCTTCGCCGTCATCTCGACGCCGGTGACCTCCTGGAGGAACGTGTTGACCTGGGCGGCGCCGAGTTCGTGCCACCCCTCGTCGTCACGCCAGCGCAGCGCGGGCTCGTCTGCCGGCCCCAGCACATCGGCCAGGGCTGCGGCGAGATCCTGGTCGCGGGCCTTGAGCTCCACGTGCTGGTGCGATTTGCCGGGGAAGCTCAGGCGCACCCGTTTGTGAGAGACCTGTACGTGCTCGGCTCGCAGCGTCGTGAGCCCGTAGGAGCCGTTGGCCTCGGCATACTCCTCGTTGCCCACCCGGATCCCGAAGGTGTCGAGCATGCGGAAGGCGATCGCCGAGGCGTGCTCCAGGTCATCGCGGCGGCTGCGCAGGAGGGTGGTGACCGTGCGTCGCGCGGTGGGCAGGGCAGGACCCACCTGCAGCACTCGGGTGAACTTCTTCCGCGCTTGCTTCGCGTGCCAGGCCGGGTGGTAGAGGTACTGGCGGCGACCGGCGTCGTCGGTTCCTGCCGCCTGGATGTGGCCGCGCGGGTCGGGGCAGATCCAGACGTCGCGCCAGGCCGGCGGGATCGCCAGGGAGCGGAGGCGGGCACGCTCGTCCGGGTCCGTGATCGTGGAACCGTCCGGCGCTGTGAAGGAGTACCCGCTGCCGCGGCGGCGGCGCGTGATCCCCGGAGCATGCGGATCGCTGCGCCGCAGTCGTCCGGCGCTTCGCCGCGAGGAAGTGGACATGCATCGATGATAGACAAGGTGTCTTGAATCTGTGCATGGTCTCGGCAAGCTTGCGACGAGTGCCCTGGGGGCGTGTGTGCGCCTCGCCCTGTCGGCGGCGTAGGGAGAGCTGAGCGCTACTGGCCGGTGGCGTCCATCTCCAGGGGGTCTGCTGCGCGGATAGGTGACATCGGAGATGGCGTACCTGGGGGCACCTGGATGGATGACGTCACCAAGGAGTTCCGCGACGACGT
>NZ_BAAAPZ010000017.1:391193-394909 GCF_039531405.1 Brevibacterium salitolerans | reverse complement strand
CCGCCTCCGCGTGCTCCTCGCCGCCGGCGGACTCACCCCATGACCCCCACCCAATGTCCCAAGAGCCACCAATATCGTGGCTGACGATGGCGCTGGAGATGTGTTCCGGTATCGTTCCGGCTCGTGGCAGGGTGACGCCCTGGACGATCTCTACAACATCGGCGGGACTGGCGGAAACAACCAGCTGGTCGCTGGTATCTCCAACGGGCAGAACCCGCGCAACCCTGGAAACATGTCGTTCCACGTGGCCTGTGAAGCTGACGTTGACGGCCGCCCCTACCCTATGCAGGGCCTCGTCTTTGCGGACGCGGAGCAGAACAACTACCAGCCTAACGGGCAGCAGGAGAGCATCTCTGCTACCCCGGACAATCCGGACGACGTGACATGGCGCATCATGGAGCGCACGCGCACCCCCGGTTGTAACACCGGCACCTGGGTCAGCCGGTACGACGATGAACGCCTCCGGATGATGTCAACCACGGATCAATGTAGTGGTTCTCCCGGCGGCCCGATCGTGGTCTCGATGATGGAAAACGTGGATTCGGCCACCTTCTCGCTCTGGTCGAACAATGGAGCCGTCTCGGCGCTGGCCATCGGTGTGGTGCACTTCGCTGATTTCGGTGATGCACCGGAAAGCTATGGAAATGCCGGAGCGTTGTCGTCCGGGATGTTCCAAGGGGGCGAACTCCCTATGGGGCATACGCAGGCATTCGGAAGTGCTCCGGCCGACACGACTCTCGCCCAGCCTACTCCCAGGCTTGGCGATCGACTCGACCCCGAGGCGAACCAGCGGTTCAGTCCCGACGCAAGGGGTGACGACCAGAACGGTGCCGATGACGAGGATTCCATTGTCATCCCTGCCTCCCTCGAGGCAAAGCGCGGTCAGCCTTTCACCTCGCCGGAGATCAAGTGTGTGGGGCCTGGCGATGTCGCTGGCTGGTTTGACTGGAACGGCAACGGGACCTTCGATGAAGGGGAGCGCTCCAACACGGTCACCTGTGGTGAGGGTGAGGAAACCATCACCCTCGATTGGCGGGTGCCGGGTGACGCGACAGTGGGCGCCAGTACGACCTTCATGCGCCTGAGGATCGCTGATCCGGGTGAGGCCTTTGGCGCCACCGGGACGACATTCTCCGGTGAGGTGGAGGACTATCAGGTCCAGACGCAGGTCGAAGACGCGCCGATCGCGAACGATGACCGCTCGGATGAGCATGAGGTGGGCGAAACCGTTACGATCCCAGTGCTGGACAATGACACTGGAAACCTCGATCCGTCGACAGTGAACCTCGTTGACCCTGATTCCGGTGAGCCGGTGAAGGAGTTGACAGTTCCAGGTGAGGGCGTCTGGACGGTGAACGAGGACGGTTCAGTCACGTTCGTGCCGGAGGACGGCTACACCGGTGACCCGACTCCAGTTGCCTATACCGCTGAGGATCCCGACGGAGAACAAGTCACCGCGAACATCATCGTGACCTACCTGCCAGAGGCCTACGACGATGAGTCGTTGAACAACCCTCGTGGTGAGCCGGTGACGGTGGACGTGCTCGGCAATGACGAGGGTGAATTTGATCCGTCGACGGTGAATATCACTGATCCTGAGTCCGGTGAGCCGGTGAAGGAGCTGACCGTTCCGGGTAAGGGCGTGTGGACGGTGAACGACGATGGGTCGATTACCTTCACGCCTGAGGAAGGTTTCGAGGGTGATCCGACGCCAATCGGCTACACCGTTGAAGATGAGGCTGGCACCGTTTCGAGCGCTGAGGTCGTTGTGACCTACGTTGATGAAGCCACTCCGCCTGCTGCGAACGACGACGAATCGTTGGACAACGAGAGTGGCACCGCAGTCAGGGTGCCCGTTTTGAGTAACGACGAGGGTGCGCTTCTTCCCTCAACCGTCAACATCACTGATCCTGATTCCGGTGAGCCTGTGAAGGAACTCGCGGTGCCGGGTGAGGGGACGTGGACGGTTGATCCGGAGACGGGTGATATCACCTTCACGCCCGAGGAAGGGTACGAGGGTGATCCGACGCCGATCGCGTACACGGTCGAGGATGCCGACGGTAACGAGGTGACTGCAAACGTCGTAGTGACGTATCTGGATGCTGACGCTCCGGTAGCCAACGATGACGAGTCACTGGATAACCCCCTTGGTGAGCCGGTGACGGTGAACGTGCTCGAAAATGACGAGGGCGATTATGACCCCTCCACGGTGAACATCAGCGATCCTGAGGGTAACCCTGTCAAGGAGCTGGTGGTTCCTGGTGAGGGTGTGTGGACGGTGAACGACGATGGGTCGATCACGTTCACGCCCGAGGATGGTTTCGAGGGTGATCCGACGCCGATTACGTACACGGTGGAGGACTCGAACGGCAACCAGGACAGTGCAGGCGTGGTTGTCACCTATGTGGATCCGGATGCGCCTGCGGCGACGGATGATGAGTCGCTGAACAATGAGCCTGGTTCGACGGTGACGGTTGATCCGTTGGCGAATGATTCGGGTGATCTGGATCCGACGACGGTGAACCTGACTGATCCGGATGGTAATCCGGTGAAGGAGCTCACGGTTCCTGGTGAGGGTGTGTGGACGGTGGATCCGGAGACGGGTGCGATTACGTTCACGCCTGAGGAGGGTTTCTTGGGTAATCCGACGCCGGTGGCGTACACGGTTGAGGACACTGAGGGTAATGAGACGGGCGCGAATGTTGTCGTGACGTATCTGCCTGAGGCGTCTGATGATGAGTCGTTGGACAACCCGCGTGGTGAAGCTGTCACGCTGAATGTGCTGGAGAACGACTCTGACAACTTGGACCCGTCCACGGTGAACATCACGGATCCGGATGGTAATCCGGTGAAGGAGCTCACGGTTCCTGGTGAGGGTGTGTGGACGGTGAACGACGATGGGTCGATCACGTTCACTCCGGAGGAGGGCTTTGAGGGTCAGCCGACGGATATCGCTTACACGGTTCAGGACACTGAGGGCAACGAGGTGACGGCGAATGTGGTTGTCACCTATGTGGATCCGCCGCAGGCGCACGACGACCTGTCCGAGGACAACCCGCAGGGTGACCCGGTGATGGTGCAGGTCCTTGAGAACGATGAGGGCGATCTCGATCCCTCAACGGTGAATATCACTGATCCTGAGTCCGGTGAGCCGGTGAAGGAGCTGGTGGTTCCTGGTGAGGGTGTGTGGACGGTGAACGACGATGGGTCGATCACCTTCACGCCTGAGGACGGTTTCACGGGTGACCCGACGCCGATTGATTACACGGTCGAGGATGTCAATGGCAACGAGACCGGCGCCACTGTCGAGATTGACTATCTGCCGATGGCTGAGGACGACGAGTCGCTGAATAACCCGCGTGGTGAAGCAGTAACTGTGGATGTGCTTGACAATGATTCGGCTGATCTCGATCCCTCAACGGTGAATATCACTGATCCTGAGTCCGGTGAGCCGGTGAAGGAGCTCACGGTTCCTGGTGAGGGTGCGTGGACGGTGAACGAGGATGGTTCGATCACCTTCACGCCCGAGGAGGGCTTTGACGGCCAGCCGACGGATATCCGCTACACGGTTGACGATGCCCACGGCAACGAAACCTATGCGGATGTACACATCACATACGTTGATGAAGACCCGGTGATGCCGGAGGCGAACAACGATGAGTCGTTGAACAACCCGCGTGGCCCGGTGACGGTGGATGTGCTGGACAACGATGAGG